>NZ_CP013862.1:2572189-2893713 GCF_001307805.1 Lentibacillus amyloliquefaciens | reverse complement strand
TTTATCGGTAAAATACTGCCCTGTCTGCCATTTGCTGCCGGTGAATGCCGGATAGCTTCCCTTTTCTCTGCTCAGCTCCATACTGGTCTTAATCGTTAAATAGGCAACTTTTTCATACAGCTTGTCGGCGAAATCAACTGACTCCTCAGACTCCCAGGCGATATTCTCTTTTGCCAGCAGATGGTGCCAGCCGAATGTTCCCAGACCAATAGCGCGGTATTTCTGGTTCGTTAATTGTGTTTGCTTCAGCGGCAGTGTGTTTATGCCAATCGCATTATCGAGCATTCGGACCTGAATGCTGATCAGACGCTCCAGAACCTGCTCCGGAACAGCCCGTCCAAGGTTGATGGAACTCAAGTTGCAGACAACATAGTCACCGGGTTTATATTTTTTCACAATCGTTCCATCCGCTTCAGTCAGTTCTTCCAAAAATTCCGTCGGTGACTGGTTCTGCGTGATTTCTGTGCAAAGGTTCGAACAATAGATCATACCTTCATGCGGATTATTGTTCTGACGGTTCACCTCATCACGGTAAAACATGAATGGTGTGCCGGATTCGAGCTGTGATTTCATAATCCGCTTCATAATATCGATTGCCGGTATGACATGTTTCGTAAGTTCATCTGATTCAACACATTCCAAATAGCGCTCGCGAAAAGAACCTGCACCTTTCTCTTCATCATAGAACTCCTCAAGCGAATAGCCCATCACCTCGCGAACTTCATGTGGGTCAAACAAGTACCAGTCTCCGCGCTTTTCCACCTGTTCCATAAAATAATCCGGCAGAGAGACACCTGTGAAAATATCGTGTGCGCGGAGCCGCTCATCACCGTTATTCAGCTTCAAATCAAGAAACGCTTCAATATCGGCGTGCCAGACGTCAAGGTAAATGGCAATCGCACCTTTTCGCGTCCCGAGCTGATCGACACTGACAGCTGTGTTGTTCAACTGTTTAATCCATGGAACGACACCGCTCGACATACCTTTATAGCCTTTAATCGAGCTGCCGCGGCTGCGGATTTTACCCATGTAAACACCGATGCCGCCGCCATTTTTCGATAGTTTGGCAATGTCGGTATTACTGTCATAAATCGACTGCAGGCTGTCATCAACGGTATCGATGAAGCAGCTCGATAGCTGGCCGTGTGTTTTACCCGCATTGGTAAGTGTTGGTGTAGCAACTGTCATGTACAGATTGCTGAGTGCCCAATACGCTTCCACGACGTATTGGCCGCGATATTCAGGCGTCTCATCTTGCATCAGATGCATCGCAATGATCATCCAGCGTTCCTGCGGCAATTCATAAGTATTTTTATGGTGGTCGGCGGCCAGATATCGAGTTGCCAGGTTATACAGACCAAGGTAGTTGAACAATAAATCCCGCTTTGGCTCAATGATCTTGCCGAAGTTGTCAATTTCATAGCTGTTATATTTTTTCAGAAGGTGATCTGAATAAATGCCTTTATCGGTCAATGTCGTAATGAGCGAATGAAAGTCACCGTATTGGCGGCTGAAATCATAACCTCTATTGGTTGCTGCCTGTTCATATAATGTCTGCAGATACAGACTTGCAGCCACAAATGTCCAGTCAGGTGCCGTCTCATCAATGTTTTCCAGTGCCAGTTTTATTAAGTGATTCTTATCGAATGAAGCATCTTTTTTATATGCTTTTTCCAAAAATGCTTCCTTATCCACATTCAGTCCTTCTGTTGCCGTTTCAATGATTGAGACGAGTTCGTCAGTTGCTGTCAATGTCATTGCTCTGCCTCCTTTAAAAATTAAAAACCGCTCACCCCCGGGGATGAACGGTTATAAAACGACAGAAATTAAATAGTATGTCCCTGTCATTTCACCATCTCTTGCCCCGAGGATTGAAACGTCCGAACCCAGGCAGGTCTCCTGACTCGTGCTTCTGTCTACTGAGGCCCTTCCCATATAGCTGCCATGAAGCTCGCAATACAGTGGATAGCCTGTTCGTCCACACTTACAGTTGCGGGGACAGTTCCGGATTCTCACCGGATTCCCTTTTAAGACGAAGATGTCACCTTGATTCGCCAACACTATATATAGTGTTATGATTAGATATTTTTTAATATATATTGTATTTAATAGGCTATCATAGAAAATCATCTCTTGCAATAGATTTAAAATTTGTTTTCTAAAAGGTGGTTGTGTTGGCAAAAAATCCATAAAATGCGATATAGACATCTCGTGAGCTCTGGCGACGCAGCTCAGAATTTCTTGCTTTCCGTGGGCTCCACTCGCCCTAAAGTTCGCGAAGTGTATTTTCGGAGCTGTGGCTCAACTTTCAGGACATTTCATTAGTATGTCGAAATTTATCTCGAACCCCCTTGAAATACTAAGAACCATGTGTTAAATTATAACTAATTATATATTTCTTACTTCAACACGTTGAAGTAGGTAGAGGTGCGAAGGTCATCAGTACACAGTAGCAGGATTATGGGATCCGTTGATGATTGTGGAAAGGGGAATTCGCCGAAACTTAAGAGAATCTCATATTCTCAGGGGTTGGTTCTGCTATTGAATAAGTACAGGACTGTCATATAGGAGACTATATGGAGGGCTATCTTGCGCAAATAGAAATGTAAGTAACGTTTCTGCTGCAACAGCGAACCCTCGTTGTTGTTTTTTTATTGCAATAATGGGGGGATAGCCCTTTTTTAAAATTTAAAAAGGGGTGTGAAAAACAATGAATTTTGGTCAGGTTTTAACTGCGATGGTAACCCCATTCGATCAAAATGGGCATGTCGATTTCAACAAAACACGTTCATTGGTAAATTACTTAATTGCAAATGGCTCTGACGGATTAGTCGTGGCAGGGACGACAGGTGAATCCCCGACCCTGACAAATAATGAAAAATTGGACTTGTTTCGTTTCGTCGCCCAAGTAGCAAATGGACGGGCAGCCATTATTGCAGGAACAGGTTCAAACAGCACGCATACTTCTATTGAACTGACTCAGCAAGCTGAGGCAACTGGTGTCGACGCTGTCATGCTCACAACACCTTATTACAACAAACCTTCACAGGAAGGCCTTTATGAGCACTATAAAGCAGTTGCACAAGCGACATCCTTGCCTGTCATGCTTTATAATGTCCCGGGTAGAAGCGCCGTGGCAATTGCACCGGAAACGATTATCCGGCTGTCCGAAGTCAGTAACATCGTGTCGGTGAAAGAAGCGAGCGGCGACCTTGATGCTATGACTGAGATCATCAGTAAAACATCTGATAACTTCACCCTATACAGTGGTGATGACAGTCTGACACTCCCTGTTTTGGCAATTGGCGGAAACGGCGTCATCTCTGTAGCTGCACACGTCATTGGTAGCGAAATGCAAGAAATGATTACCTGTTTTAATAATGGTGATGTCAAGCGGGCAGCAACGATCCATCAGGAAACACTCCCTGTCATGAAGGCGTTGTTTAAACAGCCGAGTCCTTCCCCGGTGAAAGCCGCCTTAAATATGATGGGCATTAACGTTGGAGACGTCCGTCTTCCAATGATGCCGCTGACGGACGAGGAAAATCATCAATTAAAACAAATGCTGCCATCAGCCAAAGTAACCGAAGCAGGCTGAGGATTATGACCCGGTGAATGAACGTGATTTTCTGTTCATTCACCGGGTTTTTTATTGCCGGCCACTTGATTGACCCCCCACACTTAATTGTGAACATTTCAGCTGAAAAATTGTGAACTTCAGCCGATTTGGACTTAAGCCGAATCCCATCAAACTTCAACCGAAACTGTAGTAACTCAAGGCGAATCCATTACGAGCGGCGATTCAGTGTAAAAATACGATACCGCTCGGTCACATTGCAGTCGCTCGCTTCAAACACCTTCAGCATTAGTGAATTATTTTCACTTGTCGGTCCGATATAATACGATGTCCCGAAATCATCTTTCAGCACCTGTAATACCAGTGAATGGAGCGGTTTGCTTTTCCCTTTGCCGCGCTCATCCGGTATCAGACCGAAATAGAACAGTCTTCCTTCGTTGCGCGCGCCAGGTTCGATATGCGGTATGACAACACCAACCGGGGGGGTTCCCCGTCAAAGCCACTCGACATGAATCCTGATAACCTTCCCCCAATTCTTTACTGACACTCTGCATTTGTTCTTCAACCGTCAATCCGGGTGAGACATTCGGAGTCAACCATTTTTACCTTTGCATAAATCGACAGCCTGCCCATGGCTCCCATAAAATTCCGCTCCCTTTCCCTTTATTTAAACACGCTCGCATTGTATTATCATACATCCAGTTTATCGAGACTCACACCAAATGCCAACATTTCACTGAACATGTCGGATTCATGAATATCCTGACAACATCCAGAAAAGCTATCGATAGAAAGGGTGAAATTCATGAACAAAAATTTGATCGACTGGCCGACATTTTTCGGTGCTTTATTTCTGCTGCTTGCCGTCTCCATACCGTTGGCGGTTTTTCCTGAAACCGGAAAAGAATTCGTCAATATAGCAAATGATTTTATGACCGGCAATTTTGGTGTCTTATATTTAATTTTCGGTCTGGCTGCTTTTGCCTTTCTGATTTTTGTTGCATTCAGCAAAAACGGCCATATCAAACTTGGTGATAAAAATGAGGACAAAGAATTTGGCACAATATCGTGGGCAGCCATGCTGTTTGCTGCCGGTATCGGTTCGAGCATCCTTTACTGGGGGATGATCGAATGGGCCTACTATTACCAGGGACCGCCATTTGGTGTTGAAGGTGAATCACAGGAGGCCATGGAATGGGCAACGGCATACGGAATTTTTCATTGGGGTCCTATTGCCTGGGCAATATATACATTACCGGCATTGCCGATAGCTTACTTCTATTATGTCCGGAAAAAGCCGGTTCTGAAAATAAGTGAAGCCGTCAGACCTGTTCTCGGCAGGCTGGTCGACACACCGCTTGGGGTTGTCATTGATGTTCTGTTCATGTTTGGTCTGATGGGCGGTGCCGGAACGACCCTGGCACTCGGAACACCCATGATCGCAGAAGGTGTGAATGATATAACCGGTCTACCGGTAAACTTAACATTGAAAGCTGTCATCATGCTCATTTGTGCCGCGATATTTGCTATCAGCGCATACTCAGGTCTGCGGAACGGAATCAGAGTGCTGAGTGATATCAATCTTTGGCTCGCAATTTTTGTGCTCACCTTTATTTTTGTGTTCGGTCCATCGTTATTTATCAGCGAAACAGCCTTTACGAGTATTGGTCTGATTATCGACAACTTTTTTAAAATGGCGACATGGCTTGAGCCGTTTGCAAATGTTGACGGTTTTACTGAAACAGCATTTCCGGAAGCATGGACGGTTTTCTACTGGGCATGGTGGCTTGTCTATGCACCATTTGTGGGATTATTTGTTGCCCGCATTTCGCGCGGCCGGACCATTCAGGAAATGATTTTCGGTACAATGGTTTACGGTACGCTCGGCTGTGTGCTGTTTTTTGGGATTATGGGAAATTTCGGCTTGCATCTGCAAATATCCGGCCAATTTGATGTTATTGGCTTCATGAATGAAAATAGCGCACCTGCTGCCATCATCGCCATTCTGAATCAGCTGCCATTGGCGTGGATGATGGTGACTGTGTTTACGATTCTCGCGATCATTTTCCTTGCGACAACGTTTGACTCGTCGTCCTATATCCTGTCAGCCGTCGTCCAAAAAGAAGTCAAAGCCGAGCCATTGCGCTGGAACCGACTTTTCTGGGCATTCACCTTATGCCTGATGCCGCTTGTATTAATGTTCGTCGGTGACTTGCAGACGTTGCAGACAGCCAGTATTGTCGCCGGATTCCCGGTTCTGTTTATTATGGGACTCCTGGCTTGGTCATTCATGCGGGCATCCAATGAAGATATCCGTGCAACCAAGGATTATCAGCCACCAACCATTCATATTGACAAGGAAATAAAGCGGAAGAAAAGAAGGTCCGCACTGGAGGCTTTAGAGGATAAGGACCTCGATGACTAGGTTGCCTAAAAAGACAAACCCACTGCTTTTAATTGAAAGGAGACCGGAAAAATGGATTGGCTTTCCTTAATCCCATTTGTGATTGTAATCGGCCTTTCGATCTGGCTGAAAAAAATACTGCCCGGCCTGGTACTGGGCGTCCTTGTCGGCGGCATATTGACTGAATTCAGCATCCTCACCGGCACGCAGAAATCAGTCGACTACATTGTCACAACATTATCAGATGCCAATAACATTAAAATTGTCGCCTTTCTTTATTTATTCGGCGGTTTAATTGGCATGATGCGCATTTCAGGTGGTATTAAAGGGTTTTCTGAATGGATTGGCGACAAAATAGAGTCCCAGCGCGGTCTGCTTAGTTTAATCTGGCTGACATTGCCATTCACCTTCATGATGCCAATGTTCAGGATCATGATGATTGGACCGGTTGTGAAATCACTCATGAAAGATATGAGCATCCCCAAACGTAAAGTCGGCTTCACAATGGATGTGTCGACGAGTTCGGTTATTGTGCTTTTACCGGTTGCTACAGCATTTGTTGGTTTCATGGTTTCACTCGTTGAAAGCGGTGTGCAAAAATACAACCTTAATATGGACCCTTACCATATCTTTTTGCTGAGTATTTTGTTTAATTTCTTTGCGATTGTCATGCTGATTATCGGACTCATCCGTACATTCTGGTCACGCGGCGATAAAGAACGGGTGAAGGAACAAACAGCAAAGGGACAGGATGATAAGCATGACTATCACCGCTCAGGCATCGAGAAAGAGCTGTCAACGGTTAAAGCACAGCCCTGGAACTTAATTGTACCGCTGTTTTTACTCCTTGGTCTGACATTATTTCTTTTATGGCAGGATGGTAAAGCTAAAGGGGCGGATACATTTTTCCAGGCATTTTCAGAAGGTGATGCGACATTTGTGATGCTTTTGGGCGTATTTGTAACACTTATTTTGACATTTGTTTTTTATATGATTCGCCGGCAGTCAATGTCTGAGACAATTTATCATTTTTATGATGGCGGCAACCAGCTTATGCAAGCAATTGTCTTGCTGATTCTTGTGTGGGCATTATCACTCGTAACAGAAGATCTTGGTTTTTCACAATTTATCAATGCAACACTAGGTTCATTCCTGCCTGCATTCACCATACCGGCAATTGTCTTTGTCCTCGGTGCTGTTGTCAGTTATTTCATCGGGTCTTCATGGGGGACATGGGGGATTATTATGCCGCTTGGGATGGCACTGGCAATCTCAACAGGCGCATCAATACCGCTGACGGTTGGTGCCGTGTTTGCCAGCGGTTCATTTGGTGCGATGACCTCTCCGCTCGGTGATACAACAATTACCACTGCTTCTATCCTGGAGATGCCCCTTGTCGATTATGCACGTTACAAACTGAAGTTCTGTTCAGTGGGAGCGGGGATAGCCGCAGTCATTTATGTGGGAGCAGGATTTTTGCTTGGATGACTATACCGGTGTTAAAAGAAGCCCTGGGGACCCGCCATTACTGCAAGTGTTTTGGCGAGGTACCATCCGGGTCTTTTTCATCAAGTTCTTTAAACATATTACGTTGTGTTTGCATTTCAGCAATTTGTTTGTTGAGATCATTAAGTTTTGTTCTGAGCTGATTTATCTGCGAGTTCGTATTTACCTGGTTCAAGATTTCCTGAACGTCTGAAGCCAACTGGTTAAATTCTTTTTTTGTGACAGGCTGCGCGTCATTTTTAAGACTGAAGCCAACCTGACCATTCGGTTCGAGAGTAGCCCATTCCACGTCATCTAACTTTTTTATGTTCTGCATGCGCAAATTCATTTCAAGCTGGTCAACGGTCATGCGAAGTTTTTTCATGTTTTTTTCATTGAGGGTTCCATTTTCGATCAATACTTTTGATTTGCCTGTGATGATTTTTTCAAATATGTTTCCTTTTACCTGTACGTACTCCATAATAAATAAAGTTGCAATAAAAATCACTCCAACAGCTATCGTGACCCAGACATTACTCCCGGCTACCGGCTGAATTAATAATGAACCGATCCCAATCATGATGACTGTCTGCGGAAGCGTCATCTGTGAAATCGACTTCCTGCCTGCCATTCTCAACAGAAACGTGCCCGCAATCACAATAAGGACTGCTTTCCACATCCAATCAAATTCCATAATACCTACCTCCTATGGATAGTTTAATTAGAGGCCGGCATCTTATGCATTCCAAAGTCATCTTGGCACCAAAAAACACTGCCCTGAAAATCGTTCAGGACAGTGTTCTCAATTGCTTCATTTATTCATTTTCGAAAAGAAATCTGCGAGCGGATCTTCCCCCGTTTCCTCTGTCTCTTCATTGTCTGCTTGATGCAAATCATCCAGCTGGTCAAGGTCAACGGAATCCAGATCAGGCACATTGTCTTCAGAGGCCTCCAGAGGTTCTTCCTCTTCAACGTATGGTTCAGCTTCCATCGTCGGCCGGCCGCCGTTTAATGTCGACATAATCGATGTTGCCCGCATCGGATCCTGCAGCAGCTGATACACAATTGACCCAATCAAGGCTTCGGAATGCTCGTGTTTCAGCCAGTTTTTCTGTTCCTTTGTCAGTTGACGGGGAAGCGGTATTGTTACCGTTTCCCGCTCTCGAGTATATGTTTCATTAACGCCCTTCAGAACGTACTGTGCAATCTGACTGGAAAAATTCCGGCGCTCAGTTTCTTTCAGTTTCTGAAGCTGTTTTAACAGATAATCAGGTGTATCAGACGGGATTCGGAAAGTAATCGACTGCCCGCGTTCGATATTCTTTTTAGACCCTTGCATGGTATCACCCTACTTTTTTTCTGTTGTGGCTTTTTCCTTTGCCTCAGCCGGCGTATTTTTATTAACGTAATCCATGATCAATTTGTAATACGCGTTGGCCATCATCCAAATACTTTCCTCTTCATCTTCAAAGAAATCAATATTAAACCCGTCCAGTTTATTGTTCAGCGATTTGATGTAATCTTTCAATACAGCAGAACCGCCGCCGACAAAGTAGCAGATTTCCGATTGGGAATTCTTTTGCCAGACATTACGGAGATTCCGGTATTCTTTCTTTGCCAATTCCACTAAAATCCGATCAGTAATGTCATGGATATTCGTCCGGCTGCCTTTTACCATGATATGATGGCGGTCATTTTTACGGGTGATAATATCAACGACATCACGCCGGCTGTCCAGTTCAACCCCATGCCTTGTCCGGATTTCTTCGCGAATCTCCTCAAGAGACTCGGCAACGCCAAGCGGAAAGCCCTGTGCCTTATCATCATCCACCGTTCTGTTGCGGATAACGGCGATATCGGTTGAAAGACCGCCGATGTCCTGAATCAGTATTTGTTTATCAATCAATTCCTTATTAATCACGTTCAAATTATTATCCATAATCAAATTGACGTACGCCGCAAATCCTTCCGGGTATACTTTCACTTCATCAAACTTAATGTTGACTTTGATGCCCTGGTATTGCGGTGTCACCAAAAATTCTACCTGGTGGACATTTCCGAGCAGCTGGGAACGATAGCCGACATCTTTTCCTTCTTTCACTTCTCTGAGCGGAAGTCCGGTACCTAACGTGTAGTTAGCATCAATCGTGTCGTTTTTGCCTTTCTTAAACGAATTGCTGCTAACAGAATCCAAGGCAATTGAAGCAAACAGCATGATCAATGTCTGATCTTCCTCGGATTTGCTGCTGCCCTGATCAAGCTCAGTTGAATTATTTGTTTTCGTTGCCAAGGTTCCAACACGGTAGACCGCATTGTTTTCTTCCAGAGCAGGGGAGTGCACCTTTATATGCAAATTATCAAGCGGGTCTTTTTCATCGAGGTCTTCGATACCGATGACCGGCCTGTCCTCCATGTCACGCGCAATGACATTTGGTATGTAATACGCGTTCTCCATTTTTCCAAAGTTCGCCTTAACAGCATCATTTCCCACATCAACAGCTGCAATTCTTGAATCTTTCATTTAAGATTCCCCTTTCATGAAATAATTGTATTAATAGAAGTTGTTCAAAATCTCATCTGCTAATCTAGCTTAGCTATATTAATAGGATAATCTTTTTTAGAAAAATACGCAATGAGACTATTTTCGTGTTCTTATTCCGTTTACTTGTATACATAAAATGAACACACTGTCGTTTCAACTTGTGTATTGTTTTGTGTACATGTACACGGTATTGTAAACTCAATGTATTCTTTTTGTATTCTTGTGTACAATATCTGTTTACATGGATAAATTAAGAGTCAAAGAGCCGAATTATAAAATTCAAAATATTGAGTGAGGTAGATGCAGACAAAAAAATACGCCCTGATTCAGGACGTATTTTGAATTAACCCGCAGTTTCCTTTTTAACTTGTTTACTTCTCAGCTGCCCGCATGCGGCATCAATATCTGCACCGTTTTCCCAGCGGACACCGCAGTTAAGTCCGTTTTCCTTCAGCGTTTCATAGAAAGCCTGGATAGTTGACGAATCACTGCGCTGATACTGATCATGCTCACTGACCGTGTTGTACGGAATCAGATTCACATAAGACAGGTGACGTTTATCTGACAGAAGTTCAATCAACTCTTCAGCATCCTCCTTATGGTCATTGACGCCTTTAAGCATGATGTATTCGTATGTGATCCGCCGATTCACCCGTTCCAGATAGTAATCAACAGCTTTCATCAGCTTTTCAATCGGAAAGGCCCGGTTGATTTTCATAATCGATGTTCTTAACTCATTATTCGGCGCGTGCAAAGAAATAGCCAAATTAACTTGAGTCCCAGTATCAGCCCATTCATAAATCTTATGCGCCAGTCCACTTGTTGATACTGTGATGTGACGCGCACCGATATTCAGACCGGCGTCATCATTTACAACATTGATGAAATCCATCAGGTTATTGAAATTATCAAACGGCTCGCCAATCCCCATTACAACAATATGGCTGACGCGCTCGTCGCTTTCCTTTATATCCATATCTTTCTGCACATTAACGATCTGTTCAACAATTTCACTGCTGTTCAAATCACGATTTTTCCGGAGCAATCCGCTCGCACAGAACGAACAGCCGATATTGCAGCCAACCTGAGTCGTTACACAAACCGACAGCCCATAATTGAATCGCATTAAAACTGTTTCAACCAGATTACCGTCTGACAGTCTGAATAAGTACTTGATCGTCCCGTCCTCGGATTCCTGCCTCAGTTCTTCCTTTGTCGTATGGAGAACAAAATTTTCTTCAAGCAGTGCAATCGTTTCTTTGTTCACGTTTCTCATATCAGAAAAGTCGTTTATCCGCTTTTTGTAAAGCCAATTCCACACCTGATCAGCGCGAAAACGACGCTGGTCATGATTTGTCAGCCAATCCTGCAATGCTTCATATGTCAATCCGTAAATGGATTTCTTGCTCATGTATATCCCTCATTTCAACACATTCCAGTATTATATTGTACTATAATACGGCATGCATGGCAATGTGGCAAACGAAACACGAGTGAATCAAGATTTCAGGCAAGACTCTCTCAAGTTTTCACACATAGATTGTCGATATGGTAGCCGCGGCCCAAATACACTTCGCTTTCCGCGGGTAACCGTGTGCTTCTCGAACTCCGCTCTGCGGGGTCTTACTTTGGCCACTAATCCCGCAGGAGCCCCCCGCGTGTTCGGGCCGCTAAGTAGATAAAAAAGCTTTTGTGTCTTACTCAATCCAAGTTTATCGAAATCACGCCATGCCGCATTTCCGCTTTCACGAATATAATCAATTCGGGCATCAACCACAGGATAATGATTAAGTGCAGTTCTCTGGGCAAAATATTAGAACTGCTGTTCAGAAGGCCGTATCATCTTCATTAAGGAGTGAATTATATGCCAAACAAAACATTTAACAATATTCCACTGTCTGTTCTGGATCTTGCCCCCGTCCTGGAAGGCTTCACTCCGGAACAGTCATTTAAGAACAGCGTCGATTTAGCGCAGAACACAGAAAAATTCGGTTTCAACCGGTACTGGCTGGCCGAGCACCATAATATGCCGGGAATCGCCAGTTCGGCCACATCTTTACTGATTGGACACATCGCCGGTGCGACCAATGAGATGCGTGTCGGCTCAGGCGGTGTCATGCTGCCAAACCATGCTTCACTCATTATCGCCGAACAGTTTGGTACACTGGAAACATTGTATCCGGGCCGCATCGACCTTGGACTTGGCCGTGCACCAGGCACCGATCAGGCGACCGCTTATGCGCTTAGACGCACGTTGAATCAGCGCGTTGAGGATTATCCGATGCAAGTGGAGGAACTGGAAAATTACTTTGCCGGAACCGCGGCAGTTCATAGTGTGCCAGGCGAAGGACTCAAGATTCCGATTTGGCTGCTCGGCTCAAGCGGTTTCAGTGCCCAAATGTCAGCCCAAAAAGGCCTCCCATTCTCATTTGCCAGTCATTTTGCACCGGACAATACTGTAGCGGCGATGAATATGTATCGCGAGAATTTCACACCATCCGACTTAATGGATAAGCCTTATGCGATGATTGGTGTCAATGTGATTGCTGCCGACACAGAAGATGAAGCCAAATATTTGGCCACAACCCAGCAGGAGCAGACTCTCAGCATCCGCCGCGGAACGCCGGAGAAACTGCAGCCGCCGATCGAGAACCCTGATGAAGCCTGGTCAGAAATGGAAAAGGCGGTCGTGGAACAGTCAAGCAACTCGGCATACACGCTGATCGGCACCAAAGAAACGGTAAAGCAGGGACTGGAAAAGCTGCTTGAAGAAACAGGAGCTGACGAAATAATCATCAACTCACAGATTTATGACCATAAAGCCCGCGTCCGCTCGTATGAGATTATCGGCGAGCTAATGGAATAGGATTTTCCGGTTTAAAAAAACCTGGCAAACGCCAGGTTTTTTTGCTTGTGCCGGCCGCTTAAATTGTGAACATTAGTGATTTAATTGTGAACTTCAGCGGATTCACTGTGAACTTGAGCATTTGGCCAGAAAATACCCTTAACGTTTAAAAGCCGCAATCCTCAGATAGGAGATTGCGGCTTTTAAACTATTCAGCTGCCTTCAACAATACGGGATGCAACATCAACCGTACGGCGTGCCTGATGGGAGACCGCTCCTTCAACATCTTCAACCATGTTGCCGTCCTGATCAACGGAAACACTGGCACCATAAGGATTACCGCCGCCGGCAAAGATGGAATCATCCGAGTATCCCGGTGTTGCAATCACAGCACCCCAGTGCATCATGGATGTATAAAGCGAGAGTAATGTTGCTTCCTGTCCGCCGTGCGGATTTTGTGCTGAGGTCATCCAGCTTACAACTTTGTTGATCGTTTTGCCTGCTGCCCAAAGGCCGCCCTGTGTATCGATGAAATTCTTCATTTGCGCCGGCAGGGTGCCAAAACGTGTCGGGGCGCTGAATATAATGGCATCAGCCCACTCGATATCATCCGAATTCGCTTCAGGCACATCTTTCGTTGCTTCATAATGTTCTTTCCATAAAGGATTAGATGCAATCGCCTCTTCCGGTGCAAGTTCAGGTGCTTTTACCAGTTTTGTTTCAGCTCCTGCATCCTGTGCGGCTTTTTCAGCCCATTGTGCCATTTTATAATTCGTTCCTGTTGAACTGTAGTAAACGATTGCTAATTTGACATTTGCCATTCTTTCAGTCTCCTTTGCTGTAATTTGCCAATAAATTTTATACAAAACTCCATGGTGTTCTTCTCTAGTTTCTTCAATATTCACTGCATCATTCAAATTTATTGTTCGGCAATGGATGCCTGCCCGAAAAACAACAAAAAAGCACATGAGGCAACTCGCTCACGTGCTTTTTAATCAAACCGTATTAATCCATGGCACCCAATTTCACAGCGATATCCGCACCAACATGAGCGTTATGCTTCACGAGTGCAATATTGGCGTCAAGGCTTTTGCCGCCTGTCAGTTCTTTTACTTTTGCCAGCATAAACGGGGTAACATCTTTGCCGGTTATGCCGCCTGCCTCAGCTTCTTCCAGCGCCTGTGAGATGACCGCTGATATCTCTTCCTCGGCCAACGCATAAGCCTCTGGAATCGGGTTGGCGATCACAGCACCGCCGGAAAGACCGAGGTCACGTTTTGCTTTAAGAGATAAGGCGACTGTATCCGGTTCATCAGCCCGAAAGTTAACCGGAAACGGGGTTGTTCGTGTATAAAAAGCCGGCAATACATCTGTTTCATAACCGATTACCGGGACACCTTTTGTCTCCAGATATTCCATCGTTAAGCCGAGATCAAGAATCGATTTAGCACCTGCACAAATAACTGCAACATTTGTTTTAGCCAGTTCTTCCAAGTCCGCTGAGATATCCATTGATGCCTCCGCACCCCGATGAACACCACCAATACCGCCGGTCACAAAAGTTTCGATAGCGGCAAGTTCAGCACAGATCATCGTCGCAGCAACGGTGGTCGCGCCTTTTTGCTCAGTTGCCACGATATACGGCAGATCCCGGCGAGACACTTTTGCGACACCTTCAGCCTGGCCAAAGCTTTCCAATTCATCATCACTCAAACCAATTTTAATTTTTCCGTCCATAATCGCAATTGTTGCCGGCACTGCACCATGGTCTCGAATAATCTGTTCAACTTCACGGGCGGTTTCCACATTTTGCGGATACGGCATGCCGTGTGAAATGATGGTGGATTCGAGGGCAACGACCGGTCTACCTTGTTCCTTTGCCTTACTGACTTCTTCTGAAAACGCTAGGTATTGATTCATGAAAGTTCCTCCATATCGTTTTGTAGTTGTGCCGCTGATAATTCCGGCCTTACAGTATAACCCGACATTAATGTCTTCGTGGCGTTGACAACTCCAGTCCAAGCGACTTTGGCAAGCACTTCATCATTCAGCCATGCATATGTGACAGCTGATGAGAATGCATCGCCTGCACCAGTCACGTCGATGATTTTATCCAGTTCAACGGCTGGAATATGATGGATGCCTTCAGCCTGGCTGCCAACCACAGCACCTTCTTTGCCATGCGTTATCACAACATTCTTAATACCCAGTTTCAACCATTTATCTGCCAGTTCACGCATTGAAAAATCTCCCTGGAAATAGGCCTCCGATTCAGCTTTGTTTGTAATCAGCCACGTCAGGCCGCTCAAGTCAGCCGGAAGCCGATCCATTTTCGGTGCCGAGACCGTCACGATTATAAGCGGTATATCATGACCGGCAGCAAATTGGGATAAAAATGCAAGCGTTTCTTTCGGACAATTCAAATCAGCCAAAATACATCTGGCCTGCAATAAAACCGGTACCTGTGCTTTGATCCATTCCGGAATCATCAAATCAAAAATCTCCATATCAGCCAGTCCATAAATCAGTTCCCCGGATTCATCCAGAACAGCTGTGTAAGAACCGGTTGTCGATCCGGAGAAATGCCTCACATCCTCCAAGTTCATGTATGGGGCCGATGCTTCCCGGATATAATCCCAATCTTTATCAGTCCCGCTGACAGTGAGCAGTTTGGTATTGACATCAAGCTTGCCGAGATTCTCAGCAATATTCCGTGCCACTCCGCCGGCATTTTGCTCAGAACGAACCGGGTTGGACGTTCCTTCCCGTACAGGCTCTTTCGCATAAAATTTGCGGTCAATATTCGCACCGCCAATACAAATGACTTCCTTTAATTCGTTCAGGATATATGCTTTCCCCCGAATATACCCTTTTTTCATCAGCCCTGAAATCAGATTTGCTACAGACGGACGGGATAAATCCAGTGCCTCTGCCAGTTCCTGCTGAGAGATGTAAGGGTTATTCTTAATCAGCTGAAAAAGTTTGCGTTCGCGTTCATTCATCATAGCAACCTCTTCTCAAACATTTGTTTATATTATAAACTTAAGTTTATAATGAGTCAAGTTTTCTTTCAAAAAACTGTTTAACATCGTTGACAGCATTCGCATACTTAAAAGCCATGAAACAATCACTCCTCGTATTTTTTACGGGACCATGCATGAAAATGCTTCATCATTTGGAAACAGGGGGAAAATTGTTATACTGGACTTAAATACTTATAAAAGTGA
Source organism: Lentibacillus amyloliquefaciens (assembly GCF_001307805.1). GTDB lineage: Bacteria > Bacillota > Bacilli > Bacillales > Amphibacillaceae > Lentibacillus > Lentibacillus amyloliquefaciens. Next base: position 2,877,633 of record NZ_CP013862.1, on the reverse strand, counting down.
GGTTTTAAGATGAGCAACTTAATTATGACACAGTTTAACACAACACATAGCGCATTCATGGGTGAAATCAAAGATTTGGATGAAAAGCAGCTGGAAACGCAGCCGGAAGGGTTCAATAATACGATTCACTGGCATATCGGTCATGTACTGACAACAAACGAACAGTTCTTGTTCGGATTTCCGGAGAATACAGAGCATCTGCCGGAACGCTATAAAGATTTATTCGGCTATGGTTCTAAACCCGCAGACTGGCCTGAAGATGTCCCAAGCGCTGATGAGCTTGCAGGCCAATTGACAGACCAGTTGAAACGGATCAAGCAGATTCCTGAGGAAAAATTGGATGAAAAATTGCCTAAAACAGTTTTAGGCGCTCAGACATATGGTGAATTGGCAGCGCTGGCGGCATTCCACGAAGGCAATCACGTCGGCCGAATCAACGCTATGAAGAAAATACTGAACAAATAATGATATTAGAAAAACTCAAGTTTAGCCTCTTCCTATAGTGTGTGCCGAAGTTTTTCTTATAAGGTCAATCATAATTTATATATTTCTGACGCTGCAGAAAAGACCACGCTTCCTCTTGGCGTGGTCTTTTCTGTATATGAACATTCATAAGCAAGGCAAATGTTAGACTGTTTCAGGTATACGCTCCAGCATTGTGCCATTATCTGCAAAATTGGCATGCCATGAGAAAGCTTTTTCCAAAATGTGCGGTGTCTGCCCGCCGCGTTCGAGCGCTTCATTGTAATAGCCCCATAATTGCCCGCGGTACATTGGATGCGCACAATTTTCAACGATTTTCTCAACCCGTTCGCGTGGTGCCAGACCGCGCAGATCCGCATATCCCTGTTCAGTTACGACCACATCAACATCGTGCTCTGTATGATCGATATGGGAGGCAAATGGCACGATGCTTGAGATGTCACCATCTTTGGCAATCGATTTCGTGACGAAAATAGCGAGCTTGGCGTTGCGTGCAAAGTCACCTGATCCACCAATGCCATTCATCATTTTGGTACCGGAAACATGCGTCGAGTTGACATTGCCGTAAATGTCAAATTCCAGTGCAGTGTTGATAGAAATCAATCCAAGGCGGCGAATGATTTCCGGATGATTGGAAATCTCCTGCGGGCGCATGACCAGTTTGTCACGATACTTTTCAAAATTGGAAAAGACTTTTTGCATCTTGTCTTCCGAGAGCGTGATTGAGCAGCATGACGCAAAATCTACTTTGCCGGCATCAATTAAGTCAAATACCGCATCCTGCAAGACTTCCGAGTAGACTTGCAGATTTTCAAACTCGGAATCAACCATGCCGTGAAGCACAGCATTGGCAACTGAACCAATTCCGGACTGAAGCGGTGCGAGCTGTTTATCCAGCCGGCCTGATTGGACTTCATCCCTTAGAAAATCAAGCAAATGATCGGCCATCATTTTCGTTTCTTCATCAGGCTGACCGATCGTCGAAGGGGAATCCTTCTGGTGGGTAAACACAACCCCTTTGATTTTTTCCGGATCAATTTGAATGCTTGTTTCACCAATCCGGGCATCCGGTTTTGTCAGTGGTATCGGCTCACGTTCGCCCTGTTTTGCCGGGCTGTACAAATCATGGACGCCTTCTAAGAGCTCCGGCTAGGCTGTATTTATTTCAACGATAATATTTTTTGCATTTTCAGCGAACACAAGCGAGTTCCCGATTGAAGTAGATGGAATGATCGCGCCATCTTCCGTAATCGCAATCGCTTCCAAAATAGCGTAATCAATTGTTTCGATAACATCATGCCTGATCCACTCAGACGTGTGTGACAAGTGATGATCGACAAACAGATGCTCACCCTGATTGATCTTTTTCCGCATAACCGGGTCTGCCTGGAATGGCAGGCGTTTATTAATGATACCTGCTTCAGCAAACATTGTATCAATATCTGAACCGAGTGATGCACCGGTGAATACGTTCACTTTAAACGTCTCGTCTTCTGCCCGTTCGACGAGTGCTGTTGGGACCGCTTTCACATCACCTGCACGTGTAAACCCGCTCATCCCCAGCGTCATGCCATCCTTGATCCATGATGCAGCATCCTGTGCTGACACAACACGTCCGCGGAGGCACTCGTTGTGAATTCGTTCTTTGTTAGCGTTCATGATGTAACCCCTTTCTTTTTAGTTGTAAAACAATTCTAACGTATCAGACCAGGGGCATCGGGGATTTTTGCGGCGAATAGCTATATTCATCATGAACAAGCAAGTTAGACGGATGAAGCAACACATTTTTACAACCGGCAGATATTTTACGTCCGAAATTAAAAGACTCGAGTTTTATGGTGCCGGGGAATATCCATTCTGATATACCGAAAATGCCGTTACTTGCACCCGCAAAGCCCTCTCGCATGACTTGATCTTAAAACCCGAGCAGTTTCCTGAAGTAACTCGCATAGGACTGGCTGACCGGCACCTGAATGCCATTGTCCATCGCCAGCATAAACGTAGAATGCGTATCCGGGAAAATATCACTGATGTGATGAACATTAACAATAAATGAACGATGACAGCGAATGAACGTCTCTCTCGGAAGTGAATACTCGTAATCCTGAAGCGCACGATTTGTGGTTCCCGCCAATTCCTCTGCAAACACATACGTTTTTCGATCTTTGGCTTCCATAAAGACCACATCAGAAAAGGGAATCGGACGCCAGCCATCTCCTGTTTTTACCGTTACAACCGCTTTACCCTCAGTCATGACCGGATAAATAGCTGTCACACACCCTTGCAGTTCCCCCTCCTGATGAAACGGGACAGCCATTCCGTGATACGGCACACCAAATACATTACGGTCAATGAACTCCGATACCTTTTGTCCGGTACTAATTGCTTTATGGGCAATCGTCCCCTCAACGACCGGATCACCTGTCTTTATTTTTAAATCAATCCGCTTACTCGGACGGTAATAAATATACTCGGATGTGTCCGAGACCGCAATCGAAATCTCATCTGAAAACAGTTCACCAATCACATCCAAAAGTGAACCAAATGTTAATCGATCCATTAAAATGACACCTTTCCTGCTGTTTTGTATAATAATACTTTATCACTGGCAAAATTTAAATAACAATTCCCTGTCTTTTCCTAGTTTTCCAGCGTCACTTTTGATACGCTTATCATTAGGAGCACTTATAGAGGTTGTTCAAAAAGTCCGGTAAAAATGACACATCGAAGTTCTTTATTGGCTTGTTTCTCCGCGGCTCATGTATCCAAATACCATACATTCCGCTGCTCGAAACTGCACCGCCTCGAACTTCTCGGTCCTTTTTATCCTCTTTTTTGAACGCGCACTTACAGATATTAAGGAGTTTTGTCATGAGAAATTTAGTCATCCTGGGCGGCGGGTATGGCGGATTGAATATACTGCAAAACTTGGTTGAGCATAATCTCCCCGAGGATTTGCATATTACCATAATCGACCGCAATCCTTACCACTCGATTAAAACAGAATTTTACACGATAGCAGCCGGTACTTCAGCTGATAAAGACGTGCGCATGGACTTTCCGGAACATGACAAAGTCAGCTACGTGTATGCTGAGATCACCAAAATTGATACCGACAATCAGCAGATCAATTTGCGGGAAAGAAGTGAGCCTGTTCCATTTGATTATTTGGTGATTGCTTTGGGATGTGAAGACAATCACCATGGCATTGAAGGAGCAACTAAGTTTACCGAAAGTGTCCAGACGCTCAACAAAGCGCGTCATGCCGGGATGGCAATCGGCAACCTGCCTGCATACGGAAAGGCTACAATCGTCGGTGCAGGACTCAGCGGAATTGAAGTGGCATCTGAAATCCGTGAAAGCAGACCTGACTTAAACATCCGGATTCTTGACCGTGGCAATTCAGTCTTGAAAGCGTTCGACCGGAAGATTCAGAACTATGTTGAAGACTGGTTCATGAAAAATGATGTCGAGGTGCTTCATCATGCACAAGTTGAGTATGTTGAGAAAGATGGGGTCTGTAATAACGGCGTCTGTTATGTGAATGATGTCACCATCTGGACAGCAGGCGTGCGCCCAAATTACCTTGTGCGTGAATTGCCGCTTGAACAGGACGGTCAGGAAAAAATTGTTGTAAACGACTATTATCAAGTGCCTGAAAAGCCGCATATTTATGTCGTTGGTGATTGTGCCGCCTCAGAACATTCACCCAGCGCCCAACTTGCTCGGCAGCAAGGTGAACAAACCGCGGATGTCCTCAATTCGGTCATTAAAGATAAAGAACCGAAAAAACCCGGCAAGCTCAAGCTGAAAGGCACCCTCGGATCGCTCGGAAGCTCGGAAGGTTTTGGGGAAATGATGTCACAATCGATGGTCGGCTACATTCCACGCCTGGCCAAATCCGGTGTGCTGTGGCTTAACAAACGGCACTAGCTGAATATAGTACGAACCAACAAACCCGGACTGTTTTGAGAAGCAGTCCGGGTTGTTAAGTATCACACAACAATATGACACATGAGAAACGTTTTGTCACCTCTTACTCGTGCCTTACGTAATGCTTTCGATTACAGAAGTGATGACCGAGAAGATATTGATGTTAAAACACATTTTGTCAATTCATAATCTGGGGGACCATAGCGTCTGATTATGGTCCCCCGGAAAACCTATCCCTCAGTAATTTAGTTATTCCATGGTGGTCCCGGCCGTTTGTTGCCCCCTTCATAAAGCAAGTAATCTTCTCTTGTCTCTTTGAATTCATTCAGTTCCGGCTGCCATGTGTTGACGATGTCATCTACTGAATCACCGTTTTCTATTTTGTCCCGGACCCAGCCATTGCCGATCAGGTTGTCAAAGAATGAGATGCCCTCGCTGTTTTCTTCCCGGAAAGCAAAGTCTTCAGGATACATATCATGGATCGTTTTGACAATTGTAACGCCCGTTTCAACCGGTTCATATGCTTCTTTATCTTTCACATGAATTTCAACGCCGTGGGACAATTCACCACTGTGTTTTGAGAATTGTGGTGTAAATGACGCAGCTCTGAACTGAACACCATTAAGACTTTGTTCATTCAAATTGGCTGCAAGTTCCGTACTGTTGATGAACGGCGCACCAATCAATTCAAACGGCTTGGTTGTGCCGCGTCCTTCTGAGACATTTGTTCCTTCGATCAGGGCTGCCCCCGGATAGACGGATGCTGTATCAAGTGTCGGCATATTCGGTGATGGCATAACGAATTCTAGCCCCGTCTCGTCATATGTCATCGAACGATCCCAGCCTTCCATCTCAACAACTTCCAGATCAGCGCCGATATCGAACTCTTCATTGAACAACTTGGCCAATTCGCCGACGGTCATGCCATGGCGAAGCGGGATCGGGTACATGCCGACAAACGATGAATAATCAGGCTCCAATACCGGACCTTCCACTTTTTCACCGCCAAGCGGGTTCGGACGGTCAAGAACAACGAATTCAATGTCGTTTTCAGCCGCAGCTTCCATTGCATACGCCATCGTGTAGATGTAGGTATAGAAACGCGTACCGACATCCTGAATATCAAACAGCAATGTATCAACGTCTTCGAGCATTTCCGGTGTCGGTTTGCGCGTTTCACCATAAAGACTGTAGACAGGCAGGCCCGTTTTTTCATCGATATAAAACTCAACATATTCACCTGCCTGTGCACTTCCGCGAACACCATGCTCCGGTCCGTACAGTGAGACAAGATTAACATCATCGTGATTGTGCAATGTATCGACGATGCTGTTCAATTCCTGATCAACACCGGTCGGATTCGTAATCAACCCGACATTCTTGCCTTCAAGCATGTCAATTTTATCTTCCAGCAATACGTCAACACCAAGCTTGACGTCTGTGTCATGTCCCGGCGGCACACCATCAGGCGGTCCTTTGCCATTTCCCGGGGAATCTGCCATAACAACAGACAATGTCGTTAACATCATGATGGCGGCCGCTAATATGACCATCCATTTTTTCATTATCAATGCCTCCTGTTTTTATTTTGCTGAGTATTATTTTTCTAATGATCAATCGTCACCTTCAATAACCAAGGTGATGACCATACTCGTACAATTCAGGAATCGTAACCGGCAGTTTGCCCTGCGGATTCACATCTCCGCTCAGAACTCTGGCAAGTGCTTCAACCGATACATCCCGGTTGCCGTAAGTGGTGAGATAACCATCTACTTCAGGAAACTTCATCAAATCATACGGATTCCGGATTGCTGACACAACAAGAGGTTTTCCAGTACTCTGAAGCGCTGAAACCAATTGCTGCTGGGCCGGATTTGTATTTGCCGTATATGTGGTCACAACAACTGTATCAGCATCTTGCGCTTGCGCTGTCGCTTCATCAATTTGCGCCTGCGAAGGACTTGTACCGGTTGTATAAGCACTGACATTGTAGCCTTTGCCTGCAAGCTGATCGGCAAGGTATGCGGGCTCGCCGAGTGATGGACCGGTAATCAGAACATCCTGATTATCCTGCAGCGGCAGCAAATTGTTCTCATTTTTCACCATGGTAATGCTCTTATTGGCGATTTCATCTGCTTTGGCCAAATTTTCGTCTGTTCCAATGTTTTCAACTGCATCAGGATCGGTTTTCGGATCACCGAACAGACCTTTTTCCATCTTGGCCTTCAAAATACGGTAAACGGATTCATCAACGCGCTCTTCACTGATCTCGCCGCTTTCAACCGCTTCAAGCATCGCATTATACGATTGCTCGACATCAGGCGGGTTCAGTAAAATATCATTTCCTGCTTTAAACGCTTCAACCGGAACGCGTTCAGGCTCGACCACGTTAGCCCCGGACATGCCAAGGCTGTCTGTTACAATCAGTCCGTTAAACCCCATTTCCTCACGCAAAAGATCGGTTAAAATCGGTTTCGACAATGTCGCCGGCAGACCAGAATCATCAAGCGCTGGAACGACAATGTGTGCCGTCATAATCGCCTCAATGCCAGCGTCAATCGCTGCCTGGAATGGCTTCAGATCAACATTATGCAATGTTTCCAGATCATGATTGATAACCGGCAGGCCATAGTGTGAGTCAACATCCGTGTCACCATGTCCCGGGAAGTGTTTGGCTGTCGGAACAACTTTTTGATTCTGATAAGCCTGCACTTGAGAAACGGCCATATCAGAAACAAGGTCAGGATCTTCACCGAATGAACGGACACCGATGACCGGATTTTCCGGATTTACATTGACATCCGCTACAGGCGCAAAATTCATGTTAATGCCGAGACTGCTTAACTCAGTGCCCATAATTCCTGCAGAGTCAGCAGCCAAATCGGTTGAACGGGTTGCTCCAAGCGCCATATTTCCAGGGAAAACCGTGCCGGGACTTGTCAGCCGCTGAACAATACCGCCTTCCTGATCGGTTGAAATGAACAACGGAATTGGCATACGCTGATCCATGGCAATGTCCTGCAGCCCATTTGACAGGGCGTTAACCTGTTCAACATCAGCCGGATTCCCGATGTTATCGGTCCAGTTAAAATAAATGACACCGCCGATATGATATTTTTCTATTGCTTTTTTAAAGTTTTTAGCGCCGCGATTATTGTTTAGGTTGGTTTCTTCGTAGTCGGGATCTGTGGGGGTCTGTCCATACATATGGATAATAAATAACTGGCCGATTTTCTCTTCCAGTGTCATGTGGTTCATTTTACTGACAATCCAGCCGTGCTTCGCTTTTTCACCATTTCCCCAGCCCGGTTTGACCGGATCATCCCAGCCCTTGCCGAAAGCTGCAGCAGGGAAGCACAGCAAGAAAACAAGCGTGAACGAGAGGATTGAAAACCACCGTCGTTTAAGCAAAACATTCACTCCTTTTAAGTTATATTTTATCTGCCGTTACCGCGTTTCACTCCCCTCCCAGTTTAATCGCTTCATAACGCCAGTTCATATAATTTAAAATTAAGCAAAATATCATGTCTTCATGATTTTGCCTCCCTCCAAATCTATCTGTAAAGGCTTTCAATACTAGATTAGCGGCTGAAGAACCAATTGTACATGCAACGACATAACCAATTTTTCAAAAGTTCTGTAAATAAATAATTCTTTATACCCAATCCTTTTTTCTCAATACGTTTGCAATGGTAGTCAAAACAGTGCTTACACTGCTTTGGCATGAATCTCGATGTCAGATCACTGATGCTTTTTATTTCTGATTATTTCTACATAATGCTATAATTTAAGAAGAACACATGCGTATATCTCCTCTTTCTGCGAATAATCTTCCAATATACGTTTCTTCGTTTGCAACAATTCGCCAAGCACACCTGGGGGTTTTTTATGGACAATATTAAAGACACTGTTTTAGAAGTTATTTATTCTATTTTACCGATTGCAATCGTCATTACAGTGCTGCAATTCACGATTATCTGGCTGCCGATGGAGGCGTTTGTCCAATTTCTGATTGGTGTCCTTTTTGTCGGTGTCGGACTTATACTTTTCCTGCTGGGCGTCAATGTCGGCCTGCTTCCAGTTGGAGAGATGATCGGATCCGCTTTAACCAAGACAAAAATGATAGGGGTTATTGTTTTATTCGGATTTCTGCTCGGAGCAGTTGTTACATTTGCCGAACCCGATGTCCGTGTTCTATCCTCACAAATTGACAGTGTATCAGGTGGGGCCATTCCACAAAGCATACTGATTATGTCAGTTGCGATTGGGGTCGGTATTTTCGTTGCATTGGCCATGTTCCGTATCGTGTTTAATATTCCAATGATTTATTTATTGGCTGGCGGTTATGCCCTGGTCTTTATAATGGCCGCTTTGACACCATCAAATTTTGTGCCGATTTCATTCGATGCCGGCGGGGTAACAACCGGACCGCTCACAGTACCGTTTATATTGGCTCTTGGCGTTGGTGTCGCCACAGTCATCAGAGGTAAATCCGCCTCAAGTGACGGATTCGGGCTTGTTGGACTGGCTTCTATCGGTCCTATTTTATCCGTGCTGATTCTGGGAGTGATTTACGGATGAACCTTGTTATATTTGAAGGTTTTGGCGCAACGATGCAAGAGGTTGCGATCGCGCTTTTGCCTCTTGCCATTCTGTTTGCTGTCTTCCATTTTCTATTTTTGAAATTACCATTAAAACGATTAATAGGCATCAGCATCGGGTTTGTTTTAGCATTTTTAGGGCTTTCATTATTCCTGCAGGGTGTCCATATCGGATTCATGCCTTTTGGGGAACAAATGGGCAATGTGCTTGGCGGCCTGTCATCTAAATGGCTGTTAATACCGATTGGCTTTATCATCGGGTTTTTTGCCATTTATGCTGAACCCGCTGTTGCTGTCATGGTTGAGCAGGCCGAGAAAGTGTCCGGCGGTTATATTCCGGAAAAACTGTTGCTGTATACATTATCAATCGGTGTCGGGGTATCAGTTGCACTTTCAATGGTCCGGCTAATTTTTGGATTTTCCCTATGGTATTTTATCATTCCAGGTTATATAATAGCGTTTGTAATGACACGTTATGCGCCAAAAGCATTTATGACCATTGCATTCGACTCTGGCGGTGTTTCAACCGGCCCAATGACAGCGACATTTGTCTTGGCGATGTTCACAGGGATTGCCGGACAGATTGAAGGACGCGATCCGCTGGTTGATGGATTTGGAATGGTTGCAATGGTGGCGCTGGCTCCTATATTATCTGTGTTAACGCTTGGTATTCTGTACAGCAGAAAGGAGAAAAGTCAGTATGTCAGTGACGATTCAGGGGCAGAAGCTCATCATCACGATCGTTAAAAAAGATAAAGCCAAAAAGGTTGTTCAAGCCTCCCGGAACGCCGGTGCGCAAGGTGGAACCACACTGCTCGGCGAAGGAATCCGGCTTAATGAAAAAATGCGGATTCTGGGCATGCCGGTGGAACGGGAAAGAGCCGTCATACTGACACTCGTATCTGATGAGATTTTTAATGATGTCAGGCAAGCAATCGTTAACTCCGTTCAGCTGAATAAGCCAAGACATGGCATCGGATTTGTAATCGATACGAAAAAAATCGCCGGCATCAACCACTTGCTCGGATGGCACGGGGAAGAAGGCGATGCAGAAGATGAGGAGGGTGCTGATATCATGTGGCAAGATCAAGATGTTTTGTATGATTTAATCATTACCATCGTTAACAGGGGCGATTCGGAAAAAGTTGTGGATGCCACCAGGAAAGCCGGAGCAGAGGGCGGAACCATTTTGCATGGTCGCGGTACCGGTGTCCACGAAAAAGCAAAACTGTTTAACATCATGATTGAACCTGAGAAAGAAGTGGTATTGACACTCATCCATAAAGAAAAGACAAAAGAAGTACTTAAAACCATCAATGAAGATGCGGAACTAAAAAAACCGGGCAAAGGGATCGCTTTTGTGCTGGATGTTGAAAGCACAGTAGGCATCAGCCGTGAACTGAATGAAAAAGTCCGTGAAGAATTTAAAAAGCAAAAGAAAAAGAAGAGGGAAAAGTGATGACACTTTTCCCTCTTCTTTTATTCCGCCGCATGTTTTATTGTATTGACAGCTGTTCGCCATCGACCGTTTCAACAATAAAGCTTTTACCTTCAAGTTCGCCTTTAGGCACTTTCAAATAATTCCTCGGAGCACGTTCATCATCGGTTTCATCCGCTTCAAGTTCGACAACAATCTTGATGACGTCATCATCCATGATTTCAAGCTTGCCGGTATCCGCATCATAACCCTTATACTTCTCATCACCAATTTGCCAGAGCAATATATCCTCTTCCTCCCAGTTAAACGTGTCTGCGTATTTTTCAGGATGATCGTTCTGGTTATAGTACCAAACTCCCGCCTCAGGCTGACGATCCGGCACCCCGCCAAGCCATGACACCTGTTCAAATGAAATGGATTCAGAGGCTGATTGCGGCTTTACAGCACCTGAAGTATCTTCATCTGACGATCCACTTTCTGACGATTGCGCCTCCTCAGAGCCATCCTCCTTATCTTCATCTGAAGATGTATCTTCCTGACTATCCGCTTCTTCACTCCCGCCTGCATCACCTTCATCGGCACTGCCTTCTGTCGAGCTTGCGCCTCCGCATGCGGTCAAAAGGAGCAGTGCAAACAAAGAAGCTGTGATTAACTTTAAAAAATGATTGCCGTTCATTCCAAAACCTCCAATATGTAATAATTTCTAGTCATACGATTATTCTATAATCATATCAAAGTCGGAAGTTTTTTCAATAATAGAATGGATTTCCCAGTTGAACAAAATCCGGATACACCCCCTGATATGTCAGTTTGAAACAGGCTTATATGGTAGCGAATCAAAAAAGCTTTCCTGGCACTTTCTACCTATCCTGCTGCATCCGGCGCCACAGAAACGATATTTCCATAACGGCAACCGCCAGTGCAGCCCAGAAAATACCTGTATCAAACGAAATACCAATTTGTGATTCTCCGCCTAAAGCAGTCAGGATTGTCATTAATGCAACGATATAGACGAGGAAAAACACCTGTGACCGGAACACCGTTTTCTGATTGGTATTATATTTCCGGTTGCGGTAGACGGTAACCATAAATAAGACAAGCATCGCAACGATTAAGAGCTCCAGTGGCACGGCCTCTCTAAACGGGATATCGGGAAAGTAATCGTAAACAAGCAATAGGGTCACGCACAATGCGAGGATGATTTCAAGCGGACGAAAAAGTTTCAGAGTAAATCTTCCTTTCTATTAATTCTATCTCCTATATTACCGTGTTAGGGAAAAATGAACCAGTCATTCAACCGTTACATTCACCGTTACGAACTTCCTCCACGCCGCTTATTCAGCCATTTGAAGAAAAATGGCACAAAAAGCATTATACTTAGCAATCTGAAAAGCTGATAGCTGGTGACAACTGAGACATCACCGCCAATCGCTACTGCCGTCAGTCCCATCTCAACCATCCCGCCCGGTGCGGTGCTTAACAACGCTGTGTTGAAAGACAGTTCATACAGCCAAGCAAGACCATAGCCAAGTCCAAGACCGAAAAGTACTAGAACAACGACTGTTATGACTGTATAAGCCATCACCTTTTTCCAATCCGGCAACTCCCTCGGGCGCATTTGCAAACCAATATGCACACCGATAAAAATTTGCGCCAAATCAATAAACGCTACCGGAAGTTCAGGCGTCGGATAACTCCCAAACGTCATGGCTATCGTCAGCACCATCGGTCCGAGCAGCAGTGCAGTCGGGATTCGCAATCGGCCAAAAAGCCATGCAGCTGATACCATTAAAAGCGGATATAGAATGAATGTATACCAAGGCATACCTGCCCAACTGACAGCTCCGGAACCCAACCCATCCCGCAATGCACCCGATCCCCCGTCAAACAGATACACCGTTACCATTGGCACAAATATGACAATAAGCATCACACGCATGCTCTGGAGAAACATGATCACAGTCGGATTCAGACCTTTGATTTCATCCATGAGCACCATAATTTGCGACAAACCGCCCGGAATGCTACCGATCATACAGCTCGGCAAATCCAGCCCAGTCATTTTTGAAAAAATAAATCCCAGCATCAGGCTGAAGACAACAGTCAGAATCGTTATCGCAATCATTGATGGCACATGGTTCCCCATCTCAATCAACGTTTCCTGCGTAAATGATGTGCCGATCAGATAACCGAGCAGCACCATCGCAATTTTTCGAAATGTAAACGGCCAATACAGCTCCCGCTGGGTTGTAATACTCCATGCTGCAATGGCCACAAGCGGGCCGATCAGCCAAGGAAGCGGTATATTCATCACTGAAAATAAAGCAACGCCGGCCAGCGCCACAACAATCGCTTCAAAAAAAGCGCGCCATCTCTTCAATATGGTCATCTCCTCCAAATATGTAAAAAAGCACCGCCGCATCAAGTGAAACTTCACTCAGTGGATTGCCCTTCTCCACTGATTGTTAGTTGAACAGAATCAGACATTTGTAGGCAGTAAGACCCCCACCTAAATCTTTGTATCCTCGAATACTTGAGATGGGGGTCTTACTGCCCGTTACATGCGGGGCCAAAATGATGGTTCCTTGACATATTATAGACGAAAGAGTCGCGTTTGTTAAAGATGTGCATCCTTCAAGGTGCAACCATCTCCTGACGATTATTAAACGTATGTTGTTATTTTAATTTTGTCAGGAGTAAAGCAAAAAAGACGTTTTCTTTTATGTAAATTTGTATATATAACTATATACCCAGTATTTTTATCACGTTTAAAAAGGAGTATTTGAATAAACATGGAACATTTATCAAATGAAAGCTTATTGGAAGCCTATTACCAATCTAAAAAATTACAACTTGAAGAGGAATTTATTAACATAATAAAGGATGAATTAAATAAGCGATCCATCAGTTTTGAGTAATCTTTTTTAAATACCGCTCAGTCCACCTCTTTTATCTACCACTTCTTTGAAAGCCCTTTCCGCATAAAAGAACAAACCTATTAGAAAGTAAATGATTGTCAGTGTAAGTGCGTGTTCAAAAAGAGGATAAAAAGGACCGAGAAGTTCGAGGCAGCAAAGCTCCCGGTACCGGAACGTAAGCAGTTAATACGTGAGGAACGGAAAAGCAAGCCAACTAGAAACACCGAAGTGTCATTTTTACCGGACTTTTTGAACAACCTCTATAATTGATTAAGCAAAGAGGAGCCCCGTCAGTGAGGCAATCCCCCTCTATTTGTCAGCCAATAGTAGTTTTGCACTACTTAAAACGGGTTTGTCGCCCATTGCAGTGACTGTTTGATGAATATGCGCGGGTGCAGTTTCAACTGTGACACCATATATTCAGCCAAATCTTCCGGTTGCATGAACTTTTCCTTATCATTTTTATCAGGGTTATCACTGAAAATCATTTCCGTGCCAACCATGCTCGGGTTAAGCGTTGAGACACGGATATTGTGCGGGCGGACTTCCTGCATGAGCGCTTCTGTCATACCCTGTACAGCAAATTTGGACGCACTGTACGATGTCGACCCTGCTGTTCCTTTTAACCCGTTGCTTGAGGAAATATTCATAATATCGCCCTGATTTTTCTCAATCATTTGCGGCAGTACCGCACGTGTGACGTGATATGTTCCAAAGACATTCACTTCCAACGTATGTTTCCAATCATCCGGTTCAATATCAAGAAAATCACCATGCATGCCAACCCCGGCGTTATTAAGAAGAATATCAGCAGCGCCAAGGTCTTTCTGCAGCTTCTCGACCGCCTGATCCACCTGTTTCATATCGGCTATGTCACAAACAGCATAGTTTGCTTTCACACCCTGTGCCGCGGCCTCTTCTGCCACTGCCTTCAGTTTGCTTTCAGTCCGTGCGATTAGTCCGACATGAACACCTTCACGTGCCAGTTCAAGTGCTGTTGCCCGCCCGATACCGCTGCCTGCGCCTGTGATATAAGCGATTTTTCCTGTAATATCCTGTCCCATTTCATGTCATCCTTTCAATTCTAGTCATTACAATCATTGTACGTCCTGGCAAACTCATATTCCAGCAAAAAAATTTTTATTTTCGTGCTCCTTTTTTGATTTTCATTTCGATTATAGATATAGGAAGACTATCAAAAGGAAAAAGTTATAATTTTCAGGGGGGGAATCATGAACTAAATCAAACAGATCAACGCATTTTACAAACAGATTGAGTTAAATAAAGACTAAACTGACCCCACAGTATTTCCATAACAAAAGCTGCAGTAAAAATCAGAACCGAATGCACAAATCGTCTTACATCACTTCCTGGTTGGAAAAAGATTGCAGGAGAAGTCTTAGGTGTGTAGAATAAAATCAATAAAGACGTTTGGAGGATGATTATCATAATGGAACAGCTATTTACCGAAATTGATCAACTCCAAAGTGCATTTAATAAAAAGCGCCCAACCCCCACCTAAACCCCTTTGGACACTCGAATCTTTGAGGTGGGGACGTACTGCCCGTTACATACGGGATCAATGAAAAGTCCAATGGCTTTCCCAGCCCCCTGTCCAGCACCAATAAGTTGATTTGGATCCTCACAAAAAATAAATGAGAGCAGAGATGCCAAGTGAAACTAAACCAACCAATCCAAAATACAGTGCCGGTTTCAGTTTGACGCTGCGCGGATCGTGTTTTTCGGTATGGAAAACCGTTTGCTGCTGCTCTCCGCTCTTCAAACCGCCCATGAAAATATTCGCCATTACAATACATGCGATCCCAACAATCAGAAAAAACGTCATCATGGCTGCTGCCTCCTTTTCCAAACGACGTCTTAGCCTTCAACCATTTTGAGGTAAGGTATTTCTTTTCCGTCGACAATGGCGATGTATACAGGTGTATCAGTTTCATATATAATTGTTTCTGCAGGCAACTTGTTGGCTGTTCCACTTTTAAAACGATAAGCCTTATCAGTCTGCCGGGTTATTTCAGCAAACTCTTCACCCAGTGTATATTCCAGCTTCTGCACCCATTCTACATTCTCAGCATTGGAATAAATCAAGTCACCAATATAAAAAATATCGGCATCATCATGTTCCAAAAAATCACGTGGAGTGGGATTGCCAATCGTAGTTGAATTTTCACTGTTGGTACTACAGCCAACTGTCATAAGCGCCATCATAATCAATACAGCAAATAACTTTAGGGCTTTCATCTAATCACCACCATTTAATCAGACGATCATAAAGGCGTTAACATTTTTATTAAATATACTTACAAGTACATATCTATCATTTTTACGAAAGGGGACTGCAGCCGTGAAGAAGAAAAATAGACTTATCCAGAAACCAGATCTGCCGGATCAATTAGCTCCAATCAAAATTAATAAGCTGACAGACCAGTCATTTTATGAAATGGGCACTGTTAACGAAGGAATTGGCCCGGTGCACGTTGAAGACGTCCAGTTTGAACAGATCCATTTCAAGGATGTCACGTTCACTGACACAGAACTCCCTTTTTCCCAGTGGCTTGATATTATTTTCGATCATTGCGATCTCTCCGGTTCTCAGCTTAATGACGCGCGGTTTAGCCGGGTAGAGTTTCGCAATTGCAAACTGGCCGGAACCGACTTTGACCGGGCTGTCATGCACGATGTGACATGGACAGACTGCCAGGCGCCATATGTTCTTTGTAGTCTGACTGAACTTCGGGATGTGCAATTTGAGAATTGTTTGTTAAAGGGGGCTAACTTCATCGATGCCTCACAGAATAACCTGCAGCTGGGAAATTCAGACATTGAAGATGTCCAATTCACCGGCACCTCCTTAGAAAACGTCGATCTCAGCCGCTGCCGGTTCACTCATTTACACATTGAGGAGGCGGACTTGCGTGGTGTGGTGATTGCGCCTGAACAGGCTGCCGGGTTTATTGAAGTATTTGGTGTGAAGGTGAAGGATTAAGTGACAGAAAATACGCGTTCAAAATGCTCCAATTTTTTTGTCCTCCCCAAACGATTCGGCTTCAATCCTGTTATTCTTTCCTGATCGTTTAATTCTCATAATAGGCAGGCGTTTCTTCCCACCTCAAATCGCGGGCGGTTAAAGAATTACGATCAACCTCATATGCCATTTCATATGAACCTTCCTCCCCGTCTTTCTGCCATGTCTCAGTGAAAGTGACCCTATATGTGCCGTTTCCTATTGGCTCTGCCGCAGTTTCTTTCACAACATGATAGCCTTCAATCGTTTGTTCCGATTTGCCAATTTCTGAAGGAAACGGATCAGCGGGAGTCCCATTGCCTTCAGTCACCTTTTCAACAGCATCTTCCGCTGTGAACGGGGGCAAAGGTTCTGATATGATTTGGAAATATCCCCAGAACAAGCCACAAACCAGAATCGGAAATAGATAAAAGAACCCTATCTTTTTGTCCATGTTTAACCTTTTGCAGATCCATCTGTCCATGACAGCAAAGAAAACAGCAATCCCCGCTCCGTATAATGCCAAGTGCGGCATCTGAAACAACAAACCGATTGCTGAGCCAAAAACACCGTGCAGTCCAATATAAACCCAGGTCTTTGCGATATACCCTTTATGCTGCAGATATTCAATCCCAGCAGATACCAAATTCCCATAAATCAATATAACCGCGCCTGCATACATGACGAAAACAGTAAACCAGCCCAGAAAATCGGACCCCAAACCATGAAGGGGTTCATCCTTCATGCTGTCTAACGTCTGGAAAGCAAGTGGGATAGCAGTCATAATGATGACAGCAAACGTTACGGTTATTTTTCGTTTTAAAAGATTGACGATGTCCATTAATACCATCCTATGCTGCGATTTACTTTAGCAATCTAATCAGATCTCTTTTGCACCCTTTTCTTTTCGAATTGAAATAATATCAATGGTGCACAGTAGTACAACGACCCAAAAAGCGCTCTGGTTCACAGCAAATCCATGAGCAGACTCTCCGCCAAGTAATGTTAACACCACCAGTAATAAGACGAGATATGCCAATGGAAAAATTCGTTGAAAATGACTGTTACTTCCCTTGGACCTATAGCTAAGTGGGAGAATAACACCCAAAGCCACTAATAACGCCCAAAACACATATCCATTATTGATATAACCAAAAAAGGGATTGTTCGGAAAGAAGTCTGAAATGAGCAGAGCCGTTAATATTGTTAACGATATGGTTGGTAAAACATTTAATTTCATATAACTATCTGCCCCTTTTAACGTTAAAAAATGGATTCGGGATTAATTCTTCTCTTTCTGAACTGCCAGCATTTCTTTTAATGTCGAGTGAATATTTTGAAGGCTGATTAGTATAAAACCCAGCATAACAAACGTTATGATTTCTCCAGTTACTATAGAAACTAATCCTAATATAAGTGCGTATAATCCGTATAACCAGTTATTCATTTAAAACACCTCTTCTTGCCGATTACCTTTAAACTCAAAAATACACCGCTCCGATTAAACGTATTTTTTCAATTCATGTAATTGCCACTGTCTCTCTTCAGTGATTCTGTTCATGTCATCTGAAGAGTCAAGGCCTACTGCTTTAATCGCATAATCAGCGGCGACCATTGCGTGACCTCGCATATGCCCCACACCAACAGCCTGTCCAGCCGCTCTTGCCGCAGCTATTGCCGTTTCACTTTTACATTCTCGTGCAATTTCATGTACTTTGAAACCGGCCTGCCTGACTTGATGGACGGAAGCCTCTCCGTTTTGCCATAGTTTATTAACGTAAAAGCCATTCTTTATCTTTGTGTTGTCCGGGAACTCTATTTCAACATAAGACAGAACACGCCCCGCAACACTTAGCGCCCACCCGGCCAAATCAGCATGACTAATCAATTCCGTGTTTTTTTCGACTTCATCCCGCAATTCCGTATGGTCTGTAATTTTAATTTTTGGTCTGCTCATCAATAGTCGCCACCCTTGTTAATCCGACAATATTCCCCTTTTAGGCCATCCATTAATTCATTAAGAAGTGCATCAGCTCGCAGCGCTCCTTATGATTTGTTTTCATACTCTATTCTTCCATTTCCTAAACCGGTTGCCTGTATTAATATAAATAAGCATAAATATCATAATGGCAATGAACAAAACAAGGCCAACGGTAAAAAGCCATGTGATTTCCAATGCTTCACTGATTACCCAGAGAACCATACTGGCTGATAAAGCAAACATCACTTTTCCCATAAACTTGCATAAGGCGATCGTGTCATATTTTTCTTTTTCTTCCTTCGATTTCGTGTTGAAGCCGGCAATCAAAAAGGAACCTCTTCCATTTGATAGAATAATTCCCAGCACAACAAATAACAGGATAATAATACCAATCATTTTCATCACACCATACAGTCCTTTAATATAGCGATGAATAGAGTTTCTTCGGAATGAAATAAGTAATTGTGGCAGCAGCAAAAGCAATCAATAACGTGAGTAGAAAAGAGCTGCCGCTGCTTCTAATAATGGTTTCTTGAGGGGCATCAGCGCTCATCTTCCATGCCTCTTCAATATCTGGTGTATATGCATATGTTAGAACCAACCCGGATAAAATCTGGAACAACACAAATAGCAGTATAAAACTGATCGCAAAAATAATATATTTTTTCATTAATGACACCTCTCAATCTTGATTAACCCCGTTAGTTTAACGTAAAAGCCTATTTGACAATGATGAGAATCCTATTTGAGAAGCAAGTCCACTGCTTGATAATCGCGCGATGATGGTGGGTTTTCGCGCGGTGCATGCTCGATTTCGCGCGGTGATGGTGGAGTTCGCGCAATGGGCGCCAAATTTCGCGCGGCCTTACCATTATTCCGCGCGATGTGAGCACTGCGCGAATCTTAGGAAAAGCTCCTCTCCCGTAAAATTCACCTGCGTCCTAAACAGCATTAACAAACATGAAAAACATGATAACCCCCATTATAATCAAGGCTTGGATCACCAGTCCGACCAAACTGCAAATGAGTCCTGAAATGGCCAGTCCGCGGCCCAGTTCATGTCCTTCACTGACTTCCTTTGTTGCCCTCTGTGACATGACAATACCAATGATGCCAAGAAATAGTCCTATAAACGGTATCACAATGGACAGAACTCCCAGGGTCAGCGAAATGACTGAGGATCCGTTTGTTTGTGCGTTATCGTTCATTTGAATTACACCACCTTCACCAAGTGGGGTTCTACCAGTAAGGCTCCTGTTCATTTGATAATTGCAAAACAAATGGATAAAAGCATAGCATGATAGAAGTTAACACAACGACAAGGATTATAGCTATAAATATGGACAAATCCAGCCAAGTGACAAAAGGCAACAGGAGGGTTTGTCAAATAAAGTGTGTAAATTATAATTCACGCCAGATATTTTAAAACCCTATCCTTAAGACTCTCGTGTACGAGGAGCTGATTCATTACCATTGCCCAGTTTTGTATATGGCCACCATCCCATTTGGTTTCCAGCTCTTTGATTCGCAAATATAATACTTTTAAAAGGGCATTTTCGTTTGGAAATGCTCCTTTTTTGATCACTTTTCTAAAGCTGGAATGGATGCTTTCTACCGCGTTGGTCGTGTACATCACCTTACGAATGGCACTGCCGTAGTCATAAAGCTGCTCAACGTGATGAAAGTTTCTTATCCAAACATCAATTGCTCCTGGATAGGCAGCCCATTGTTGTTTGAAGGATTCGAATGCACTATGACAAGCCTTAAGGCTTGGTGCCGCATATACTTTTCTTAATGCTTTGGTGAATGCTTTATAATCCTTGCTCGGAATATATTTAACAGAATTACGAATTAAGTGAACCATACAACGTTGTACGATGACATTAGGGAAGATAGACCGTGCACCATCCTCTAAACCGCTCACACCATCCATCGAGATAAAGAAAATGTCTTCAACGCCTCTCGCTTTGATTTCATCAAAGATTTGCATCCATTTATGTTTACTTTCTGTCTCATTTAACCATAATCCCAGAATGTCCTTTGTGCCTTCCATTGTGTAGCCAAGAATCGTATAAACGGCATATTTCTTTGTCTCATACTGGTTTCGAATCGTTGTATACATGCAGTCCACAAACACAAAGGCATAACAGTTACTCAGCGGTCTTGTCTGCCATTCCTCGAGTTCAGGGAGGACACTATCCGTAATATCAGAGATCATATCGTGGGAAACCGAAAATCCATAGATGTCCTCAACAGTTGAAGAAATATCGCGTTGTGACATCCCTCGTGCGTACATGGATATTACCTTGTTCTCAATCGCAGAAACGTCTTTTTGACGCTTTGGTATGAGTTTTGGATCAAAGGATCCATCACGATCTCGAGGCACCTGAATAGCGACTTCACCTGAACTGGTCTTTACTGTTTTATCGCCGTATCCATTCCTTCTGTTTTCTGTTTCCTTTTCGGCTTTATTATTGGATTCATAACCTAGGTGATGGTTCATTTCGCCTTTTAACATCGATTCAAACATTGGCCCAAATATATCCTTCAGTGCATTTTGCATATCTTCTACAGTCTCTGGTTGGTAGTTTTCTAGTATTTGGTTCGCAAGCTCAACAGATTTTGTATCACGCTTCGACTTCGCCAATAGAACAACCTCCCACTCATTTGTTTTTATTCTACCAATAAAAAACTAAACTGCGAAGTAAGAGCCGTACGCACTCTCACTTACACAGTTTAGTTTACACTCCCCAACAGTACCAAGGGAGTCAAACCAACGAGACTGCCCCGGCGCCGTGATGATGCTGATTCATATTGATTAGCGCCACAATGCGGGCATTTCAATTTAAATAGTGTTTTAACCGTTTGTTTCCAAGTCCATTCTTTACCGCAATTTTGACAAACAGGCATTTAATATCCACCTTTTTTCAAACGATTTAACATAAACACTCTAATTTCTAACATGCCAATTCCTCTTAAAAAACTCGGGCTTTCACCATTCTTTAAGTGAAAGCCCCGGTTTCTCCATGTACTCAACCATGATGCGTTCTACTGTTCATTATGGTCGCTATCTGCTGCCTCATTATCATCCTCATCCGATCCTTTGGCAGCTGATGCTTCCTGGTAATAGTTTTCCTTCTGTGCGCCAAAGTGATCAGCATTGCCGCGGGACACATAGCTCTCAAGCATCGCCTTCAGGTCCATACCGGTTGTTTCCTTTAATGATTCTTGAATTCCAAGCATTGTCGACGTAACACTATTGGCTACCTTTGACGTACCGCCCTGTGAGTCACTGCCGCCCATATCAATCACTTTCATATCCTGAATCTGAGAAATCGGCGCGGACACTTTTTCAGCATACTCAGGCAGGACATTGATAAGCATTTCCATAATCGCCGCTTCCCCGTATTGCTCCATTGCCTGGGCCATGCGTTCTTTGGATTCTGCTTCGGCAATACCGCGCTGACGGATAACTTCTGCCTCTGATTCACCTTTAATACGCTCTTTCTCCGCATCTGCCTCAGCTGCTCTTGTCGTTTTATAAGCTTCCGCATCAGCGATTGAGCGGCGGCGTTTATTTTCCTCTTCTTCCAGTTCAACTGCACGCTGTTTTTCGATATATTCGACTTTCAATTCTTCATCCTTCACCTGCTGGGCAAGGCGCTGCCGTTCCAGTTCGCCAGCCTGTTCAGCATTTGCTCTTGCACGATTGGTTTCTTTTTCAAACTCAGCTTCCTTAATATCTTTATCATTTTTGGATTGGGCAATCGCTGTCAGACGGCGGTTTTCTTCATCTTTTGCTTCCTGATCATTTTGTGCCTGATAAATCCGTGTTTCTTTTTCCGCATCAGACTCGGCCTGATTCGCCATCTTCTGTACTTCGGCAATATGCGGACGTCCAAGGGCATCGATGTAGCCGTTTTCGACATCCACGTCTTCCACATCATTCAAAGCAAACGATGTGATTTCAAAACCCATACCTTTCAGATCCGCTTCAGCAATCCTCTTCACCTGTGTATTGACTTCTTTAAAATCGTTATAAATCTTTTCAATGGAAAGCGATGCAATAATCGCACGCAGATGACCGTTTAAGACATCCCGTAATTCGGATTCACGTTCATCCTGTTCTTTACCGAGAAATTTCTCAGCAAAATTGGCCATGATTGCCAGTTCACTGCCGATACTGATGACGGCCGTGCTGACAACGCGCACCGGGATGCCTTCCTTGGTGTATGCCTTCTCTGAATCAACCTGCAGCTGGAAAGATGTCAAATCAATGGGTGTAGCTGTCTGAAACATGCGCAGGCGATACCCGCCGCCGCGAATAATTTTAACCGAACGTCCATTCTCGTCCTGAAAAACATTCCGCTCTTTTTCCGGATCACCAAGCTTCGGCCCGGTAACGACGAGTGCTTCATTCGAGCTTGCTGTTTTGTAGCGAAGCCTGAAAATAATAAAAGCAATTGCGCCACCGATAATCGCAACAACCCCGATAATCGCGAGAATCATTAAAAATAATGCATCTTGAAACAAAAAAATCCGCTCCCTTATAAATTATGAATCCATACCAACAATCTATGTATATGAATCTATATTACAGTACGATAACAAAACCAATCAAGTTTCAACATTCGTACAATTCTTTTTTAACACTGAAAAATTCTCCACCCTTAACTTATTCCGATATGATATTATGTAGAATCGGAAAATAACGTTTTTCTCTTTTGTAAGTCGCTAATATCTTCTCTATTCATATGAAAAAAGCTGCCAGTTCAAAAACAGCAGCTTCTCTTAAGTATTAATGGCGTAAATTTTCACCGGCCATCAGTCATTGGCTCTTCCCTGAACACCCGGCCTGGACAGATCACGCTTATTGACCCACACACGTTCCGGATTGGCGTTTTCAGGGAATTTGTCACCTGCGTTCATTTCAAGCTGTCTCGGGTCATTCACATTGCTCCCTGTCTCACCTTGTTCGATATACACGCCATTATTCGGGGCCTTTTGACCGCCACGGAAGCGGGATTGTTCACCCATCTTCATCACTCCTTCAGTATATATATCCTTAGTTTGCCTGATGCAGCTATGATTATGAGTGGAACGCAGAAAAACGGTAAAACAAATAAAAAGGGACAGCTGCTCACCACGATTCACATAGTGGGCAGCCGTCCCCCTTTGCCTCTTTAAGCAATATAATCTTCTTTTGCCACATCTTTGTTTTTGTTTTTAATATAATATTGTCCTTTAGTGGCTATAGCCAATGTTACGGTTAATACAGCAGCCAGAAGTGCTGCGAAAAATGCAGCGGTACTTTGCAGGAATGATCCCATGAAACCTAATGCGGCCGCCGTTCCCAAAGCACTCGCCACTATTAAGGATACAACGCCCACCGGGTTCCATTTATACAAATTCTCCTGGCGTGCTTCATAGTAACCCGGACCAAGTTTTAATATTTTTTTAACAATAACGGCATCAGCCACCAATATAGATGCCCAGGTCATCAGAAAAACCCCCTGGAAAGTCATAACCGTATCCAGATGATTGACGATGCCTGCAAGCATTAAAACCATAGCGGTTATTCCTGTTACCACAACCCAAAAACGTCTGCCCGGTGTAAATTTAAAAATATTTTCAAAGAAAGAGGACAGAGACAGGGAACCGCTGTATATATTGGTAATATTAATTCTTATTTGTGTCAGCATTGTAAATAATGCACCCCAGATACCAAGGAGAAGTACAATATATACGCCTGGATTTGGCTCTCCAAGACGAACGCCAAACAAAATACCAAGACCGCCCATGACACCAAAGCAGAAAATCTGAGGAATAAAGCCAATAGCGAATATCCCTACTTTTGTATCTTTTGGTTTTAGAAAACGGGCATAATCTGAGGCAAGCAATGGTGTCAGCCCCATGATTCCGTGCTGCATTCCAATACAAAGCAGCAACGCCGTTCCGCCAACCTGAACTCCCTCCGGCATATAGTTCCAAAAGGCACCATCATAGGTGGAAGGTGTGAGTGCAGCCATAATAATTGCTGCAATTAGAAATACGAAGAAGAGCGGCAGTGACCATTTCTGCAATTTATCCAATTGTTTAATGCCAAACCAATTTAATGGAATGACGATTGACCCAAAGACAACAATTAATAGCCACTCCGGAATGATAGGGAAAAAATTGTGAACGGCAGCTACGAGGATTAAACCCTCCAGTGCACAATACATAATAAAATTCGTGGCGTAAATAAAAGATGTTAACGAAGCGCCCACATATCCAAATCCGCCGCCGCGGGACAACAGGTTAACGTTCATTCCAGACTTAGCGGATAAGTATGCAATAAATGTTCCCAGAATACCTGCGACAACAATAGCGTATATAGCTGATATGATAGCATTAATTGCCCCAAATTGAAGGGCCATCACACTCCCCATTTGAAAATAAAAAATCGCCGTTGCAATACCAAACGTAATATTTGTAATGCTTAACCAACCCATGTTCCTTTTTTCACGGGGAACCCGGTCCAGGGAATAATCACTATCCATTTCTTCACTGGTTTGTTGTTTAGTTGGAACAGATTCCATTGTATCACTCCTATTCTTGTTAAGAATTTCACATTCTTTTCCTGTTCAAAATGGGAAACACAATTTTGCCGCAATGTTATTAAACCTAACACTCGGGGTCATAAGGTATCAAACCGAGTATTCTTACATATATTGTGGTAATAATGTGAAAAACGTCTTTTATCTATGTATAACTGCTTTTATCGTAGTGATATGCCCATCACATTTATGTAAACGCTTCATTATTGGTGCAGCTGACAATGAAGCGTTTAGGCCAATTAAATAGTCGATAAAGGTCGTGAAAAACTGAACTTATACGGAAAGATTGTTGCAGAAGAAACAAAAAGAGGCATAAAGCATAACAAAAACGTACAGGACTGTAGACACAGCGCCTGTACGTTTCTCACTTTCTTATTGAAAAATCCGGTCAATTTCATGGATTTCATTATCTGTCAACTGAACATCCAATGTCTTCTGATTATTGAGCACCTGCTCAGCCCGCTTGGCACCAGGGATGATAGCATCGATCGCATCTCGCCTCAGGTACCAGGCAAGCACGACATGTGCGACTTCTGCACCTTTTGCATCAGCGATTTGTCGCAGTTTATCCACCTTTGCCAGATTTTCCTCAAAGGCATCTCCTTCAAAGTATGGCATTCCTGAACGTATATCTGTGAATTGCGCATTTTTATCATATTTACCTGCCAATAGTCCCGCCGCCAGTGGAAAGAAAGGAATAAACGATATCTGATGCTCTGTTGTGTAAGGGAACAGCGCCTTTTCCGCGCCCCGGTTCAACAGGTTATATTCACCCTGATAAACATCAACATAACCGTCCTGGTTGGCTGCTTTCAATTGATCAGGGGTGAAATTGGAAATACCGATGGCACGGATTTTCCCTTCATCTTTTAATTCTTTTAACGCACCGACCGCTTCTGCTTCAGGTGTTTTTTCATCTGGATAATGGATATACATTAAATCAATATAGTCGGTCTGGAGGCGTCTCAAGCTGTTTTCAACTTCCTGCTTTAAAAAGGCCGGTGCATTGTCATTTTTCATGCCGCCATCTTGAAAAATCGGCGACACTTTTGAGGCAATGACCAAATCAGAACGTTTGCCGCTTGCTTTGACAACTTCACCAACTAATTCTTCCGACCGTCCCTGGCCGTATAAATAAGCTGTATCGAGAAAGTTGATGCCATTATCGATAGCTGTTTGGACAAGTTCTTTTCCTGTTTCTTCATCTGTGTCAGGAAACAGGTTATGCCCGCCGACTGCGTTTGTTCCCAGTCCAACCGGATTTATAGATAGATCGGTTTTGCCTAGTTGTACTTGTTTTGCCATATTGATCTGTCTCCTTTTGTAGTGTCTAAAGTATATTGCATGCAGGAAATGTTATTTTGATCGCTATTCCCTTTTACTGCCGAAAATTTTCCACCATCTTTTCTTCTTCGGCTTTTCCTTCTTTTCTTTCTTCCCTAAAAAGACTTCTCTGACTTCAGGCCGTTTTTCTCTTTCACTGAGAACAAATAGCATATCACCGGTTTCAATCATCGTAGCCCCGCTCGGCGTGATTAATTCTTCATTCCGAACAATGCCAATGACCAATGTATCATTCGGCAGCGTAATGTCTGTCAGTGTGGACTGAACGACCGGTGCTTTTTTGCCGATTGGCAGTTTGATGATTTCAGAATTCGTGTTGCCCAAATGGATCATTTCAAAACCGCTCGAATCAAAATCCGTCCCTTCCTCTGTCAATCCCAATTTTGATGCAAATGGTGATAGTGTACTTCCCTGTACGAGAGCCGAGATCAAGACAACGAAAAAGACCGCATTAAAAATCACATAAGAATTTTCAACACCCGCTATAATCGGGTAAGTTGCCAGGACAATTGGCACGGCACCTTTCAACCCTGTCCATGACAGAAATACCTGTTCTTTCAAATTGTACTTGAAAAATACCATACATAAAAAGGTTGCAATCGGCCTGGCCACGAACATGAGGATAATCGCTAATAGAATCCCTTGCCAGCCCACTTCTAACAAATCGCTTGGGAAGACGAGCATTCCAAGGAAAATAAACATGATGATCTGCATCATCCATGCAAATCCTTCATTAAATCGAACGATTGAGAATTTATGCATCAAATCACTATTCCCAACCAGAATACCCATCACGTATACGGCTAAAAATCCGCTCCCGCCCAGATAATCGGTCACGCCAAATGTTAAAACAGCGCTCCCCAATGCCAGTAGCGGGTACATCCCGGAGACATCCAATTGTATTTTATTGATTAAGAGCACACTTAACCGGCCAAATACCAAGCCGAAGATCAAGCCAAATCCCATTTGGAGAAAAAAGTCGCCGACCGCCGACCAAATCGTGGTGTCCGGAACTTGAATCATTTCAATAAACATAACGGTCAAAAAGACTGCCATCGGATCATTCGACCCGGATTCAGCTTCCAGGGTTGCCGTCAATCGCTTATTAATATTTTTACTACCAAGCACAGCGAAGACCGCTGCAGCGTCAGTTGAACCAACAATCGCCCCAAACAGCATACCTTCCAGCATGGTCAAACCAAGAATATAATAAGCTGCAAATCCAATAATAACCGAGGTAATCAAAACCCCAACAGTTGCCAGCACACTCGCCGGTGCAACGACCTGACGCATATTATTCCATTTCGTCTGTGTACCACCCTCAAACAGGATGATAATCAGCGCCATGATACCGACCAACTGGGTAAGTTCCACATTCTCAAAATAAATGAATTCGTTGAGGATCATCCCAACAAACAAGAAAAGAACAAGTGAAGGCAAGCCAAGACGAGCCGAGAATTTTGTTGTAAACACACCGACAAGGAGCATGATTGCGAACATTAATACGAATGATGTTACAGAGGCATCCATGGAGCAAGTCCTTTCAACTATAGTCTATTCATAGTTTATCGAATTTCACCATCTAAAACAAAGAATTCAGTTTAATGGAAGGTTTAGATGACCGGATATTACGGCTTATAGCGCGGATGATCCGTGCTGTGTTTCGGTAATTTTTTCAGGGGAGATAACCGGTGAAAAGCAATTATGTTGTGAACTGGATGTGGTTGGATAAAGTGAATCTTCAATCAGTTGGGGGTTTACTGCTATTACATGCGGGATAAAAAAGTAACCCGTATCGAAAGAATGATTGGGGTGTAAAAAGAGAAGGCATATGTGGTCATCTGCAAATCATGTCTTCAAAATGTTTACAGTTTTCGTTTCACCAGACCTCACATGGCAAATGACTGGATCAAGTATTGCTCAATAAATTCAGCCAAGCCGTCACTTTCATGATGGCCCGTAACAAAATTGGCTGCTGTTTTCGTTTCCGGCACAGCATTTTCCATTGCAACACCTATACCTGCGCCGGTAAGCATTTGGATATCATTCGGACCGTCCCCAATGGTTGCTGTTTCTTCAGGATTAATGCCAAAAGCTCCGATCAGCGTTTTGATAGCTGCCCATTTCGAAACGCCGGGCGCAACAATCTCAAACCCGTCTTGCCAGTTAATAACATCCGCCTCCTCACTGAACAAATGTGACATATGCGAACCATGACGGCCGGTCTTGACAGTGTATTTCAACACGTTACGGTAATCCGCCTCCCGCAAATCACCGATATACCTTGGCGGAACTTTGCCTTCCCTGGTCCACACATCGACCTCCTTAGACGTTCTGTTGCAAAAGAGTCCATCAGTTGTGTGTACAATGACGTTACAGGAGTTCTCATTGATAATCCGATGGAAACGCCCTTCATCCAAAATAACGGGTTTCTTACCGGCAATATCACCCGTGATCCCATCGTGAATCGAGGCACCATTTAAACAAATCATTGGCGTCTTCAACCCAAGCATACGGTGATAAGGTGCCGTAATCTCATATTGCCGTCCTGTAGCCAGAAATACCTTTACTCCCTGATTTATCAGCCTGTTAATTGCTTCCGCATTGCGCTGGGAAATCTCGTTTGATGACGTCAGCAATGTTCCATCCATATCAATGAACATAGCACGTATACTCATGTTTCTTTCCTCCTTCCTTTTGTAAATCAAGCATAACAACTGAATGTAAAGTGGGAATTAATATGGTGTTAGGATTTGGTGAAGATTTGGAGGGAGAATTTTGGGAGCGCATAATTTAAGGTGATGTAGAAAAATACCGCCAGTACTGATACACCGGCGGGTGAATAGCCCGATTCCTTCAAGGTGTCGGCACTAAAAAAAGATAGGCGCTCCCGAATGTCTACTAAGTACTCAAGATTGGAATTTTTTATCTAATAAAGACTTTTTCATGAGTTATTCATCCACCTACGAGTGACTATATAAAATCTTAAGTCATTGTGCTAAGATAACCTAAAGAGGAGGTCGTTTCATGAAAAAAACAGTAAAAGTAGTTGCAGCTATTATCGAAAATGAAAATGAAGAAATATTATGTGCACTCCGCTCTCCAGAAATGTCAATCCCAAACACGTGGGAATTTCCAGGTGGAAAAGTTGAAGATGGTGAAGACCTTTTCACCGCATTAGAACGTGAAATTACAGAAGAATTTACTTGTACAATTAAAGCATCAGAAGTTTTTAATGAAAACGTTCATGAGTACGATACTTTCATTATCAATCTTATAGCCCTTAAAGCTAATTTAATTGAAGGTGAACCAACCTTAAACGAGCATTCCAAAGTTATTTGGTTAAAGAGGGAAGACCTGCAATCACTCTCCTGGGCTCCTGCAGACATCCCGGCAGTAGAACAGCTAATTAAAGAAGTATAGGCTTCTCCCTATAGAAGAAGCCTATACTTTTTCTGTTAGTTCAGTATATAGTTGTTGTGGGAGTGTATTCTCCAATTCCAGTTGTACTTCGATCGGTTTTTCTCCTTTAAAGGAGATCGTGTTACCTTTTCCAATATAAATGTACGGTTCGATACTATTCTTCTCGATCTCTTTAAATTTCCGAACAAATAAATGTAGATTAATCCCTCTATCCTGGTTAAAAATAATATTTTTACCTTGATCCGTACCTTGAGATGTTTTATTTGGTGTTTCCCATTGAAAATGAATGCGATCTATAATTTTATCATTATAATTGATGCTCTCCTTTATATCAGCTTCTTTATGTAAGTCAATATAAAGAAAATAGTCCTTCCCATTTACCAAAAGCCCAGAACCTCGGAAAGAACTATGAGTTTTTCTAAAATTTGAAAGTAAAGCTGCATCCATCATACGATACTGCTCATATAGTTTAAAATGAGGAACACCTAAATAGTCCTCTCCAAATTCTCTTTCATACCTAAACAAGCCGTACTCAATAACATCATATAGATATCTCTTATAATTAGGGTTTGCTAAGAGCTGTTCAAATAAGTGAGACCTGGTAAGACGCTCTCCATGTAGGTTTGCTAACTTAGGAACCCTTTTTTTCTGGGTGTCGTCAAAGAATTTCTGATTCAGGAACTCCATGGCATGAAATACACTATCCTCGTCCACCATTTCTACCCATTTCAAAATCTCTTGCTCAACTTCATCTATCGTTACCGAAGGATGTTCCAACAAATAGTTTAATATAATAAAGTCATAGATTCGCTTTAATGGTAACATGCTGGATAGCCACTTCAATACCTTTTCAAAGCTTTCATAGGCTAGTAACTGTTGTAGCTGTTGATCTTTTTCCACTTTTGCCACAAAGTTTAAGTAGGACTTTTCTTTATCAATGAATCTTACCGGATCGGGTGCTCCATCGTACTTATAGTAATCCATCAACAAGTCAGGTACTCGGCCACTGTTCATTTTCTTAAACTCGAAATACTCCTCTTTTAAATACTTCATCGACGTGAACTTCTCCTGATCAATTTGTGCCAAAATACGTTCCTGTGATATTTTATCCATTTGAATATGAGTAGCACCTGGCAGATGTGCAAATCCTGTAGATATTGCTACCTTCAGACTTTCCTTATCATAATAACGATTTCCATTTAGGGCTATCGCAATTAAGAATGTCTTCGTATGATTCCCTATGAAATCAAGTACTGTTAAGAAGGATTTGTCCTGATACTTTCTCAACCCACGCCCTAGCTGTTGAATAAATACGATCGGGGAGTTCGTTGGTCGAAGCATTAAAACCGTATTAACAGAAGGTATATCGACTCCTTCATTAAAAATATTTACTGTAAAAATTACTTGTAACTCGTTCAAATCATCTTCCAGTTCTGCTATTCGTGCTTCTCTTACAGGCACGTCGTCCTCCCCTGACAAATATGAGCTTGGAATACCACGGTTATTAAATTCTGCTGCCATATAACGGGCATGCTCCTTACTGGCACAGAATCCTAAACATTTACGTTTCTTTCCATCATGCCCATAAAACTTCATCTTTTCGATAACAAAGTCTACACGCTCGTTGACTTTAAGCCGTTTTGTAATTTCATCTAAATCATCAACGGGAACATCACTAAGATCAATTTCATCAATATCCGTGATCCCAAAGTAATGGAATGGAACAACGATGTCATCTTCTAGCGCATCGTGCAAACGGACCTCAAGCGCCACGTTAAAATCAAAAATTCCAAAGATAGATTGACTGTCTCCACGCTCAGGTGTCGCTGTCATTCCTAACATGAAGTCAGGTTTAAAATAGTCAATTACATGTTGATAAGTTTCCGCTGTAACATGGTGCGCTTCATCATAAATAATATAATCAAATTCATTTGAATTGAACCTATGATAATATCGTGAAATCGTCTTATTCGTCGCAAATATATAATCTGCATCAAAATCTTTCCTAGTCCCTGTTAACATTCCAAATGTTAAATTACTATTTGGAAGCAGCTTTTCGTACGTTTCCTTCGCTTTTGCCAAAATCTCTTCACGGTGAACGACAAACAGAAGTTTCTTAGGCTTCAATTTCTTTACATCAAATGCGGACATATATGTTTTCCCTGTCCCTGTCGCCG
This sequence comes from Lentibacillus amyloliquefaciens, assembly GCF_001307805.1. Classification (GTDB taxonomy): domain Bacteria; phylum Bacillota; class Bacilli; order Bacillales; family Amphibacillaceae; genus Lentibacillus; species Lentibacillus amyloliquefaciens. The sequence continues at coordinate 2,845,714 of NZ_CP013862.1, read as the reverse complement.
CTATTACCAAAGCTTTTTTCTCGCCCAGATTGCGAAGCCGTTCCAAGTTTTCCATCGCCTTGTGTTGCATTGAATTAGGAACAATGTACTCAGCTTTCTCATAGATCATAGTTTGAGAAGAAGTTACGCGATCAATATTCTTAATAAACTGTTTATAATCCTGTATAAAAAAATCATCAACAACTGTACTTCTATCCCATAATCCATGGAACTCCGAAATTACTTGCTGGATAAAAGATTCATCATTTTTTGAAATAATCTCAACATTCCATTCCACATTACTTTTTAACGCAGATTGAGTAATGTTTGAGGAGCCAATCATTACTTTAAAATAATCATCATATTCAAATATGTATGCTTTTGTATGGAACCCAATATTACGCTCAGTCACAAAAATCTTCAAATCTATATTCTCAAATTCTCGTATTCTATCCAACGCTTTTGGTTCCGTGAAATTCAGGTAAGTAGAAGTAATAATTTTTCCTTCTACTCCCCTTTGTTTCGCTTCCTTCAATGCATCCAAAAGAAGCTGGAGACCACTGAAATTAACAAAGGCTACACTAAAATAGAATCGATTACATGTTTCCAAGGAAGACGTTAATTCTTTTAGTAGATTTGTTTGCTCAGAATTTACAATTAGATTGTTTTCTTTATACATTTTCTCACCTCCTACAGTAGATCCATTTTACCAAATTGATGTTTAAAACACTCATATAATCACCATTAGCACAACAGTCTTTCTATTTATATGCTAACACAAATGGTGTACACTGTTATGTATCAAAGCAAATGAAACGATTACATAAAAGTATTGTTATAATTAATAAACTTATATCGAGGTGAACCAAATTGGAAACGTCATTGATATCTCCGGATAACACGTGGGCGCTCTGGGCGTTTTTGACCGGCTGGGCAGCGGCGAGCATTTATCTGGAGCAAAAATATGCCTGGGCGTCCAAGATGTCCGGTGCGATCATTGCCCTGATTGGGGCCATGTTGCTTGCTAACTTCAACGTGATTCCGCTTGAGTCAAGTGTCTATGATGCAGTCTGGAATTATGTGGTGCCACTCGCCATTCCGCTCTTGCTATTTCAGGCCAACATTAAAAAAATCTGGCAGGAAAGTGGCCGGATGCTGACAATTTTCCTGTTAAGCGCTATCGGGACTGTGGCGGGGACCATTGTCTCATTTTCTTTGCTTAAGGATGTTATTCCGCATCTGGATAAGCTGGGAGCGATGATGGCAGGTTCTTACACCGGCGGAAGCGTGAACCTTGCAGCCATGGCTTCTAAATTCGAAGCGCCGGGGGAGCTCGTTTCAGCGCTTGTTGTTGCTGATAACGCGATGATGGCCCTGTTCTTTTTTGTTCTGATGGCGATTCCGGCTATCGGATTTTTCCGGAGAAGGTACCAGACACCGCATGTGGAAGAAGTTGAAGCAAAAACAGCCGACAACGAAGGGGAAACACAAGCAGCCTCGTTCTGGCAGCGTAAAGAGATGTCGTTAAAGGATATTGCCGCAAGTGTTGCCACGGCGTTCGTCCTCGTTGCGGTATCGTTCCATCTGGCTGATTTCTTTGCTCGTATTGTTCCGACTGGTGCGAATACCAACATTTTCTTTCAGTTACTGGGCGGGATTATCGGTGATCAGTACTTGGTGTTAACGACTCTGACCGTTCTGGTGGTTGTTGCCTTCCCGAATTATTTTGAAAATATCCGGGGGACACAAGAGATTGGAACATTCCTGATTTACATATTCTTTGTCGTGATCGGTGTCCCGGCATCACTCGCTTTGGTCGTGACAACCGCACCGCTTCTGCTTGTGTTTACGCTGATCATTGTTGTATTCAACCTGCTTTTCTCACTTGTCCTCGGAAAGCTGTTTAAATTTAACCTCGAGGAAGTGGTGCTTGCCAGCAACGCCAACCTTGGCGGGCCCACAACCGCTGCCGCCATGGCTATCGCCAAAGGCTGGAACAAACTGATTGTGCCAATTTTGCTTGTCGGTACGCTTGGTTACATTATCGGCAATTACATCGGAACCGGACTTGGTATGTGGTTCCAGACGGTGATGTAATTGGTTGGTCGATGGCTTTTTACGGCACACCCTTCATGGTATGGAAGCTTCCGGCAGACGCCGGAAGCTTTTTAAGGATAAAGAAATTTTAGCATTTAAGGATGTGATACTCGCTCGATTTTACAGGTTTGTCGCTCGTTCTGATGGCGCGCCTGCTCGATTTGACCGGCATGCCGCTCGTTCTGATGACAGTCCCGCTCGATTTAACCGGTGCGTCGCTCGTTCTGGGGACGCTCCCGCTCGGTTTCACCGGCGTGTCGCTCGTTATCGTGACATTCCCGCTCGTTTTGATACTGCTCTTGCTCATTAATAAGGCTCCCACTTTACCTTTATCGCCTCGTTAAACCGTCTATTCACACTGTCCCAGCAGACAACGTTCCACCATGCATCGATGTAATCTTTACGGTTGTTGTGATACTGCAGGTAATACGCGTGCTCCCAGACATCAAGGACGAGCAGCGGGATCACATCCTGTTGGGTAAGATTCTGATGCTTCTCCGCCTGCAGGATTTCGGTCCGGTGTGAACGCGGTGACCAGACAAGCAGCGCCCATCCGACAGCCTGCACATTTTCAGCTGCTTTGGAAAAATGCTCTTTAAATTGATTAAAATCACCGAATGTCCGCTTGATTTCTTTTGCAATCGCACCGTCCGGTTTCCCGCCGCCGTTCGGACTCATATTTTCCCAGAAAATCGTGTGCAGATAGTGTCCGGCACCATTGAATGCCGCTTCATCTTCCCAATGCCGAATCAGCGAGAAGTCACTGTTCCTCCGGGCTTTTTGCATCTCTTTTTCAGCGTTATTCAAGCCGTCCACATAGCCTTGATGGTGTTTGTCATGATGCAGCCGCATAATCTCCTCGCTGATATGCGGTTCCAGCGCATTGTAGTCATAGGCGAGCGGTGGCAGAGTATGCTCGCCGATTGGAACAGTTGTTGTTGATTTTCGTTCCTCATCATCCGCATCAAGTTCACTGTCTTCTGAAAACTCCCCGGAACTGTTTTCCTTCATCAATTGAACAAATTCACTTTTGAGCTGGTGTGCTTTTGTATTCAATGATCCCATCTCATCCGCTGCATCAGCCGTTTCCGCGTCCTGCAGCAATTGCTCACGGTAGGCGTCTGCCATTTCTCCCAGTTCGCGAAAACGGAGCTGCCACGCGTTCCTATCAATATTTGCACCCGGTACTTTATCTGAACGCGTTTCTAATGAAGCCACCAGCTGATCGCACTGTTCCGTCCACGCCACTAACCGCTCCAGCCAGTCTGCTTCTTCCTGTTGCATCGTCATAACAGCAAAGTCCTCCTCTATATAGGTAAAATACTTCCAATCTCAGCCTATGCCGGAAAGCCTATTTTGGTAACACGCTGTTAGAGGGATGGTTTGGGGAGACGCTCTGATAAAACACCTAAAAGATTTATTGCAAACAAAATCCGATATTTTCCTAAATTGAGCTTAAACAAGTCAACATTTCATGGCCACATCCCTTCCTCACCCTGCACAAAAAGCACGCCATGCTGTATAATAGCGGTATTATCAAGCGTCAGGGGAGAATCAATATGGATGGAAAACTTCACGCTGTCATCGGTGCCGGAACCGGAGTGGCCGTTGCTCAGTCAATCGGCATGGAGCCGGTGGAGACGGCTGTTTTGATGGGTGCGGGTATCATCGCCGGATTAGTGCCAGATCTCGATACAGCAGGAAAACTCGCAAACAAAATATCGTTATCCCATAAAATGATCCAGGGCTTTGTTCGGACAACCGGTATTTTAGCAGGAGCCTATGCGTGGTTCGGTTTATCAGGCTATGCGATGTATATCGGGCTTGCACTTGGCATTTTTCTGTTATTGATTGCGCCCAAATTTTCCCAAAAGTTAATGCTGCTCATAAGTGGCGTGGCGGTTATTGCGGCTGGTTTGGCCATGTCGGAAATTTGGGTGTGGCTGTCAGGGAGTTACGTAGCGGGGGCTGCGCTGGTGGCTCACAGGAGCTATACACATTCAATAATCGGACTTATCTTTTTTGCCATCATTGCGTTTTATGTGAATGAACGATTTGCCATGGAGGGGTTATTCTGGACACTTGTGTTGGGGTATGCGAGTCATTTGCTGGCGGACATGCGGTTTATTCCGGGAAATAAGCGCGGAATCAAATTATTCTTGCCGTTCAGCCAAAAAGGTGTTTGAATCAAGCGTTTGCGCACACTTATTCATTCCCTCATAATCGCCTGTCTGGCAAGCCTGTCTGCGTTCGGATTCTGCTTTTCCGGGATCCATTTGATAAAGAAATAAGGAAACTGGCTCGCTTTATCGTTGATGGCAGCAAGTAAGGGCTTGTAAACCGGATTTTTGATAAAACCGGTATCTACCGCATCAACAACGAGCTTTGAATCTGAGCGGAATGATAAAATCTCACCGGGAAAATGGCTGATGCACACGCCGAGAGCTTTCAAAACAGCATGAAATTCGGCTTCATGATTAGACATGACGCCGAGTACAAACGACAATTCCTTGACATCCCCTTGGGCTTTTATATACACACCAGCCCCGCTTGGCCCCGGATTGCCGCTGGATGCACCATCCGTATAGACTTCAATCACTGGCAAACCTTCCTTTCTGGTGATTGCAACCAACATATCTCACCGGTCAACCATCCCTGTTCTCACCATAGTATTCCATTTCCTCATAACGGCGCTGCTGCCGGTAACCATACATGATGTTCCGGGCAGTCTCATCACTTTCCAGACTGGAACCAACCGCACCGGCAACAGTTGCAACAGAGGTAACAAGCCAGCCCAAATGGAAGAAATGAAGGAAACTGATTTTCTTTTCTTCTATGCCCACTACATCACTAAATGTCTCCGGCGGTACAAGAAAGGCAACAACTCCCAAAAACAGCATAAACAAAGTGACATAATACACCCCCACCGCGACAAGCAACGTCATGATGGTCGTCGTATTATACAGTAACCGAAGTTTTCGCTGACTCTTTTCGCTTGGTTTTTCCCATAAATTGTGCGCAAATGTAATCCAGATGATCATGGCAAGAATGACAGCAAGTGTTAAGATAATAAAACGCGGCCACTCATAAACAGCACTAAGCCGCCAAAGCGTTGGAAATATAAGCCCGTACGCAAAAGCAATAGCCATCACGCGTTTAAATGATGGGATGATCGACCAGGGCCGGTTCGCATGTGTCATGCCAAGCAGCAACTTTAACCTGCCATACAGCTTTGGTTTGAGAATAAAGCGCACATCCGATTTTTCAATCCCGTCAGTTTGGGTATTTTTACGGATTGGAGAAAATAGAAAGCCGCGCTCCAACAAACCTTTATGCCTGTTTGCACTTTCCCCATTGATGCTGTAATCCTCATTCACTCTGTAATATAATTCACCGACCACCTGTATAATAGCTTGCTTCACCTTTTTTTGCACAGGAGGCAGCCCGAATGCAGGGATGGATATTTGTGCAACACCTTCATTGTCATTTACATCTCCCAGAACGACACCCTTTTTGGAGAAAATGGGCAAATCAGTCAGACACACGGCATAATCCCATTGGTTGGATTCTTTAATGGCTTCAGCCCGTTCAATCAACTTGTCCACATTTTCAGCAGCACCTGTCAGCGGATCGGGAAAAACGCTGAGTTCCCATGAAATATCCCCGTCAATTTCTTGATTAAATTCATTGGGCATTATTTCAGCTAATTTATGAGTTATGAATGTCGGCAACTCTGGAGCCGGGATCAATCCCACAGTTATCATTTTGGCCAAAACCACTGCCCTCCTTTAAGACGAGTCCTCTGATTAGTTTTCGTTTCAACCATCATAGTCATACCCGTTTTTCACACTATGAAAACCAGGGGACGGGTTTCTCCGTTCAATCACAAAATGAGCTGTACAATGCCACAGCATATACAGCTCATTTAAAGATTAATTATTAATATACTTTTCAAATATAGCGCCGAAATCTTTCGCATGGTAATCTTCTCTTACCGACTTCAACCAGGAGAAGCTGTACTCTGTCAGCTCTTTATACTGGTTCGCCAAATCTGTATCAGCTGCTCTTGAATGCTGGAGCACGTTCACCGCTTTATCCAGACTCTGATTGCCCATTTCCAGGACAATTTCATTTTCATGCATGGTTTCTGCGATATGTAACAATGCCTTGTACAGATCTTTCAATTGTTCGATTTCATCCTTATGGACATCAATGCTGAAAACCTGATTGCCGAGGGTGAATTTAATTTCAATATCCATATCGATTTTACCGGCAGTCTCGAGGAAGACATTTGCAATTTTGTGCTGTGCGTAAGGATAACGGTTCAGCGTCCGTTTGGAGGATGCTGCATTTTCCCCGTCTACATGGATCAAAGCAGTATTCGTGAAACAATATTCATCCGCTTTTGTCTTGATGAGAAAATAGATCTGTTCATCGTCTTCGTGCCGGACATAATCATCCGCATCGGTTTTGTCATAGTCCTCAGGGCCGATGATTTTACCAATGTCCGATAATCCCAGTGCATCTGAAGCAATTTTTTTGAACATGTTACGGTTCCTCCTTCTCCCATTAGTTCTTTTTCTAATTCAATGTCAGTATAGCACGAAATTCCAGCCATTAGAAGCGTTGATGTGAAGCACTCTTAAATAGCTTTACGAACATCATAGAATACGGTACGATTCATAATAAGAGTATTTTCTAAATTTATAATTCATTGAATAATAAAGATTGTTCAAAAAGCCCGGTAACAATGACACATCGCCTCTTTTTTGAACACGCACTAATAGTATCGTGCGGATTATGATACTCGGATTCTCTCGGCCCGAAGCAGACCAAAAGAAGGTGAAACCGTGAATCTGACTTATTTCCTGTTTTTCCTGTGCATCATTGTGTGCACATTGATTATTACATATTGGGCGGCCAAGCAAAGTAAAACGACGAATCAGTTCTATGTGGCAGCAGGCAGCTTAACCGGGGTGCAAAACGGCATGGCGATTGCCGGGGATTACATTAGTGCGGCATCGTTTCTCGGGATTATCGGAACCATTGCCATCAGCGGTTATGACGGCTTTCTGTATGCGATTGGTTTTTTGGTATCCTATTTAATAGTATTATTTTTCATTGCCGAGCCTGTGCACCGTTTAGGCAAATATTCACTCGGGGATGTTGTCTGCTCGCGCTTTCCGGGCAGCCGGATGCGCTGGATGATGGCGAGTGCGGCATTGATTATTTCCATACTATATATGATTCCGCAATTGGTAGCTGCCGGCCTTTTGCTGCGCCTGCTTTTAAATATTGACTATTCCACCTCTGTCCTGATTATTGGCAGTCTGATGACCATTTACGTAGTGTTTGGCGGCATGTTTGCCACGTCCTGGGTGCAGATTGTGAAGACTGTCGTGCTCATGTCAGGAACCTTTCTCTTAATGTTAATTGTGTTCTCGCGGTTTGACTGGAGTGCTGCAGCGCTGATTGCCGAGGTTAAAACAGGCACACCGCTGGGGGAGCAGTTTTTCCTGCCAGGCAACCTGTACGATGAACCGCTGGAAAGTATATCGCTGCATCTCGCATTAATTCTTGGTACAGCCGGCCTTCCGCACATCCTGATTCGTTTCTTTACTGTAAGCAATACCCGTGAAGTGCGCAAATCACTTTTGACTGCAAGCTGGATTATCGGCACATTTTACATCATTGCACTCGTGCTCGGACTCGGAACCGTTGCTTTAATCGGCTACGAGCAATTAGTCGGGGCAGATCAAACGGGGAATCTCGCAGCACCGCTTTTGGCGGGAGAATTGGGCGGCGACTTTCTGATGGCTTTTATTGCGGCGATCGCGTTTACAACGATTATTGCAGTTGTCGCTGGTCTGGTGATTTCAGCCACAACCGCTTTTTCACACGATGTTTATTTTCACATCATTAAAAAAGGCAGGACGACTGAGAAAAAGCAGATTCGTTCAGCGCAATGGACAGCTTTTGTTGTGGGTCTTATTTCAACTTTATTTGCACTTGGCCTGGAAAATATCAATGTGACATTCCTTGTTTCCTTAACCTTTATCGTGGCGGCATCCAGCAATCTGCCGGTGATTTTGCTTACGATTTACTGGAAGCGCTTCAACGAAAAGGGTGCGATTACAGGAATGGCAAGCGGTCTGGTTGCTTCACTGGTGCTGCTGTTGCTCGGGCCGCATATCATGAACCCGGTCAGCGGCTGGATTCCGCATGAACCGGTTCTGCCGCTGGCCAACCCCGGGATTATCGCTATTCCTATCGGGTTTTTGGGAGCGGTTCTTGGCTCGCTCTTGACGCGGCCTGCAACACAGAGCTCGACGGATTTTCGCCGTTTTTTCATCAAGTCACAGACGGGGATTGAAACGAGGGACGATCGCTCATGAAATACTTGACGCTGATTTTATTTGAACGTCTGGGGTTATTGCTCCTTATTGCCTTTGTCCTGACACGCACCCGCGGTTTCAGATCACTCGTTGACCGTGAATTCAGCAAAAAAATGCTGTTCGTCCATGCTTTTGTTTTCGGCCTGTTTGGGATTGCCGGTACCATTACAGGCATCGTAATTGACGGCGATACAGCTGCGGCCGGAAGTTTTGTTCTGACGCCTGTCGCCGATGATCAGATGATTGCCAGTTTAAGCCTTGTCCCGATTGTCATTGCCGGATTGCTTGGCGGTCCTGTAGTCGGACTTGGAGCAGGCATCATGGCGGGTGCTCACCTTTTTTTCCTAGGGGGCTTAGGTGTGGTTGCGAACACTCTGGTCAATCCCATTACAGGGCTCTTGGCTGGGTGGACAACACGTTTTTTCTCAAATGAGCGGGTAATCGCGCCAATGAAGGCATTGTTTATCGGTGTTTTTCCGCCTGTCCTGCAGATGCATATGCTGCTGATAGCCGAGCCGAACTCTGAAGAAATGATTACGATGGTCAATACAATTGGTTTGCCTTTAGTATTGTCGAACAGCATCTCCATTGCGATTTTTACAGCGATGATCGGCATTGTCCTCAAAGAGCAGGAAAATGAGGCAGCGCAGGCAACGAGACAGGCATTGACCATTGCTGAAGAAGCCCTCCCTTTTTTACGAAAACACCATTCACCCAGGGAGATGGCATCAGGAATCGCTGATTTGCTCCATGACCGCCTGGATCTCGCCGCTGTAGCTGTCACCAATGAAAGCGAAGTTCTAGCACATCGGGGCATAGGCGGTGATCATCATCAGGAAGGTGATCAGAGCACGACATCGTTATCCCATCAGGCACTTGAATCGCGTCAAATGCAAATTGCCTATTCACGTTCAGAAATTCAGTGCCGCGATGAAAATTGTCCGTTTGAAGCAGCCATCTTCATCCCGATTATCGATGCGCAGGAAGCAACAGGACTGATTCAATTTTACTTTGAAAAAGCGCAGCACATCCGCCCGGTAGAACTTGTCCTGGCGAAGGGGCTGGGTCAATTGATTACCAATCAGCTGGATACCATCGCAACAGAAGAATTGAAAAAGCATATACGTGATGCTGAATTGAGAAACCTGCAGGCACAGATTAATCCGCATTTCCTGTTTAATACACTCCATATGATTGCGGCCCTGTTCCGAAAAGACGCGGAGAAAGCACGGCACATTACAGTCAGCCTGGCACACTATATGCGTTTTAATATCGGCCTGGTGAAAGACTCACTCATCAAATTGGAAAAGGAGTATCAGCATGTCAAATCATACATTGAAATCATCCAGACCCGTTTTTCCAGCCAGCTGACCATTCACTTTTCAGAACCTGAAAAACTAGCACAGGCCAACATCCCGCCCTCAACGATTCAGCCGCTCGTTGAAAATAGCATCAAGCATGGTTTAAAAAATGTAACCAGCGGCGGTGAAGTAAATGTCACCATAGAAGATAACGGCGACACGATAAGAATTGCCGTCAGTGACAATGGAACAGGCTTCCCGGAAAACCAGCTCCAGATAGCGGGAACAACAACAATGACAAACAGACAAAACGACGGAGGTGCCGGATTGTATAACGTGAACCAGCGCCTGATCAGTCTCATCGGTGAATCTGCACGCCTCCATATTCGCAATCTGCCTGAAAGCGGCAGTGAGGTTTATTTTACGATACCATGCAAGCGAAGTTAAAGAACACTATTCTTGTGAATTTTGCAGCTCTTTAACCTTCGTAATTGATGTAAACTGCGAAGTACTATAAAAAATGTTTGAGTGCTATGAGACCGCTCCGGAAATACACGCCGCTTTCCGCGGGCGGCTGAAATCTGAGCAGGAAGCGGTTTTTGCTTCCGAGGAAGCTGAAGCGTTGCCCTAAGGTGCGCGACCGCCCGCAGCGGAAATCAATTCTGTCTATAGATTTTGTGTTAAAAAACAGCCTTAAGGAAAGAAGGTATGATGATGAGAACCATTCACGCCATGATTGCTGAAGATGAACAGTTGGCACGGGAGGACATGATTTATTTACTGGAAAAAGAACCGGATGTCGTACTCTGTCCCAGTGCTGAAACAGGCAATCAGCTGGTTGATTTGTATGTGGCCCATGAACCTGACGTTATTTTTCTGGATGTGGAAATGCCCGGGATGACCGGAGTGGAAGCTGTGAAGCAGATAGTCGAGCTGGCATATATTCAACCGCCCCTATTCATTTTTACGACAGCCTATGATGAATATGCGATGGATGCGTTTGAAATTGAGGCTGTCGATTACTTGCTGAAACCCTATGATGACACCCGTTTTCAGAAAACCATGCGCCGCATACGCAAACAAATGGCGCAGACTGGCATGAAACAGGAGAAGCACGCTGAAACACGAACCGACCAGGCTCCCGAAAAACTTCTCATTGATGATGGTGAGCGTATGGTGGTTCTTTCACCAGATTCCATCTATTATGCCGTGCCATCCAACCGAATGCTGGAAATCCATACGCGCGATGAAGTGATTGAAAGTCGAATGACATTGCAGGAACTTGAAGATAGATTGAAAGGATTTTCCTTTTTCAGGACGCACCGCAGCTACTTGGTCAACCTGGACTATGTGAGGGAGATTACGCCATGGTTCAACGGTGCGTATAATCTCACCCTGAAGGATAAAAATCATACGACCCTGCCGGTCAGCCGGGCTGCGCGAAAATTTTTGCTCGAGATGTTTAAAAATTAACCATTCACCTTTGAATTTAAACTTTTCAGACATCGTAAACAACATTTGGCCCAAAAACTCCCTCAAACCAAATGAACATCACTTATACTGTGTCGTAAGCGCTTACAATATGCGGAGGTGATGTCATTCTGCCATATTCAGCAGACTATCCGGATAATTATGATTATTAACATGAGGGGGAATGAAAGTGGTAGCTGATACAATAGCACCTAAAACAGGGCAGGCTAATATGCCTGATTATGATACGGCACGTGCCGATTTTTCTTGGGAGGAAGTCGAAAAATCCTTTTCCTGGCATGAAACAGGGAAAGTGAACATGGCACACGAGGCCATCGACAGACATGCCGAAACATGGCGCAGGAACAAAGTGGCACTCTATTACAGTGACGATGAGCGGGATGAAAAATATACATTTCAGGACATGAAGTTTCTATCCAACAAGTTCGGGAATGTGCTGCGCAGCATAGGGACTGAAAAAGGCGATCGTGTCTTTTTATTTCTATCGCGCTCGCCCGAACTGTACACCAGCCTGTTAGGCACCTTGAAAATCGGGGCCATTACCGGACCATTGTTTGAAGCATTCATGGAACAGGCAGTCCGCGACCGTCTTGAAAACAGTGAAGCAAGTGTATTGATTACGTCACCTTCACTGATTGATCGTGTTCCGTACAACGAACTGCCACATCTGGAAAATATTATTCTCGTCGGTGACGGGGACGCCCCTGAAGATGGAGACGTAAAGTTTTTCAGGTATGAACAGGAAATGGAAAAAAACTCACGAGATCTGAACATTGAATGGGTTGACCGTGAAGATGGCATGATTCTGCATTATACATCCGGATCGACCGGTAAACCAAAAGGTGTATTGCACGTCCATAATGCCATGATCCAGCAATATCAGACCGCCAAATGGATCATGGACCTTAAGGAAGATGACATATACTGGTGCACAGCTGACCCGGGGTGGGTAACCGGCACGTCCTATGGCATATTCGGACCGTGGCTGAACGGTGTTTCCAACTTGGTCCGCGGCGGGCGTTTCAGTCCTGAAGACTGGTATGGCACCATCGAAAAGTACCAGGTATCCGTCTGGCTGAGTGCGCCGACTGCATTCCGCAAGCTGATGGGTGCCGGTGATGAAGCTGTTAAAAAGTTTGACTTAAGCTCACTCAGACATGTGCTCAGTGTCGGCGAGCCGTTGAACGCTGAGGTCATCCATTGGGGCATGGACGTTTATAACCGGCGGATCCATGATCATTGGTGGATGACCGAAACCGGTGGTGTGATTATCGCGAACTACCCCGCCATGCCAATGAAACCCGGCTCAATGGGTAAACCATTCCCGGGTGTTGAAGCGGCTATACTGGACGAAGAAGGCAATGAGCTTCCGCCGGGTCAGATGGGCAAATTATGCATTAAATCCGGATGGCCATCCATGCTTCGGACCGTTTGGAATAATGAAGAACGATTCAAAAAATATTTTCCATTTGAAGGCTGGTTTGATTCAGACGACCTGGCGTCAAGAGATGAAGACGGCTATTTCTGGTTCGAGGGACGGGATGATGACGTCATTACCACTTCAGGTGAGCGGGTTGGACCATTCGAAGTCGAGAGCAAACTGGTCGAACATCCTTCTGTTGCTGAAGCGGCTGTCATCGGTAAACCTGATCCTGTCCGCGGCCATATCATTAAGGCATTTGTCGCACTTAAAGACGGTTATACCAGAAGCGATGAACTGGAACAGGAACTCAGTTCGTTCGTCAAAAAAGGGTTAGCCGCACACGCCGCACCACGGGAAATGGAAATCCGCGACTTTCTGCCGAAAACCCGAAGCGGCAAAATCATGCGCCGTGTCTTAAAGGCATGGGAGCTTGATGAGCCGGCGGGGGATCTGTCAACGATGGAAAAATAAAGCGAATCTTCATCGTATTCTCAAACATTTGTGGTGAGGTTTAACCGGGGCCCCTTCTTTGAAAGCGGTGCCCCTCCACTTAACATGGGAGGTTTTTATGAGTACTGTTAACGAAATGAAAACAGACGGCCAAACCAATCAAAAGGTTGACTTTGAAAAGATGGAACAAAGTGAGCAGTTTCAAAGGTTTATGAAAAACAAGAAAAAATTCATAATACCTTATACGATATTTTTCCTGGTTTTTTACTTTATGCTGCCAATCTTGACGTCATACACAACCTTCTTAAACACACCGGTATTCGGTGATATTTCGTGGGTATGGCTGTTTGCCTTTGCCCAGTTTGTGATGACATGGGTTCTGTGTACGATTTATGTCAAAAAAGCAGCCAAATTTGATGAAGAAACAGACCAGATCCTTGAAGATCAAATTGATAATGGGGATGGAGGGAAAGCCTCATGAGTACTACAGTTGTTGTACTGTTTTTGATCATCGTTTCTCTGACGCTTGCCATTACGTTCTGGGCTTCCAGACAGACCCAGACAACCGGCGATTTTTATACAGCTGGCGGAGGGCTGACCGGCTTTCAAAACGGACTCGCCATCTCAGGTGACTACTTATCGGCAGCTTCTTTCCTTGGGATTGCCGGTTCAATTGCCCTTTTTGGCTTTGACGGCTTCTTTTACAGCATAGGGTTTTTAATTGCTTATCTGGTTGTATTGTTTTTAGTCGCGGAACCACTCAGAAACCTTGGCAAATATACAATCGCCGATATGCTTAATTCACGGTTCGATGCCAAAAAGGTCAGAGGCGCTGCAGCATTGAGCACGATTACAATCTCTTTGTTCTATATGATCGCCCAGCTTGTCGGTGCCGGCGCCCTTATCCAGTTATTGTTTGATATTCCATATACAGTCGCCGTTCTGATTGTCGGGGTCATGATGACGATTTATGTTCTATTTGGCGGCATGGTCGCTACAAGCTGGGTTCAGATCGTCAAAGCAGTTCTTCTGATGGCCGGAATGCTGATTCTGTCGTTCCTTGTTCTGATGCATTTCAATTTTAATATCGGAGCCATGTTCGAAGAGGCCAAAACGGCTACATCTCACGGGGCTGATTATTTGAACCCGGGGCTTAAGTACACATCACCACTTGATACGATCTCACTAATGCTTGCGCTCGTCCTTGGTACAGCCGGATTGCCACATATCTTGATGCGCTTTTTCACAGTGAAAGATGCTAAAACAGCCCGAAAATCAGTCGTCACCGCTACATGGATCATTGGCGCGTTCTATGTTCTGACATTGTTCCTCGGATTCGGCGCAGCTATTTTCGTCGGTGAAGGAACGATTACTGAAGCTAACCCTGGCGGAAACATGGCAGCACCACTTCTGGCTGAAGCAATCGGTGGCGAGTTCTTGTTTGCGTTCATATCTGCTGTGGCATTTGCCACCATTCTGGCAGTTGTTGCCGGCCTTGTTTTGTCAGGCGCATCAGCATTCGCCCATGATTTATACGGACAGATCATTAAAAAAGGCCAAGCCTCCGATAAGCAGCAAATGCTGGCAGCGCGTTATGCTGCTCTGGGCGTATCGGTACTATCGATTGTCCTATCGGTGTTCGCACAGTATTTGAATGTAGCATTCCTTGTTTCGCTCGCTTTCTGTATCGGGGCAAGCGCCAATTTGCCGGTTATTCTGTATACCGTGTACTGGAAGCGTTTCAATACAACAGGCGCCGTTTCAGCAGTCCTGTCCGGCCTGATTTCAGCGCTGGTGCTTGTTTCCATGAGCCCAAGTGTTTTCTCGCCGACTGAAGGCGCAGCGTTGTTTGTCGGGGATCCACTCTTCCCGCTCAGTAACCCGGCGCTGGTATCTGTGCCAATCGGCTTCCTTGGCGGCTATCTTGGCACCATACTCTCTGGCGGTTCAGACGCCAAACGATATGCTGAAGTTAAGGTGAAAGCACATACAGGCTATCGGGACACTGGAAGTTAGAAGGTTTTTTTAAAGCGACTGCTGACATGGCAGTCGCTTTTATAATGGGTGGAACTCGAAACCGAATGAAGTTACCTTACCGACGTTATAATAGTAATCCCAGAGAAGCTGCACCAATCCCGGGAGCAACAGATGTCAAAACATAAACTACAGCAGTTCTCCACCTTTTGGCCTCGAGCAATGAAATCGTCTCATGACCAAAAGTTGAAAAGGTGGTAAATGCTCCGCAAAAACCTGCTCCAAAGAAAAACCATACACCCTCACTAATAGCACTCGCCCCATAAAGACCGGCAAGCAGCCCAAGTAAAAAGGAACCAGCTATATTCGCAAGCCATGTGCTGAGTGGAAATGGATATGTACGTCTTTTATTAATACAATCACTCAACAAATACCGTGCCGCAGCTCCCATCGAACCACCGAGTCCAACCAACCATACTATCATTCGTCATCAGCTCCACTCCGGTCATGAAAGACCGCCAATTTGAACCCGGCATATGCCAATAGCAAACCGCCACCCGTACTTGCAATAATGTAAAGTATCACCTGAAAAGCGAAGCCTTGTTGCAATAAATTCATGGCTTCCAATGAAAACGTCGAAAAGGTAGTGAATGAACCCGTAAATCCAGTACCGATCAATAACGCAATGCCAGGCTTCAATTTTCCACTTTGACTTACAAATGTCAGAAACCATCCCAGAAATAAACACCCGGCTAAATTGATAATTAATGTATTCAGCGGGAACTCTCCCGCATAAAGCCAATCACTAAGCGCAAACCGGACAACCGCTCCCAGAAATCCGCCAGCCATAACAAGCAGCACTTGCATAAAAATCACCTGTTTCTTATTAATCTCAAGTATCAATTAATGCCTACAAATTCCGGGAACGCATATCGGCTCCAGCACTTTCTTCTTCCAGCCCGGACATATCCCTGAATTCATCCTCCACTGTCCGATTCCGGCCGGCACCGTAGCCGACAACTGCCATTAGAATCGACACGGTAAGCAACACTATAAGCGGCGTCTGCCAGCTTGAGGTAATATCATTTAATGAACCAAGAACAATCGGCCCCAAGGCAGCCAGAAAATAGCCAAGTGCCTGGGCCATCCCTGATAACTCCGCTGCCTGTTGTGCATCTTCTGTCCGCATACCCAGAAAAGAGAGTGCCAATGGGAACAAACCGCCTGTCGAAACACCGAGCAGCGTAACGCTTGCGATCATGATAAAGTTGGATTGCCCGAACAACAGCCCGGCGGATCCTGCAGTTGCCAGCAAACAAACACCGACTGTCAGACTGCTTTGTGATTTAATTTTGCCGGCAAGCACCGGGAGCAAGCTGGCCGGAAGACCGATGAATTGTGCATATGACAGCATCCAGCCCGCTGTACTGCTGCTTGCACCATAATCCTGTAAAATAGCCGGAAGCCACGCAATAATGACGTAATATAAAAAAGCCTGTAAGCCAAGAAATGCAGCTACTTCCCAGGCAAGACGCGATTTCCACATCCGCACGTCACTGGCTGTAACATAATGCATGCTAACCTCGTTGGCGGCACGTCGCTTTTTGACAAAATAAACCCAAATGCCAATTCCAGCAATCGCCGGGAGCCCCCAGATGGCAAGCGACCACTCCCACCCGAGACCTGCATTATTCGCCAGTGGCACACTGATCCCGGAAGCCAGAGAAGCCACAAGCCCCATGGCAATTGAATAAACACTGGTCATGAGTGGCACTCGATTTGGGAATCTTTCCTTAATAATACCAGGTAAAAGAACATTGGAAACCGCGATTCCCACCCCAATCAACAATGTCCCGCCGAAGAGAAAAACCGGCATCGGCACCGACCGCGCCAGTATGCCAATGAAAAGCACCACCATGCCGTTGATCAGCACAATTTCGTTCGAATATTTGTTACCGAGCTTAGGTGCAATCGGCGACATCACGGCAAACGCAATGAGTGGGAGACTGGTCAGAATTCCGACACTCCAGCTGGCAAGACCCAGGTCGTCCCCGATAACGTTCGCTAATGGGCCGACAGATGTAATCGCCGCACGCAAATTAAAGGCAATCACAATAATTCCAATTACGAGCAATATCTGATTATACCGTTTCAAGTCTTCAAACTGATAGATTCCCATAAAAAAATGATGCTCCTTCCTCTCTAAACAGATTCCGCATGCATCATATAATACGGATAATTTCATTGACCATCCTTACTATTCCATAAGACCGGTCAGTTCAAACAAATTTTAACATGTTGCCTTCATAATACCATCAAACAGATAATAAATTTACATAAAGGCGCTCAGATCCTCTCTTCACGCTTACTATTTTCAGCCATTTGTAGTATGATTGATATTAGATATATGTACGAACATCGTGAAAGGAGGTGAATACAGATGATCATCGAACTATTATACGAACTACTTGCCGATACTTCACCTTTTTACTTCTATTTCAGTATCGTCATGTCTGTCATTGGCACGATTAAAATCACTCAATTCAATTTGTACAAGTTCATCGGGCATACTCATGTGCATACGAAACATTCACACTCCATTGAAATCCAGTCGGCCCCGAACCAGGAATCAATCGGAGAGACTACAGATGTCATGGACTGGATCGTTCAAAAAGCCAAACGAGTAGATGCCCCGGATGATGATACCGACCACCACGCCTTCTCTTTTTTCAACGTAATAATGAAAAAAAGAGGAGGACATAGATGGAACGAAAATCTGTATTCACTTTTGCGAACAAATATAGCCTGATTGGGCTGTTACTTGTCATTTTCCTGGCAGGCTGTGGATCACTCAATGAGCCCATTAATGCTGACACAGAAGGTTTTTTCAATCACTACTTCGTCTACAATTTTTCCCTTTTAATCAAGGGGCTGGCCTCATTTCTGAACGGGAGTTACGGCCTGTCGATTATCATCATTACACTCATCATCCGGCTTATCATCATGCCGTTCATGCTGAAGCAGACGAGAAGCAGTTTGGAAATGCAGGATAAAATGAAGGAACTCAAACCGGAAATGGACGAGATCCAATCTAAATACAAAGATAACAAAGACCGGGAATCACAAATGAACATGCAGCAGGAAATGATGCAACTCTATCAAAACCACAATTTCAATCCGCTCGCCTCAGTAGCCGGATGCTTGCCAATGCTCATCCAAATGCCGGTTTTGATTGCTTTTTACTATGCGATTTACCGGACACCGGAGATTGCGGAACATCAGTTTTTGTGGTTTGACCTTGGTGAGACCGACATTTTGCTGACTATCCTGGCGGTCGTCATTTATTTTGTCCAATTCAAGGTTTCACAAATTGGACTGGAACCGCAACAGAAAAAGCAAATGGCTGTCATTGGCATGGTGTCTCCGGTCATGATTGGTATCGTCTCTCTGAATGCACCGGCAGCATTACCGTTGTACTGGGCGGTTGGGGGTTGTTCATTATCGGCCAAACACTGATTTCCAAGAAAATTTATTTAGCCCATAAAAAAAGGACGGCTGCAGCTGAATCGTCCTAAAATTTAAGGAGATTGCAAAGGTGCAATCTCCTTATATTAAATTCATGCATTCATCGAGCCTTCCCCGCCAGGCTGAATCATCGACTGGTAAATATCATCAAGCGACCATGTCTTACCTTTTTCATCTTTATAAATGACATGTTCACGCTTAAAGTGCAGTGGAGACTCAAGCCCGGCCGCCGCTGCAACGCGGTATAAACCTTTGCGCATGGAAATCAGATAGTTAGCGGTACGGTGTTTCTTTTCATCAACAACGAGTGCTTTCTGGAGATCCGGATCGGTCGTCGCAACACCAACCGGACAACCGTTGGAGTGGCATTCCAGCGTCTGGATGCAGCCAACTGTAATCATGAATGCCCGGGCGATATTGACGAGATCAGCGCCCATGGCCAGCGCTATCGCAACCTGGTCAGGCGAATACAGCTTGCCTGAAGCAATGATTTTTACCCGGTCCCGGACTCCGTGTTTTTTCAATGCGTTATCCACCAATGGCAAAGCAGATTTGATCGGTAGCCCGACACTGTCTGTGAGCTCCTGATACGATGCACCCGTTCCGCCTTCACTGCCATCGATTGTGATGAAATCAGGGCCTTTTCCGGTATCACGTATCCCTTTTGCCAAATCTTCCGCTTCAAAGTGACTTCCCACCACAACTTTCATACCGACCGGCTTGCCGGAATGTTCCCGCACTTGTTCAATAAAATCAAACAGCGACGGTAAATCACTGAACTCCGGAAATCGGTTTGGGCTGTCGATAGACGTAAAAGGTTCAACCATCCGGATTCGGGCAATTTCTTCGTTCACTTTCTCGGCATCAACATGACCGCCGCGCGTTTTCGCACCTTGACCCAACTTCACTTCAAACGCCTTCAACTGTGGTATCTTGCTTTTTTCCTTCAGTTCATCCCAATTGAAATTGCCTTCCTTATCCCTGAGACCGAACATGCCGGGGCCGATCTGCATGATAATGTCGCCCCCGCCTTTCAAATGATAATCCGACAGACCGCCTTCTCCTGTATTCATCCACGTGCCTTTTGCAATGCCGAGCCCTTCCGACAAGGCCGTAATCGCCCGCTCCCCAAGTGATCCATAACTCATCGCCGACATGCCAATCTGCCCGCGCACTCTGAACGGGTCCTGGCAATTTTCGCCAATGACGATCGTATCGTCCTCATCAAGCAAATAAACCGGCGAATTCTCTTCCTCCAAGTGCTCTTCACGTTGAGTGAACAGTGGATCCTTGGTCAGTAAATAACGATTGGTCGTCACTTTTGCCTCCCTGTCCATTTTCAATTCTTCAGTCAACATTGGAAACATGCTATTCCGGATATAGTAGCCTTCTTTTTCAAAATCGCGCTGCGAGCCGAAGCCTTCCACATCACGTTTATATTTCGCTTTCTTCACAATATGGCCATACTCTTCCCGCGAAATCGGTTTGCTTTCCCTGTCATTATTAAAGAAATACTGCCGCAGCTCCGGACCGATTTTTTCAAAAAAATAACGCGCCCGTCCCACTACCGGATAATTGCGCAGGACCGGATGCTGACGCTGCGTACGGTCGACGAAATATATGTATATGCTAATTGCCAAAAGGATTAGCACGATAAGCGAAACAACAACAAACCCAATCACTGTCATAATATCTGCAATGTTCATTTGTCTGGTCCCCACCTTTTATAAAACTTTCTATTAAGTAGGATGTATCATTTTAATGAAATATATCCATGGAAGGAAGGGAAGCATTGGTGAACCTCTCCACCTAAATTGTAGATTTTGAAGGGGACTTCTTGCCGAGCACGTTAAAATATAAAGGCAGCAATGATTTATCTCATTGCTGCCTGCTTAAACTTTTTACTTCTGATTCAACTTTGAATACGCGATTGTTCAGTGCATCTGTCTTATCATCAAACTGATCAATTATCTTTTCAGTATAGTCACCTAAACTGGCGACGGAGATTTTTTTAAAGTCTTTCCTGACCGCCTTCAATCCTTTTCTGCCCTTGTTTCAAATCGGTTATATCTGTTCTTACGCCATCTAACCCTACTATTATACCATTAATATCAGACGAATGCAGATGAATTTTCGACTTTTATTCTATAGCGCTCATTATGCTGCTAATGGCAAAAGACTGTTATCTCGTAAGAAAAAAGTCTTTCGTTCCGATGCGTTATTATCGTTTCCCTTCAGTCAAAAGTCCATCGTTCATACCCTAACATTCTCTATCCCTCTATGAAGTTTGCTTGTTTTGATTATAAGCATTGGACTCATGTACATTCATGAAAACATTTATAATAAAAAGCACAACACCTGCAGCCACTGCTATACCTCCACCGAAAGTGAAGATATGCGCAACCGACAGCATACCCGGAATTTGTACCATAAACATGCTTAAAAGCAGAAACGGCATACCTATATTATAAAGCCAAAAATGCCACTTTCCCAATACACTGCTGCCAGCTTGAGGATAGGCAGTATACACAAGCCCTGTAATACCGATCGATGCCCACCCCGCTAAATTCACATGCGCATGAGCAGCCGCCCATTGAAGCTGAAGTGTGGAGGACATAAACATTCCAATCGCAATACCCAGGATAAAATAAATCACAGCTATCTTAATCCACTTTGCCCCCATTACCATTCATCCCCTTTATTCTTTTTCAAGTTTGATTGTGACTTTTGACTTGTTTAAACAATATGATGATATAATTGAATTAATGACGAACGCATCAATTTCTTAAATCAGAAGTTTGAATCTTCCCTGCCTTATGAGGGCTTTGCTGATAAAATGCCGGAGAACGCTGAAAATTAAAAGGCTCAGCCAACGATGACTGAACCTTTTAAATAACTCACAAAACCCTTGAGCGCAGCAATCCCATCACAATGGTGTCATAGTACGCTCCATCAACATACTCATTTTCCCTTAGACGTCCTTCAACTTCGAAGCCGCATTTTTCATAAGCTCTGATCGCCCGTTTGTTGCCGCTCCACGTATCCAGTTGTATCCGCCTCAAGTTCATACTGTTAAACAAGTGACGAACCAACGTCCGAATGATATCCGAGCCATAACCACCATCCCAATAATCACGCTCACCAATCGACAAACCGATCGTTGCTGTTCTGGTGACAAGGTTGACGTCCCGATAGTCACATTTCCCGATATGTTTACCGTCCGTTAATGTATAGACCGAAAATACACAGCCTTCCTGAACGCTCACTGTCATCAGATTTTTTTCATAAAAAGCTTCCATCATTTCAAGTGGCGTGTTGTTATACTGAAATGAATCAGATCCCGCGGCAAGATTGGCAAACGCTTCATCATTCCGCCATTTGTACTGATTTTTCAAGTCCTCTTTTGTTACCGCTCTAAGTTCTATTTTTTCGCCTTTTAACAATGTGATGCCTGCCTTTCATTAAATTTGCCGAAATTCCATACGTGACACGACGACCTTCGTGAAAATTTAATGTAAACATAAGCATCACACCTTTCATTGTTGGTAAGGACAGTATAGCATAATTGTTCAAGGGACTGGAATTTCCAATAGCAATTAGCACCATTCTTAATTCAACAGGAATTGCCTGGATAAAGACTTGGCGTCCTGGTGTATAAATTGAAAAATCCTACTTTCCGAAATACATTTCTACAGTATGGATTATATAATCCGCAATGGGGTCAAGATCAATACTTTCTCTCCATCTATCCAACTCCATTAATGATTCTACTGCGGATTTTCTCCATAGCACTTTCATTTATTTTTACCTAACATTTTGTTCATTTCTTCATCAGACAAAATGGGGTTATCATCTTTTAAAGCTTTTTTTAATTTTCTTTCCTCTTCCGGATCAGTTACTTCATAAGAATTCGTTTCATATACTTCATTTACTTCCATCAGTAAATATTTTTGATTGCCTACTTGATTGAACTACCCACCACTTAACAACCTGCGGATTGTTTGAAGTGGGGGATTCCTAAGAACACCAGCCTCATGGCCAGTTTTGATTAGGCTAGCCCCGCTAGATTTGCAGGTTGTAAACATGCTAAAAAATCATCGTTTGGCGAAAGCAATCAGTGATGTATCGTGGTCGACCTTCAAGGAAATGCTGACTTATAAAGCTGAATGGTACGGCAGACAAGTCGTAGTCGTATCGAAAACCTTTCCTTCTTCCATCGTTTACCGAGTGAAACTTTTCTGATTAAATTTCAAGATTAAACTTACTGCTTTTAAACGAACCCTTAATACCCTCATCGGCTCAGTTAATAGTTTGCTCTTTATTCAAAAAACCTATTAATACCATGCATCCACCGGCCTTGATTCCGGATAGCCGTTCTTCTCGCGGTAAGTCTTTCGCTCCCTTGTGAAATCAAACCATTGTTTCGTGGATCCAGGATGATTGGCATGATATATAACACACCTGATTTGATCCTCGACACACGGGTCAACCCAATATCCCAGATCGCGTTCCAGTTGATCCAATAATGCAGCACCGTTTTTATCCGTTAAATCATCAAGATTATAAAAGTTTAAATTGTTAACGAGTGTATCAGCAAATTTGTGACCGATTGAGGGAATCTGCTGAAACGTTGCCAGCGCCTTGATATATTTCGCTCGTTCGTTTGGCGCATTCAAATGGTGGGCTAAATCGTCTGTTTCCAGCAAATAGACTTCGCTCAATTTGACTTGAGCCTTTCGCAAATTCGATTTCTCTTCCGGCGTAAAAGTCAGCTTCGGAATTTTTCCTGCCATCGCTTCCACCTGCTTTCTCAATTTCTTGAATGATTACATTCAACGGGAACAACTCACGGAAAACTATAGCGATTCCGCACGAATCTACAGCGCAAACAGCCAAACTCACCCGTTCTTAAACCAGCTTGTACATATAATACTCATTTGCAGGCTGTCCATCGATCATCAGTGAATGGACTTTTTCACCTTCAATCTGGAAGCCCATTTTCTGGTAGAGCTTGATCGCTTTCTCATTGTCTTTAATGACTGTCAACTCCAGCCTTGATATATCGGTGTCGTCAGCCCATTCAAATACTTTCGTAATCAATGATGTTGCAATGCCTTGTCCGTAAAACCCATCATGAACACCCAAGGCGAGATATGCTGAATGCTTGTTCCGCTTCAATTTGCCGCCAAATGCAGCGATGAAACCAGTGAGATGGCCATCAGCTTCAGCTACAAAAAAGACTGATCGCTCCTCCAATGTGATTTTTTCAATAGCCTCTTTTTGCTGACAGGCAGTTGTTTTTCGCTCGCCGGGCTCATGCAGCATAAAACCTGACGCATCAATTCGTTTATTCAGTTTTAAAATTTTCTCTGCATCTTCTACTTCGATTGGTCTGATAATCATCGTCATGTCCACTCCATTCCTCAGCTGCCCGTCAGCTTGTCAGGGTGAACGGGATCACCCATCTCTTCGTTGTTGCTTCCTTTCAGCTCATTCTGTTTGCCTTGTTCTGAAAACTGATATTCATAATCACGCGTTCCTTCCAGTTCAGCTATCGCCATCGGATAAGTCAGGGCTTGCGTGTTAATGCTGCCTTCTTCCGGTGCAATGGTGTGGTATGTGACGTGAACCGTTCCCTTACCTGCTTTGGATTCCGGCGAAACAATTTTCTCAAGCTGCATCTCATCAATCGTTACGGCATAGCCGCCGGTCGATTTCTGTCCAAGCATGATAATGACGTACGTTTTGCCTTCCGCGTGAAAAACTTTTTTCGTTTCTTCTTTCCTGTTTTTCTCGACCCATTCCTGCACACTGTTCGGCGCTTCACCAACATCAATCGTCTTAAATGAAAGTTCTGACTTTTCCTTCGTGACCGGTCCTTCTTCACTCATTGTGTCGTCCTCCGTTGTGTCTGACGTGCAGCCAGTTAATAATAGGGCTGCCAAACTGATTAGCATGAAAAGGCCCATGAGATTCCGCTTCATAATCGGATACCCCTTTTTATATTACTTATTCCAGTTGAGTCCTGTGAATCCTTTTCTTTCATTCTTATCGTTCTTAAACATATACCGTATCCCTTTACCAGCAAGTGGCTCATCCGCGTATCTGGGCAACACATGCAAATGCGCATGAGGAATATGCTGTCCACTGATTTCACCGCAATTCCAGCCAAGATTATAACCGTCAGGCTGATACGTTTCGTCAATATATTTTTTTACATGCGGAAGCAGCTCGTATGTCGCCTGCCATTCCTCCAGACTCAAATCAAAAGCCGTCTGTCTGTGCGTTTTCGGGACAATTAGCCCAGCACCTTCAAGCTTAACCCCTTTGATCCGAGCCTGATCCAGCTGCAAAAACATACAGTAATCATTGCTTAAAATGATTTTCTGATCCGCTTCCAGCTTCGGTTCGCAAAAAACACAGTTTGATTCCACATACATTCTCCTTCTCCAAGTCAGCAACTTCTATTTGACAGCACTGATAAATTTTTCATTAGTTACTTAGCGTTCCATAAAGAACCAAGACCTGCTCCCAGTGCAACACCAATCGCAATTCCTATAGCGAGATTATCAAACGCCACACCAAATGCAACGCCCAATGAAAGACCGATTGCGATTCCAAGGCCCATAGGATTATCAGAATTATTATTGTCACTCATGAAGATGTCTCCTTCACTAACCGTTTGTTTGTTATAATTATAACATGATTATTTTTAGATGATTGTTACAATTATATAACCCTTGATAAATCCCTTGTATGACAGAATTGCAACCTCAAGTTGACAAATTGTTTTCTCAGGATGATAGAAAGAAATGCGATATTATTATCTCATGCGTTTTCAAACAAGTTTTCTAGGGACATGACAATGAAACTGCCCCAAGTCCCTTAAGCAACCTTCAACAAAACGTCTTGCTCCGCAGGAAATGTGGTGCTTTTTTACAAATTAACTTTTGAAACTATTGATTGCTATTGACAATAATTTAAATCCGCTATAAAATAACACCAACTCATCAGATGACCAGAAAACCATAAGACCTAACTTTTAAGGTGAAATGAAAACGCTTTTTTGGTTGAATCAAAATAGGGGGGCTTAAAAGTGCATTTACTCGTAGCATTAAGTGCCATAATTGCACCGTTTATTTTCCTGGTTATCTTTCGAATGCCGGCAGTTAAAGGGATGTTTTACAGTGCACTTATTGTGATTGGCTTAGCGTTTTTTGTTTGGGGAATGGGTGGAACAGTTGTCATCGCTTCTATTCTTCAGGGGTTACATAAAGCGTTGACAATTCTACTAATTCTATTTGGCGCTGTTGTTCTACTAAATACACTCCGGCATACCGGTGCAGTAGATCGGATCAACCGGGGATTTCGTAATATATCGAGTGATATGCGTGTTCAAGTTATTATTGTTGCCTTTTTGTTCGGTGCTCTGATTGAGGGAGCAGCAGGGTTTGGAACACCAGCTGTTGTAACAGGTCCTTTGATGGTTGCGCTTGGTTTTAATCCGATGGCTGCCGCAGCATTGGCTCTAATCGCTGATAGTTCACCCGTATCTTTCGGTGCGGTCGGTACACCGGTTCAGATAGGTTTGAGTAATATTCCTGGTGCAGATTTGGCATTTTTTAATGAGATTGGTTTAAAAATTACGCTAATTGATTTATTCGCCGGGACATTTATACCACTCATTTTAGTTGCTATTCTGACGCTATTCTTTGGTAAGAAAAAAGAATTGTCCAGTACATTATCGATGGCTCCATGGGCACTTCTCATTGGTATAGCCTATACTGGGTCATCACTTTTATATGCAGCACTCTTCGGACAGGAGTTTGTGTCAATTTTGGCAGCGTTAACAGGATTGGCTGTTGCTACCTTAACTGCAAGAAAAGGTTTTTTTCTACCAAAAATAACATGGAACGAAGCACTTCAGTCTGATTTCAAAGAATCAGAGGAGAAATCCAGTATGGGACTGATAAAAGCATGGTCACCATATCTGGTAGTGGTAGGGTTACTGCTTATTACTAGAATCATAGACCCAATTAAAGAGTTCACCCTTACCTACGTTGATTTGACATGGAGCAATATTCTTGGAATTGAAGGGATTACTTCCGGGTGGGAAGTGTTGTACTCACCTGGTACAGTTTTAGTTGTTGCGGCTGTATTCGCAATATTAATCCAGCGTAAGTCATTTTCGAATTTCGCAAAGGCTTCAAAAGAATCACTTGGACAAATCAAGAGCGCGGGCATGGCTTTGTTTTCAACACTTGCACTGGTACAGGTGTTTACCAACACCGGAATGAATATGGATGACCTAGTTAGTATGCCACAATACATTGCAGAGTCACTGGCAGCAACGTTTGGTTCCAGATGGTTATTTGTTGCTCCATTCCTTGGGGAGCTTGGTTCATTTATTACCGGAAGTGCAACAGTGTCAACACTAACGTTTTCGCCAATTCAGTATAATGTTGCAAATGAAGTTGGCATGAATACCCAAATTATATTGGGATTACAGGTTATTGGCAGCGCTGCAGGGAATATGATTTGTGTGCATAATGTGGTTGCAGCGTCGACAGTTGTTGGTTTGTCTGGTAAAGAAGGAGATATAATCAGGAAGACCTTGTTACCAGCATTAATATATGGAATATTGGCTGGTGTTGGTGGATTTATCATCATGCAATTCTTTTAATACGCCGACCGTTCACCAATGGATGAAAGCCTGATGAGCGGATATATGCTGAACAAACGACAGAGTTCTCCTCTTTCCTATTTCGCTCCTATACGATAGACTAGAAGTTAAGCTATGGAGGGGATATCTTGGAAGTCAAACCAATTAAGATAAGAAAGACATATGAAGAAATTTCAGATTCATTAATTAACATGTTAAAATCCGGTGAGCTTTCTCCGGGCGATAAGTTAGCTTCAGTTGAACAACTAGCGAAAAGCTATAATGTGAGCCGTTCAGCTGTTCGGGAAGCATTAAGCGGGTTGCGTGCCATCGGTTTAGTGGAAACGCGCCAAGGTGAAGGAACCTATATTACCGAGTTTGATGCTTCACAATTTTCACTCCCTGTCTCCACTGCGTTACTGCTGAAGCGCGAAGACATCAAAGAGTTATCCGAGGTACGGAAAATTCTTGAAGTTGGTTCGGCTGGCCAAGCAGCAATTAATCACCGGGAAGAAGATTTAATTCCAATGAAAGAAGCATTACAGAAAATGTATGATGCGAAGGGAAAGGGCGAACTTGGTGAAAAAGCCGACCTTGAATTCCATTTCGCAATTGTAAATGCAACACATAACAAAATGCTGATAAACTTGATGTCAAGTGTGTCCGATATTGTAGTTGAATCCATGCGGGAAACACGTCGACTGGTTTTATATTCCAGTGAAAAAAGAGCATCACTCTTTGAAGAACATCAACGTATTTTTGAAGCTATTACATCCAGAAATTTTGGCGATGCTCAAAATGCAATGAGTGAACATCTGATAAATGTTGACCGTTTATTAGCAGAGTATATCGATTGAAATTTTTCATCCAGGCTTTACAAACCGTAAAGCTTTTCTAAATAACCCGGTCGTAGGATGACCTGTTCTTCAACTGTTTTAAAAGTGAACTTATCTTAAAGTTTCTCTTTTCATCCGTCTATAATCCAGGATCAAAGGAGAAAGTTTTGCTGATAATATTATAAATGGAATAATTGAATGATCGCTATGACGAACTAAATCACCAGATTATTATGAGGAGGATCTATATGAATGAAAAATCAGCCACTTCAGACGTTGTTTTAATTGGTGCTGGGGTTATGAGTGCTACCTTGGGAGTATTGCTTAAAGAACTAGAACCAGATTGGAAGATTACCATTTTTGAAAAGCTCGATAAAGCCGGGAAAGAAAGCTCGAACGAACGGAATAATTCAGGAACAGGACATGCCGCATTATGCGAAATGAATTATACGACCGAACAACCTGACGGCACCATTGATATGGATGCCGCAATCAGAATAAATGAGCGTTTTCAATTGTCAAGACAACTCTGGGCTTACTTGGTTGATCACAATTTAATCGGAAAATCACATAATTTTATCACAGGGTTGCCTCATCTCAGTTTTGTAAAAGGGGAAAAAAGCATCGCATTTTTAAAAAAACGATTCGAAACTATGTCTAAGCACCCGTTATTTAAAGATATGGAATTCTCGGATGACCCAAGTAAACTAAAAGAATGGTTTCCGCTTATGATGAAAAATCGCTCAACCAATGAACCTGTCGCAGGGACAAAAATTGATGATGGCACGGACATCAATTATGGCGCACTCACCCGTGCAATGTGTGATCACTTAGAAAATAAAAATGTAAATATCCAATATAATTATAATGTAGAAGATATAAATCGTACCAAAGACGGCCAATGGGAATTGAAAGTTCGGGACCGCAACGGGGCGATTGGAACACACACATCGAAGTTTGTTTTTATTGGTGCTGGTGGCGGTAGCTTGCCTTTACTACAGAAAACTCAAATTCCTGAGGGAAAACATATTGGAGGATTTCCAATCAGTGGACAATATTTGGAATGTGATAATCCCGAGGTGATAGAACAGCATTTTGCGAAGGTATATGGCAAGAATCCAGAGGGTGCTCCGTTAATCGTTGTTCCTCATCTGGATACACGATTTATTGATGGTAAACAAACATTGATTTTCGGACCATTTGCCGGTTTTTCGCCTAAATTTCTTAAAACAGGTTCAAACATGGATTTGTTTGCCTCAATGAAACTGCATAATCTAATCACGATGATTGCTTCAGGCACAAAAAATATGTCTTTATTACAATACTTGATCGAACAGTTAAGACTATCAAAAAAAGAACGAATGGAAGAACTGCGGGAATTTTTCCCTAATGCAAAAGATGAAGATTGGGAACTGAAAGTGGGAGGACAACGTGTACAAGTAATTAAAGATACATCCGAGGGCAAAGGAACAATTCAATTTAGTAATACAGAAGTTGTACGAAGTCAAGATGGTTCCTTAGCGGCATTACTTGGTGGTTCTCCAGGTGCTTCAACTTCAGTTTCAGATATGGTTAGTTTAATTGAAGAATGTTTCCCACAACAACTTAATGACTGGAAGCCAAAATTAAAAGAAATGATTCCTTCATATGGCGAAAAGTTATCCGACAATCCTGAGCTTATTGCCAAAGTTCAATCTTGGACAAAGCAGTCGCTTGATTTGAATTAAAAAAGAGGGCATTCAGTCTAACGGGTTCCGTTACCTATCGCAAACATTAAAAATGGAAACAAAAATGACTATCAAACTTTTTGGAACCAAAAGCATTACCTGTTTCTATCGTGATGTTCGTAATTGCTATTGCCTATTCCGGTATATTATCATTTGTCACAACCTATGCCGCAGAAATTAATTTAATAGGGGCAGGTAGTATGTTCTTCTTTGTGTATGCGTTGCTGTTTTAGTTTCTCGTCCATTTACAGGAAGGCTGATGGATATTAAAGGAGGTAATAGTGTAGCCGACCCAGCCTTAGTCGCATTTGCATTAGGAATGTACCTATTAAGCCAAGCCCATTCCAGTGTTGTTTTCTTAATCGCTGCTGTATTAATTGGATTCGGGTACGGCAATTTCATTTCCAGTCTGCCATTCAAACACTTGCCATAAAAGTAACACCACCACACCGAATAGGATTAGCTACCTCAACATATTTCTTTTTTTGGATCTTGGTATAGAAGTAGGACCATTCCTATTAGGTTATATGGTTCCTGCATTTGGCTATAGTGGCTTGTACGTTTCTAGTGCTGCATTAATTGTATACGAACTGTTTGAAGTGGGAGATTTCTACGAACACCTTCGTAACCGAAAGTTTTGAGTAGGCTCTACCCATAGTCCCTACGGTGAAACCAAAATATCTTGTACGTTGGACTCACCACACGCCCTACTTTGCTTGGTTTTCGCTACTTCAAAGTTTTGCTACGCAAAAAGGCGATTCATCTCCCACTTATTTTGGGCTGTCGCCCTTCTTAAAATTGAAGTGGGAGTCTTCTCGCCTGTGAATGATAAATTTATCCCGCTGGAGGAATAGCATTATGATAAGTGATGCTTCACTGATAACCAGCAGCACCCCCATCAGCACTAATCCGCCAAAAAACAGCTCTTCGCTGATTCCTGTCGTATAGAGAAACCAGCCGAACACCGCACAGGCCCATAAAAATAGATTAATAATACTTGCGATAACTGCCTGAGAAGCAAAAAAGCCTGTCATTTCAATCATTTTCCAGCCATAAAGATAACTGGCAGCCAGCGCAATGATAATAAATAGAATAAAAAAGATAATAGCCGGAATGCTTCCTTCTAACGTCATACTATATTTACACCTGCCATTTTGCTTTATTACATTTTAAATAAAATTGCTTTTAAAATCTTTTCCCGTTTTCACACGATACTATTATACCAAATTAAGATTTAAGCGCACATCCAAAACGGCAGGGCTCTTAAAATTCAAACGAACATTTATCCAAGTGCTAATAGCGCTCCGACTGCCCCACTGTATTCCCCACGATCTAAAAATACCGGCTTTTTTCCAATCATTCCGGCATACATTTCAATAATTTCCTGCAACAGCGGGTTTGAACGGAATGACGAGCCGACATAAACAATTGTATCCGCATCATACTGGCCTGCCATTTGGCTGCTGATGGTTACAAGAACCTCACCGACAAAGCCGATCATGGCAGCTAAAATATCCTCATCAGCGGGCCGTTCGCTCACAATTGCTTCTGTTTTTCCAAAGTTACTGGCAGTCAGATCTCCGGAAATCGGCGGGATTGCTCCTTCGAAAATGTCCTTTACTTTCAGGTCAACATTTTCCCGGTTGCCCTCAGCTGCATTCTGAACGATTTGTTCATAGTCTTGTATGCCTGTCATTAAAAAAGCAAGACCTAGCAGCGTGCCTCCGCCGATACCGGATCCGCCGACCCGCTCCTGCCTGCCATTCTGGACGTAATGCATCGACGTTCCGGTCCCAACATTGACAAATAGAAAATTGTTTCCGATAGATTGTTGTTGCCGGCTTGCCAAATATGTAATACCCTGAGCGGTTGCATCAAATTCAAGAATGATTTTTGGCTGAGTGTTCAGTTTTTCCGCCAGTACTTCGCTTTTTCCGCCGGTTATGCATATCGTAGGATTTTCAAAGTGTTGCGTAATCCATAATGCAGCCTCTTCCATAGATTTCGATTGAAATGATCGATAGTTTATACTGCCGTTCTGACAATAAGCTATTTTAATGAGTGTTCCCCCGGCATCGATACCTATTTTAGCTTGGTTCATATTTAAAACTCCCTTGAAATTAAAAAGTGGTTCATATTCTATCAGTACAGTTACTGGATTAAACAGCGAATCTCCACCTGATACGATCCTCTTAAAACTCAAACAATCCAAGTCCTTGGGTATCAATCACAACATAAAAAACCGTCAGTAGAAATATCATCTGGAAAATCGTGTATAGGTAATCATTCGTCTCCCCCTGTATTTCCACTCTATAAACGCACGGAATATCTCGCCAAGAGCGGTAATGGCAATCGGAACCCACAGTAGAACAATAGTAGATCGGGGCATTATTATAACAATCGGAATGACAGCAATCACCGAAATAATCCTGAAAAAATTGTCACCTTTTTTATGCTGGTCATTCACATAATCGTTTGAAAAAACCTTCCTCCGTTTAACACTTAGCACCTTTCGCAAAATCAGGTTAAACCCGGATATCAGCAGAAACATAAAAGCTAAAAGACCTAACAACTCTATCCAAAACCTCGGTTCCGGTGCAACATGATCCACAAAACATCACCTCAGCTAAACAATCTAAGTTTATGTAATAACGGGATACCAGTTGGAAATTTATTGTTATTTCGACGATTGCTTAATTATTCCCTGAAGCTGCTCCTCAGAGATATTATTCCCGGCAACCCAGTTATCAAAGTGAATGTCGAGCACCTGATCACTCTGGGCAATAGATGTCAATATTCTCGCGTTCTTATAACTATATGAGAAAGTATGGAGCGTGCCGAACAAACCATCATAATCCGTATAAAAAAGCGGTGAGGTCTTATCCCGGAAATGTTCAAACGCTTCTTCATGCATAAGATGTTTCTCATCCATCGTTTTTATATATGTATGCCGATCAACAGAATTATTGATGACAGGCCTGTTTTTATGCTGAAGTGATTTGTTTTGAAAATGGTTGGTGCACTTTAAAAATGATGGTGCACACCGCGTTTCAACGTTATCAGGCGTTACCTCCACAACAACAGTATTCCCGTGCTTATCCCCAATTGAAAAGTTGTAGCACGCGGCATGCGGCATTTCTTTTAGCATATTGATTGCTTCAGAGGCAGTTGCACACGTATCAAGCAGCATTCGAATAGCCATCCACGCCGATATACCGGTTGTATAGCCGCTGTTGCTCACAAAATGGAGTCCTGCAACAAGCCCGTGCTGATTGACACCCTCATGCCTGCCGATTACCTGAAGGTTATACCCGGCTGATGCAAACGCTGCTTTCGGCTGAATCAGACTAAAATAGCCGTCATAAAGATCAGGGGTGAAGTCATAATTCCGCACATAATAGCTATCCGTAAGCATTGCTGAACACCCCAGCGCTGGCGGTCTCGGGACATTATAGCCACCGAAAAGTGCTACTGCCTTTTTCCAGGAAATGTTCAGCCCGTCCGCCAATCCTTCCAGCTCATCAATCATATGTGGTGCAAATATCCGGTAAATTTCCTTCATATTGCCTGCATCAATTGCCGGTCGAGTGATGTTTTCAAACATCTGTGGGACTCGGCTGCCAGTCAACTGCTGCCCCAGATTAAACCCGGTTTGATACGAGCTACCCCTATGCTGAAATATGTTTACAGTGAAATCAGACATATCATTTCTCCTCTTTTAAAAATGTGGCAATAGATTATTTCGACAAAATTATTTGAAAATCCTTCATTTTTCATACGAATGAAACATTCAAATGTTTTCATTTATTTGGAAATCAGATTTTAATCCAATGATCCAAGAATTAAAGTGATCGCTGGTGCGCTCATAACAGCAGGTCGATTACTGTTATAACATTTTTCTCAACCGCTCAATCTCCTGTTTTTCAAGGTGAGTTACCTCGGTGATAAATTGGATTGAAGCACCCTTTCTCAGCATCTCAATTGCTACTTCCTGCTTGCCTTCTTTTTTCCCTTTCTCTTCATAAGAAATCGTGAGCTCCATAACCTTTACTCCGTCATCAATTTTGCCAATCTCTTCGCGCAATTTTTCCTCCTCCTTCTCGTTTAGATCCAAGTAACTTTCAAAAAAGCCGTATATCAAATACTCCTTGGCCGAATTTAACTGCATTCTCACTAACATCCGCAAAAATTCTTTCTTTACCTCAACGCGCTCTTCATTCGTGTAGCACATTTTGCTGAGCAATGCTGCAGCGGCGGGATTATCTGATTTGATGTAGTCACGCCAATTCTTTTTCCTGAGCTCCAGTTTCAAAAAATTAAGTATATGAAAGAACGGAAACGCCTGCGTGAAGGTAACCGGTTCATCACGTGTTTTGTCAGGATTAAGAACAGCGATCGGTACAATAGGTTTGCGATACTTATTGTACAGCAAGTTATAATAATGAAACATCCGTTCATTGAATTCCGGCAGTCGGTAACTCTGCGGTTCAACATGGATGATGATAATGGAATCCTCGCCCTTTAGTTTTGTTTCAACAACGACATCAAGTCTGCGGGTGCCACCATCATGCAAATCTGTGTGCATTTCCTCGGACAGCATTCTCGTGTGATGATAATCAATATGTCTGTGAACATCCGGGAAAAATATGTCGATGAATTCTTTGAAAAATGTCTGAATGAGATCTTTGAATAGGAGATCATGTTTCGTGTAGTCGGAGGTTTCTGTTTGTTCACGTACCACTGTGGCTAATTGCATTTCAGCACATCCTTTGTGGGTTATGAAGCGGAATACCGGGGTGTCTTCACTATAAACATAATAGCACGAACCATTTAAAAGAACAAGTGTTCCCAATGATTTATTTACTTATTTGCTTTGGACAGCATTACAGTGTAAATAAAGCAGGATAAGTGGGGTAGGAGAACCCCCCACTGATTGAAGTTTCGCTATCTCATGCTTGCCGGGGTAAACAAGAACGTTTAGTAAGCCCTCAGTGCTTCCAAAAACAGCTCCCAGAATTTTTCCTGATTAAGGCGAGTGGCAAACTGCACGTTTGGCTTTTTATTCGTTCTTCCTTTAAAGTCTGCAACCGTCATGCCATATGTGAACTCACCATGTGTTTCCACATCAATCACCCCGGCTGGAATTCAACCATTGAAGGGTCTATTAAATAAGCAATCGGACAAGGGTCATGCAAAGCGGCTCCGGCGAAATTATCTTTATACGCACCTGCGTAAAATTCAACCATATCCGTAACAGCAGCAGCGACAGGGTTATCGATCGCTTGCAGGGCTTCGAGTATATCTGGGGTGGCGAGTGCCTGATGCGTGAGATCAAGTCCGAACATTGTAATCGGTGCGCCGCACTCAAACACGATTTTGGCCGCTTCAGCATCCGCATAGATATTAAATTCAGCTACCGGTGTCCGGTTGCCATACGTGCCGCCGCCCATCAGTACGATTTCCCTGATTTTTGTGACGATTTGCGGTTCTTTCCTTATAGCCATCGCAATATTTGTCAGCGGACCGATTGGTGCCAGGGTAATTTTTTCGTCAGATGCCATTAATTTTTCGATTAACATATCAACCGCATGTCCCTCAGCTAAACGTTTGACCGGCTCTTCCGGCAAACCCGTTCCATCGAGACCACTTTCGCCGTGTACGTCAGATGCCTCAAATGGCTCTCTTACCAGCGGCCGGCTGGCTCCCATTGCAACCGGCACATCATCCAGGCCGGCGAGATCACAAATGCGCAGTGCATTCTTCGTATTTTTTTCCACACCAACATTGCCGGCTACCGTTGCGATAGCCTCAATTTGCAAATCACTGACACCGGAAGCTGCCAGAATGATCGCCATCGCATCATCATGGCCTGGATCACAGTCGATTATGATTTTCTTTGACATATGTATTCACCTCTTGACTCATTATACAACCTTTAACACAAAAAACACCAAAAGCACATCGGCTTTTGGTGTCGCTCAGCTCCTTACAGGTCGCCTAAAGCATCAGCAATTGCCGTATCACCGGAGACCAGATCATACCCGCGTTTATACGTGTTCTCCTCCGTCAGCGAGACAATCACTGCTCTGGCCACGTCTTCACGCGGAACAGAGCCGCGCTCATCGAGATTCTCGGCAACCGTGACATTCCCTGTTCCTTCTTCGGTCAATAGGCCGCCCGGGCGCACAACTGTGTAATTCAGATTGCTTAAGGCGAGCATTCTGTCAGCATAATGCTTGGCCGCATAGTAATGCTTGATTTTTTCATTCCATTTTTCACGGTTATTGGCTTGCAATGCACTCACCATCACAAATCGATCCACACCCGCTTCTTCGGCCGCTTCAATTGATTTGACAGCGCCGTCCAAATCAATGAGCAATGTTTTATCAGCACCGGTGCTGCCGCCTGAGCCTGCAGTGAAAACAACTGCTTCACAGCCCTTTGCTGCTTTGACAATCGATTTCTTGCTGCCTTCAAGGTTGGCAATAACAGCATCAACGCCATTTTTCTTCAACTCTTCTGCCTGTTCTTCTTTCCGGACCATCGCCCGAACTGTATGTTTATCATTATTATGCAACTGTTTTACAATATGTTGTCCAATTTGACCATTTGCGCCTACCACTAAGACTTTCATGTATCCCACTCCTCATGATTAGAATTAATCCATACATTAATATTATTCCAAAACGAGGGGATGATGACAACTATGCTGTTTCTAAAACTGGATCAAATACGCGTTCACGAGGAGTCTTAATCCGCACGTACCTCGCTTTCAAAGCCGACTTTACGGTGGGTGCCATCACAGAACGGCTTATTGCTCGAATGGCCGCAGCGGCAAATGGAAAATGCTTTTTTCGTTTCAAAAACATTTCCTTCTGCATCGACCATTTCCACCTCACCTTTCACCAGATAAGGTCCGTTGTCGTTTACTTTGATTGTTGCCTTTTCACTCATATTCCATTGCCCCTTTCACACCGCGTTTGCAGTGGTGATTTAAACCAAAAGGCCAGACCGGCTTTGCGATTTGGCCTTTGCAGATCTTTCCGTTTGTCATTTTCAGTATTAGCTGCTGCAACTGTTTGAAAATGAACAGCTACAACGTGCGAAGCCATTGTCAGACTGTCCGGATGTTCAGCATATTCCGGACGCAACTTATTTCGCACCTCAGCTGAAGGCTGCGTGTAAGCCACCCCTTTCCTGGATAATGTCAAAGCCAGTTCAAAACCTTCCTGAGGTGTATCTGTCTAATGTTGTGAGCCAGTTTGCCATAAATTCTCCCGCTCCCTTTACATTAAATATAGAATATTCTGATATATACATCAACCAATATGTGCAGAAAGTTAGAAGAATCTTCTATTTTTCACCCATATGATGCCCTTGAAAGAGTACTCCTTCCTTTTTTTCAAACGGATACAATTTCTGCTTCTTTGCTTCCTTTGCATGTTTTGTCATAATTTCATCAAGCAATTTCTCAGCATTCCGGCCATCAGTGTTAATCCCTAACTCTTCAGCCGTCTGAAAAATTTTCTTTTCGTGGATGGCTTTTCTCAGTTCCCCGACATCTTTTTCTTCCGTTTTAATATTTAATGCATTTGCTTTTTGTTTAATTGACGCTTCCATCACAACTTTTTTCAGTTCTTCGATATCCTTTCCGGCGGGGTCAACCCCAAGCTCCTTTGCCCGCTGATTGAGCAATTTTTCATAGACTTCTTCGGCAAGTAATTGGGGGTCTTTACCCTTTATTTTGATTCCCAATTCCTCTGCTTTTTCCTTTACCTCGGCGTGATGGACTTCTTTGGCCAATTCTTTGACATCTTTACCATCTGTTTCAACGCCTTTCTCTT
Organism: Lentibacillus amyloliquefaciens; assembly: GCF_001307805.1. Taxonomy (GTDB): domain Bacteria; phylum Bacillota; class Bacilli; order Bacillales; family Amphibacillaceae; genus Lentibacillus; species Lentibacillus amyloliquefaciens. The sequence goes on along the minus strand of NZ_CP013862.1, from coordinate 2,808,010 downwards.
TTGCTGACTGCTTAATCTTTCGCTCAGCAACTTCCTTGTGCAGCTGCTCTTTATCTTTTCCTTCTGTTTCAATCCCAAGCTCCTCTGCTTGAAGTTTCAGGAAAATATGATGATATGTCTCTTTTTTCGATTTTTCGGACTGTCTTTCCTGCTGCAGGTCTTCGGCAAACCCTTTATAAAAAGCAGATGCAGATGGCACGCTCGTAGATAACATCAGGGAAAGTGCCATTAAAAAAATGAAACCTTTCATGCAGATTCATCCTTTCGTTCGTAATTTTTTGCAACAAGAATTAGTCTTCCCCGAAACGATAAATCCATGAAAAATTATTACTGCTTTTTCAGCCAGTCTGCAAATGCAAGGAGATCGGAAAAATACGCATCCGGAGTGGTGGTTTCATCGTCCCGACCGCCCAGGAGGACCGTTTTGACACCTGCTTGTTTCCCGGCTTCAATATCCGGCTTCCGGTCACCTGTCATATAGCTTTGATACAAATCAATCTGGTGTTTTTCAGCCAGATCGAGAATCATCTGCGGCTTCGGCTTGCGGCAGGGGCAGCCGGCGTGCGGTTTATGCGGACAATAGGCGATATCGTCAATAGATGCACCAAACGTCTCCAGATCTGATTTCATTTTATGATGTATCTCTGTCAAAGCCGCTTCCTGCATATACCCCAGTCCAATACCGCCCTGGTTGGTTACGACAAAGACGTAATAGCCCAAATCATTGAAAACTCTAATTGCTTCACCGGCTCCCTCTAACAGGTGAAAGTCACGCGGTTGATTGACAAATTTGACCCGGTTCGTCAGCACTTCATTGATGACACCATCACGATCAAGAAACATCCCTTTACTCATCGCTGGAGGCCTCCTATAAAAAAAGCAGTGTGACGTTTTGAGGATCACACCGCTTATCTTGATTTTTCGTCCACCGAAAAAAAATTAATCTTCTTTTTTACTGACGTACTCGTTTAATTGTTTGCCATGCACACTGCTGTTTTTATATTGACTCTTGCGGCCATTCCGAAACTCACCATGGTTTTTATTTTCTTTGAATTGGTTGTTCTTCTCAGACATGATTGCACCCCTTTCATGCCCTAGTTTTTGAATCAGGGGCTTTGTTTATACAGCAAAATTATGTGAGCCAGCCTTTTTCTTTCGCTTTTGAAATGGCTTCAATCCGATTTGTCACTTCCAATTTATCAAGTATCACCGAAACATAATTGCGGACAGTGCCATTTGTTAAATAAAGTTGGCTTGCGATTTCTTTTGTATTTTCACCGTCAGCAATCAGTTTAATCACCTGTGTCTCTCTTTCGGTCAGCGGGTTTTCATTGTCATATACCATATCAATCAGCTCGGGTGCATAGATCCGCCTGCCGTCCATAATCGTGCGAATCGAACTGGCTAATTCTTCGCTCGGACTGTCTTTTAATAAATAACCGTCAACGCCGGCTTTACGTGCCCGTTGAAAATAGCCTGTACGTGCAAACGTTGTTAAAACAATCACTTTACAAGGGTGATCCTTTAATTTTTCTGCTGTATCAAGTCCGCTTTTCACCGGCATTTCAATATCCATGATGCAAATATCGGGCTCATTCCGCTCCACCAATGCCAGTGCTTCTTCACCATTCCTGGCTTTACCGACAACTTGCATATCCTCTTCCAACTCAAGCAATGACCCCAAAGCCCCAAGCAGCATACTTTGGTCCTCAGCAATCACAATGTTTATCATGACAAGCCCTCCTGTTCAGTACGATGAAGCACACTTGGCACCTGAATGGTAAGTATTGTGCCGTTTTTCGATGCAACAGCCAAACGCCCGTTCACAAATTCCAGCCGTTCTCTCATTCCTTGAAGGCCGTTTTCTGCGTAAGAATCTTTATGGTCCGTCATGCCGAGACCGTTATCCTGCACCTGAATACGCACTTTCTCCGGCGTTTGTTCAACCGTCACATGGCAAGTTACAGCCTTGCTATGCTTGACGACATTTGTGACAGCTTCCTTCAAACACATACTTAATACATTTTCCACCAGTGGAGGTGTTTTTTTCAATTGCGGGCTCCCATCCAAATGAAATTCAATGTTGGCTGCTTTCAATACTTGTTGGATACGGGTCATTTCATCTTCCAGCTTTGTGCCTTTCATATCGGAAACCATCTCACGGACTTCTTTTAATGCTGTCCGTGCCGTTTGGTGGATATCATCGATTTCACTTTTAGCTTTGTCAGGTTTTACATCGATTAATTTGCCGGACAAGTCACTTTTTAATCCAATAAGGGAAAGCTTCTGCCCCAATGTATCATGCAAATCACGGGCAATGCGCTGACGTTCTTGGAGGACTGCCATTTGGGAAAGTTTTTGATTAGCATCCCTTAATTGGCTTTCCAGCCTTTCCCGCTTATTACGTTGATAAAGGGTTATAGGCAGGAGAATCACACCAATGACACTAAAGGCAATAAACGGAAGCTGTGAGAGGAAGATGTCGTTTTGTGTAAAAAAACCAACTGTAACAGCTGCAATCGTCGTAACAAGGTGGACGACATATAGTGTTATAAAACGTACTTTATGTTGTAAATTCCCAATGTAAAACGCCAGAAACAAGGCGAAGTAAACATAGCCTAATAATATTGTCATCACTATGCTTATGACCATTTCAATACTGACGGACAAATAAACCGTCCAGCCTTTTGAAAGGAAGGATACCCTGTAGGCCGTAAAAAACAAGAATATCATTAAAATCCCGAAAATAATTTCCCATGTTCCGGATGTCCGAAATATAAAATAAAAAGGGAGAACACAAAAAATAATCCACGCATAAATACTAAGTCCCGTATTTTTTGGAATGATATGATACCAGTTCTGCATATAGGATCCTCCTCCTTCCGGCTAAATTAAGTATACCAGAAAAAAAGACCCTCCTATACCATGAATATAGAGGATCTTTCGTTAATGAATTTAATTTTCCTGCAAATGTGTATTTGCCCGGTTCCTTTTACGCAGGAGCCCTTTTACTTCTTTAAAGCTTACAAATGACTTGCTTGCTTCATCATACAATCGAAATCGAATTGATTTTAAGCTGGAGGCCAGCGTAATTGTTGTGGCCTTCTTTAAAGACGGCGTGGATTCGTGCGCCTTTTCCAAATGATAGTTCGGTACTCTTGGACTTAAATGGTGTACATGGTGGAAGCCGATACTGCCAGTCATCCATTGCATAATCTTCGGCAGCTTATAATAGGAACTGCCATCCACCGCAGCCTTTACAAAATCCCATTCATCTTCATTTTCAAAGTAAGAATCCTCGAACTGATGCTGGACATAAAACAGCCAGATACCCAGGGACCCCGCTATAAAGATAATGGGCATTTGGATAATGAGAAAAGCCTGCCAGCCGATCGCCCATATTAACAGACCATAGATGACTGCAACAGAAGCATTGATGATATACGTGTTGATCCGTTCCTTCCGTTTAGCACCTTTTCGGTTAAAACGATTCGATAGGAGAAACAGATAGAATGGGCCTAACCCGAACATGACAATCGGATTCCTGTAAAGACGGTAAGCCAGTCTTCCCCAAAAGGAAGCATCAGCATATTCCTCAACCGTCATCACCCACACATCACCGGTGCCGCGTTTGTCCAGATTACTGCTGGTTGCATGATGAATCGCATGACTTCGCTTCCATTTTTCAAAAGCAAACAGCGTAATGATTCCCGTAATCGTACCCACAATCCGGTTTGCCTTGGGATTTTTGAAAAAGGAACCATGTGTACAATCATGGAAAATAATAAAAATACGAACGACAAATCCTGCCGCGACAACCGTAAGTGCAAGGGTTAACCAAATTGAAACAGACAAACTTTGATATGCGATAAACCAGATCAGGAAAAACGGCAGTATCGTATTGATAAGTTGCAGGATACTTGCTTTCTTATCAGATACAGCAAAGGCTGCAACATGTTTTTTTAAATTAGCTTGCTTTTGTTTACTCATAACCGCCTCCCAGGTAAAGATATGTAATGTTAATCATCCTAACCCATATGGTATCCAAAACAAACAAGCTATAGAAGTCATAAATGTCAGGCATTGGATATGACAAATGTCATATAGCATTATAAGCTGCAAAACAGTTTGAAAATGAAATACCCTCCCATAAACGTTTTGAGCCTATATGAGCCAAAATACCTAGTCTTTAAATAGGTCTAATGGTGGATTTTTTGTTATATACTTTACAAAATATTTACAATTTTTGTTTAGAATTATATGATTGACATATTCTATTAATTTTAGCGAAAGGAGGAATTATTTTTAATAGTGGATTAATCAAACCATAATTCCAGGAGGGTTTTTACGGGAATGAAAAAGGGATTTATTCTATCTGCTGCAACAGCACTTACATTAAGCCTCGGACTGCCGGTCGGTGCAGAACAAGCGAGCAATGCAAATGCTGAACTGCAAAACCAAATACCTTCATCACTAGGCTCGCCGGTTGATATGGGCGTTGCCAATGATGAAAAGCTGATCGAGATGCTTAAAGAAAAAGGAACTATCTCACAAGATGCCACTCCGGCAGAAGCAGAAAAGGCACTTAAAAAATACTTACAAACCAAGGCAAATAGCGGCAAGAAAATGAAAGCCAACGAAGCAACTGCTGAAGATGCCCAAATGAAACATAACGAAAAGAAAAACAACAACCCGCTCACGAACGGCAAGGGCAATAAACTGGGCCATGCCAAAAAGAACAAAGTCGATTCGGTTGATGAAGAAACATATAACGGCGACGTGCGGGAAGATAAAGTTCTCGTTCTGGCAATCGATTTTCCGGATTATTCACGGAACTCCATTCAGCCGGAAGAAACGGACATGTACTATGATGACTATACCGATGAACATTTCCAAAATATGATTTTTGGTGAAAACGGCTATGAAGGGCCAAACGGTGAAAATCTGGTATCCATGAAACAGTATTATGAAGAACAATCAGGCGGAAGCTATACGGTTGACGGTGAAATTGCCGGCTGGTATACAGCGGAGAATCCTGCGACTTATTACGGCGGAAACTATCCGACAGCTGATGGCAGTGATATCCGTCCGCGTGAATTAGTATATGAAGCGCTGGTAAAAGCTTCTGAAGATCCGAATGTTGACTTAAGTGACTACGACGTTTGGGATCGCAATGATTATGACGGTGACGGCGTCTATGACGAACCGGATGGCATCATTGACCATCTGATGGTTATCCACTCCGGTGTCGGTGAAGAGGCTGGCGGCGGTGCACTTGGCGCTGATGCTATCTGGTCACATCGCTGGAACTTGAACTCAGAAGGACCTGTTGCTGTACCGGGAGCAGAGTCAGACAGTGACCGCTTTGGCGGTGTGTTGGGTGCCTCGGATTACACAATCGAGCCTGAAGATGGTGCAGCCGGCGTGTTTGCCCATGAATACGGCCACGACCTGGGGCTTCCTGATGAGTACGACACACAATATACTGGTGAAGGTGAAGCAGTTGCCTACTGGTCACTGATGGCAAGCGGCAGCTGGGCCGGTGATGTGCCGGGAACTGAACCGCCCGGCATGAGCCCGTACGCTAAAGAAATGCTGCAGACCAATCATGGCGGCAACTGGCTGAGCGGAACAACGATTCATGCTGATGAGATTACAGAAAACGGGACAAGCGTCCTGCTTGATGAAGGTGTTACAAAAGGAACAAACAATGATGCTGTCAGAGTTGACCTGCCAGAGAAAGAAAACGTCCTCACAACGCCCGCTTCCGGTGAGAACGCATACTACGGCGGCAAAGGCAATGAAATGGACAATAAAATGACAGCAACCGTTGATTTAACGGGCGCAACTAGCGCAACACTCGACTTTGATACCTGGTATAACATTGAATCGAACTGGGATTTTGCAATGGCGCAAGTATCAACTGATGGCGGCGAAACGTGGGAATCACTGTCCAGTGAACGCACGACCGATACAATCGATCCAAACGGTTACCCGGCCATTAAAGAAAATTTGCCTGGCTATACCGGCTCTAGTGACGGCTGGATCCATGAATCCATTGATATCAGTGACTATGCCGGTCAGGAAATCCAAATTCAGTTCCGTTCCATGACCGACTGGGCAACAAACCTTGACGGTATCTTCTTCGATAACGTTGCTGTAACGGCTGACGGAGAAGAAGTTTTCTCAGACGGCGCAGAAGATGATAGTCAATTTGGTTTGAACGGTTTTGTCGAACATGATGGAACCTATTACACCGATCATTATTATCTGCTTGAATGGCGCACGCACAATGGTGTTGATGAAGGTCTGGCCAACATCCGCCGCGGTGATAGCTTAATGACCTATGGCGATGGTCTTGTTGTCTGGTATGTTGACGAATCGTATGATAACAACTGGACAGGCCAGCATCCGGGTGACGGTTTCCTTGGCGTGGTCGATGCCGATCAGCGCGCTGTTGAATGGAGCGATCATTCTGTCGGACCAACACGTTATCAGTTGCATGATGCAGCGTTTACGTTTGAGAAAACCGATAAGATGTACTTGGATTACTTGAATTTGCAAAATGTCACCATGAAAGACAATTATACAAAACGCACACCACTGTTTAACGATCAGGCTGACTGGAGCAATCCCGGCTTAGTTGATGCCGGACGCAATGTGCCGGAATACGGCTTGAAATTCCGTGTTATCGGAAAAAGTCAAGACAACACAGTCGGTGACGTCCTGCTCTTCAAATAAATTTCACAAAAACTCTGCCAAGGCAAGCTGCCCTGGCAGGGTTTTTAATGATGTTCGGATTTGTAAACTCCGGGATTTTAGTTGTGAACTTCGGGAATTGTTGCGTGAACTTCGGGGTTTCGCCTGTGAACTTCGGGAACTTTGACTCGAACTTCGGGATTTCACCCCTGGCAGTGCATCTACTTCCGGCAAACAGCAATTCCAAGGGGGAAATGCCGGTCATCTGTACGATTAGCCGGTTCAATCAGAGGGCCCTTCTGAAAGTAAAACACCGCTGATGCATAATCAGGAAATAACCCCATAAACTCATCCACAGAGAGCTGATGGACATGAAAGGGCGACCCGCACAACTTGCCGCGCCCTTTGCCAAACGGTGTTGACAGAATAAGCTTCCCGCCTGGTTTCAACAGATTATAAATATTAGCCAAAAACTGCTCCTCGTCCGCAATGTGCTCAATCGTTTCAAAGCTGACGATGCAATCAAACTGTCCCAATTTTTCCGGCAGTTCCGAGTCTGTGACATCGCCTTCGATGAACGTGGCGTTAGGATGGTGGTATGCCCCTTTTGCGTATTTTATCGCCTCCGTCTCAAGATCAACCCCGACGACCTCATCGACAATTCCTTTTCTTTTTTTAGCAAGAAGCTGTGTGCCGTACCCCGTCCCGCTGGCAATATCAAGCACACGTCCATAAACATATTCAACAGCAAAATAATACCTTGCCATATGTTCCATAAGCATTTCATCTGTTGCTTTCATCTTTTCGGGGATGACACGCTCCCCGGTATCTTTTAACATTCACAATCACCGCTTTTAGTTTAGTTTGTTTGCAACTTGCTCTTTTGCGGTCGTCGTGCCGTTACAGCACAAATGACCCCAATGATTGGAAATATGAGTGAGGCGAGCAGCACCGGTGTATAATTATGAAAAATGTGTTTGATGCCGGGCTTCCGATTGATCCTCATCCGGCTGCAGCCTATTCTGCTTTTGCCGGTTTCACATCGCACTGATAAAGCTTCCCATTGTCATGAAGCTGAATGCCCGGCCTCTTTTTTTCACGAACCATTGAGCAACCAGGTGTGCTTGAGGGGTCTGGTTTGATTCCGGCACAGATTGCTGATCCGATTGATTGCCGTGCGTGACCAGCCAAAATCATTTATATACTGATCAATAAATGCTGAATTTGAATACGTCTGTCCCGGGCCTGAAAAAAAGAGACCAAGTCTACCGATAAGCTGCACCACCTTAACGTACTAACAGTCTGCCACCAATTTTAAGCTAATCCGTCAGTGAAAACAATCTGTAAAATGGTTAATACATCCTCGCATATTCCTTATCAGCCGGCAAAAAATAAACGTGAGGCTGATTTGAAAGGAGTTATTTTATGGATCGGTACCGCGCACAGGAAATCATAAATTCCATCACCATGATAAACGTAAATTTTCACGGTTTCCCTGTTATTTAAAAGAAATAAATTCTGATCAAACCAGCGCAACCATCTTCCCGCTTGATGAAATGAATCATGAGCAAAATGTTGATCTGGAAGGCTTGTCCGAAAGCGGTCCTTAGAAGATATACCACACATCCCCATCAATAAACTTACACAAGGGGGTGGAAAATTAAGCAAAAAAGGAGTCAACAGATGAAGTTAATTAAAACGCTCTTCATTCCGATAACAGCCATTATGCTTCTGGCGGCATGCAGCCCGGAATATGAATCACATACGGATGTGGATGAGAACCAGCTTCCAATTTCTGCGACACGGACAGATTCATCCAGTGATGGAGCAGGTCCGGGCACGCAAAAAATCGGGTTTGACGAAGGAACTGACAATAATTCCGGTTTCCGGGAAGGCTACCCGAATGACGACTTTGATGGGTTTAATGGCCAAACGCATAACCGGGGACCGCTCAGCGGAAATGCAAGAGACCCCGGCCGAATTCAGGATCGAGAAATCCAGGAACGAAACCGGCAAAGGCAGAATAGGCTGCAGCCGGATGAGGATCAATCGGAAGCCCGGCATCAAACGGGAGAAGATCAAGCAGATACAGGCAATCAATCGGAACAGCAATCTGTGCCGGAATCAAACCAGACCCCTCAAGCACAGGACGAACAAAGTAATAAGCAGCCTTCTTCCCAGCTGACCATGGGCGAATATGCTTTTAAAGTCATTAAATTAACGAATCAAAAACGAAGTCAGCACGGCTTGTCCGACTTGAAAACAAGCAAGCCATTGAGTCGGGTCGCGCGCAAGAAATCGGAAGACATGCAGATAAAAAATTATTTTTCCCATACAAGCCCAACTTATGGCTCTCCCTTTAACATGATGAAAGAATTCAATGTGACATTTGAATCAGCCGGAGAAAATATTGCCAGAGACCAGCAATCTCCGAGACAGGTCGTGAATGCCTGGATGAACAATGAAAAGCACCGGGAAAATATCCTTGATGCATCCTTTACTCACATTGGCGTAGGGTATTCAGCTGATGGCAACTACTGGACACAGATGTTTATTGAGAAGTGAAAATAAATTGAATCCTCGAGATGAACGAATCGGACATTTAGGGACAGTTAACCGCCGTTCCTGGGCGGATTACTGTCCTTTACATGCGGGATAAAGCTATGTTCGATGGAGCATGGCTTCGTTATTATTACAGGCGAAACAATACTTTTGACAGCCCGGTCTAATCAAGATAATGTTTAAACACAGCAACCTCGATTAATATTGGAATCATAATTAAAAGGGAGATTTAACGATGAAAGCATTGTGGAGAGGCTATATAGAGGCATCATTGATTAAAAAGATCTCCGTCGCACTTGTCTTGGGTGTTCTGATTGGACTGATTTTCGGTGAAGATGCTGCCGTTCTTGCACCATTTGGTGATTTGCTGCTGCGCTTATTGCAATTTCTGATAGTGCCGCTGATTTTATTCACGCTGATTGTCGGGGTGAACCAAACAAAACTGGGCGACCTTGGACGCATGGGCGGAAAAGTATTTATCTACTACATAATATCCTCAGCGTTTGCCATTACCGTGGGGATTACTGTCGCAAGCATTTTCAACCCAGGGACCGGAATGACACTGGATACAAATGAATCGTTTGAAGTACCGGAGAACCCGGGTGTCGTCAGTGTGTTACTGAACATCGTCCCGGATAATATCATCTCCGCCTTCAGCGAACCGAACCTGCTGGGTATTATTTTCACGGCACTTGCATTCGGGATTGCGATTTCGGCACTCCGTTCATCCGAGAAAAATCAGGAACTGGGTGAAACCGTGTATAAGGTCATTGACGGACTGAATGAAGCCACCCTGAGCATCATGAAAGCTATCATTCAATACGTCCCCATCGGTATTTTTGCCATTATTGCAGAAGTAGTCGGAAATCAGGGCGCTGACACATTGGTCGAGCTGGGGAGCATGGTAGGTGTCTTTTATATCGCCATCATCGTTCACCTTTTGATTTATGTCTTGTTCATGTTGCTTTTCAAAATCAATATTACATCATTTTTCAAGCATGGGCGCACACCGATGATTACAGCATTTGTAACACAGAGCAGTTCCGGCACACTGCCGCTCACACTCAATGCTGCCAGTGAATTGAACCTGCCGAAAAGCCTGTATGGGTTCAGCCTGCCGCTTGGTGCAACGGTCAATATGGACGGCGCTGCAATCCGTATAGCCGTCTCAGCTGTCTTTGCCGCAAATGTGATTGGGGATCCGCTAAGCTTTGCAGAGGTCCTGCAAGTCGTCCTGGTTGGCACATTGGCATCAATCGGTACCGCAGGCGTTCCCGGGGCCGGCATCATCATGATCGCCACCGTGTTTGCCCAACTTAATCTGCCAATGGAAGCAGTCGGGCTATTGACTGCCATTGATGTATTGGTCGGCATGGGCGCTACATCCTTAAATGTCACCGGCGACCTTGTCGGAACGAACATTATCAGTAAGACAGAAAAGTCACAGGAAAGTGAACAAACGGATATCGAATGACCTTGATTGAAGGTGATATAGAGCCGCTCCGGTGCGGCATCGACCAGCGCAGACCTGATAATATCAGCCGAGCCCATTTTAGTCAGGGGGATTTCAGTTATTGCTTTTCACACGTGAACAAAGCATAACTCCTGATGAAACGGGAATGATAATGTCCAGATTTCGTCTGGAGGGAGTGGGCCAAATGCCCGGCAAATTGTACGATATTATCGGGGTTGGTATAGGACCTTATAATCTTGGATTAGCAGCACTTTTGGACAATACACCAGAAATTGAAGGGCTGTTTTTTGATAAGACACCAAAATTTGAGTGGCATCCCGGGATGTTAATTGAACGGATGAATTTAACAACCCCCTTTTTAGGAGACCTTGTCACATTCGCCGATCCAACAAGCCGGTTTACTTACATCAATTATCTGCATGAACATAATCGTCTGTACCAGTTCTACTTTTATAACAAGTTTCAAATTCCGCGTCAGGAGTATAACCACTACTTGCAATGGGTTGCAAATCAATTGGAACAGCTCCACTTCGGTTATGAGGTCATCGATGTCATTGACCATGAAAACACTGCCGAGCCTCACTATGAGGTGGTCGTGAAAGATACCGCCAGTGAAAAGCAACTTTCATATTTCGCCAAAAATATAGCCATGGCAACGGGCAGTGAACCCTTCGTTCTGGACAGCATGACAGGACATCATAATGAAGATGTGTTACATACGAATCGGTACATGTATGAAAAAGAAAACTTAGTGGAATCCCCGCATATCACAGTGATAGGGTCCGGCCAGAGTGCCATAGAGGTCTTTCTGTATCTGTTAAAAGAACAGGAAAATAACGTATTTCAACTCACGTTATTCACCCGCTCCAGTGGCCTATTTCAATTGGAGAAAGCTAAATTTGGCCAGGAATATTTCTCTCCTGATTTTGTGTCGTATTTTCATTCGCTTGGCTTTAAGCAGCGACTCGACACATTAGACACATTAGGAACGCTCAGAAAGGGGATTAATCCACAGACATTAATGGAATTATACGAAACGCTTTACCATAAAACGATCGGCCAAAAGCCGCAACCCGTGATCATTCAGCCAAATACTGAGGTTAAAAATATAAGCAGACAAAATGACACGTATATATTGCGCTGTCATCAGTGGCAAAAGGAAAATTCCTTTGATTATGAAACAAATAAAGTTATTTTGGCAACCGGCTATAAGCCACATATTCCAGCATGGTTCTATGACCGTTTCAAGGATAAAATCGTGTGGGAAGATGAGGACCATTATAAAGTGACAAGAGATTACCAGCTCGTCTTCCATGATCAGCGGGATCACCGCTTTTTTACCATGACGAATTTGGAGCACTCTCATGGAACCGCAGCCACCAACTTGGGCTTGGCTATTCAAAAGAACATAAAAATCGTCAATTTGCTTGCCGGTCGCGACGTTTATCCAGACAGACATGACACCATCTTTCAGCAATTTACAATGGATAACAACCGTTAAAAATAATCCCTCATGCGCACTTTAGCAGGTCCGTGAGGGATTTTCTCTTAAAGGGTTTCGGTTTATTGAGACCCATCAGTTACATTTCTGTCGTGTAATATAGGCCTTTTTTTAACAGCTTCATTTCAACTGTAAAGTTATTGATTGCCTCCTCGTCCGTTAAATTCCGGGCGAATTTCGCAGCAAAGTTATGGACAACGACCGATTTCAGGATCTTCATCACATGGTGCAACTCTTCATCATTCGCCAGATTCAGCTTCCGTTTATCAATCAGTGAGCTGACTTCCCTGAACTGCTCTTCGTTTTGGCGGCCGCTGAACATTTTTAAAAATGAATCTTCAATTCTATAAGTCATGTTTAGAAATGTATTGCGCATAAAATCCAAGTTCTCCACTTCAGTAATAACTATTTGAAAAAATTCTTCCAGTGCAGCAAATAAATCACCGTCATATTTTTTTAAAAGATTTGTAAAAACTTCCTGCCTTTTACGCGACAGATCATCCAGCAGGAAAAAGAAAGCATCCTCTTTATCTTGAAAATATTGATAAAAGCTGCCGCGCGGTATGCCCGCCTCTTTTACAATGTTTGAAATGGAGGCTTGATATAGCGGCACCCGTGAAAACTCTGCTTCAGCCGATCGGATCAGCGTTTGCTTCTTTTCATGCGGCAGATTAAAAAATGTCTGTTTCGGCATCATTTCGCCCCCATCTTATTCTTAATGAGGCTTTTCTTGCTTAGCCGGGCCCACTCATATGTATGTTTGCAGACAAGTTGATCGCATTTCTATTCTACTCTCTCAGGTCTTTTGCAAAGTTCAGCATTCACTCCCTGCATCTGCAGCTCGCGGACTAGCCGCCTCAAGTTTTCATCAGAACTGTATGTCATGAACATAATGGTATCTCACTCCTGACAGCATACGTTTATGTGAACACTCTATTAGCTATCGTATATGACACCCTGTCACACGTCAACCGGAAATGACAATGTGTCATATACCAGTAAAAAAACCTTAATAAGGAAAGTGTTTTTAATACACAGTCATTTAGTCATCAATGAACACCGTCAAAATTTTGGCACCATCGTTGTCGACCGGCATGAAAAGATGCGGTTTAACACCTTTAAAATGGCCGGTATCGCCCTTTTCCATATAATACCTTTTACCATCATAATAAAGCTCAATCGCGCCTTCAACAATATATATGAATTCGTCCTGCGTGTGCGTGTAAGGTTCCTGTCTATCATTAAAATCTTTTGGTGTCACATGGACGATTGTCGGTTCAATTCGGGAAAAACGGGAACGGCTTGCAAGCAATTCAAGTGAATACCCCATATTCTCATCATCAGCACTGAGCCTTCTCTCTGCTTTCGGAAGCACGACCAAATCTGTTTCAGGATGGCCGTCCAGCACCCATGAGAGCGGCACATCCAGTGCTTCTGCAATTTTCGATAATGTAGCCACCGCAGAAGATGTCTGGCCATTTTCAATTTTTGACAACAGGCTTTTGGAGATACCGCATCGATCTGCTATCTGCTGCTGCGTGTGTTTGCTTTTTAAACGGGCTTGCTTCAGCTTTTGGCCAATCGTTTCAAGATTTATGGTAAATCGCTCCTTTCGCCTTATAAATACAGTCTTCTCTATCATAGCATAGATGAAATCTTATATTATGGCAACAGGAAATCGTTCGTTAATCTGTTCGGTCTTGAACACATGGAAAAACCCCACCCGCAATCAGAAATTCATAAGGGGGTGAGGCATTCATGTCTGTGTGTCAATAACATTTCAGCCTTGGCTGGCGGCGTATGCCAGGGATTTGCTCGGCAATGACTTTCCAAGTTTGCTTTGAATAAACATTGCTGCTTCCTGGAGTTTCGCCTCGTCCATACCGGTTTTAATGCCAAGACCATTCAGAAGATACAGCACATCATTGGTTGCCACATTACCGGCTGCCCCCGGCGCGTAAGGACAACCGCCAAGCCCTCCGATTGCACTGTCAAAGCGGGTGAGACCGTGTTCCATCGACCGCATAATATTGGCAATTGCCATACCACGCGTATCATGAAAATGCATGATAATCTTTTCGTTCGGAAAACGCGTTAAAATTTCTAAAAGCAGCTGATCCACCTGTGATGGAACCGCCGTACCAATTGTATCGCCAAGGGAAAGATCATCCACCCCAGATTCAATCAGATGGTCACAAACGCTTAGCACCTGCTCCGGGGAAATTCTTCCTTCATACGGGCAATCAAATACCGTCGAGACATAACCTGTCACATGTTTTCCAGCTTCTTTTGCGCCCTTAATCACTTCCTCCAGTACCGGATACGTTTCATCAATTGATTTATTAATATTTTTCTTGTTGTGCGTCTCACTTGCAGACATGAATACTGATGCGCCGTCGATTCCAGCTTCGAGTGCCAGATCCAAACCTTTCATATTCGGTACGAGCGCCGAGTAGCGGACATCCGGATTCCGATTAATCCGTTTTCCAACTTCGTGAGCATCCGAGAGGGCTGGAACCCATTTGGGATGAACAAAAGATGAATACTCGATTTCCTTAACTCCCGATTCGGACAGTGTATTGATCCATTGAACCTTATCTGCCGTTGAAATCCGCTTCTTTTCATTCTGCAGCCCATCGCGCGGACCGACTTCCTTCACCTGGACAAAATCAGGCCAACGCCCCATCATGACCCCTCCTTTTAAATTATGAGACCCCGAACAGCAAAAATTTGAATGCGCTTTCAATAAGAGTGAATAAAAACAATTACTTGTATAATTTCTATTCCCTTTGTCATCTTATGTTATTCAATTTGGTTTCTCTTTGTTCAACATTGTTGAATTAAGTATATTATAAAAGCTCCCAAGATGTCAAACTCAGGAGCTCTATTTTTCAGAATTTTTCATTTAAGCGCGTGTTCAAAAAGGAGGATAATGTGAAACTTTATTCAGCGGAATGACTTTCTCCGTTTGAATGTTAGTTGAACAGAATCGAGCATTTATGGTCAGTTAGCCGGCGTTTTCCGGCGGGTTACTGATTCATTATATGCGAGGAAAAAAGACCGGTCGGATAAGGCCTCGGGCGTCCTGTGCGGATACCGGCACTAGCACGTCAATCGCTTCGAAAGTTCGAGGCGGCGAAGCTCCCGGTCCCGGAACATATGCAGTTATACGTGAGGAACGGAAAAGCAAGCCAGCGAGCTTCTCGCGTGTTGTGGTGAGTTCTGTGTCCAGCGATTGACGTGGGCGGTTTTAGCAATTTTTTTGTGCCGAGTAATCGCAGGCACAGAAGGTCCTAGTCGAAGTGTCATTTTTACCGGACTTTTTGAACAACCACTTTAACGGATCATATCAATAAAATGAGAAAGAATGCGCGCTGTCAATCCCCAAATGACTCTATCCCCGTAAATGTAAAAATACTCATTAATATGACTCGTGCGCCAGTTATAATTCTCACCACCCGGGATCAATTCAACCGGAAAGGAAGCATCAGGCTGTACCTGCAGATGAACATGGTGTATGTCCGGTTCATTTTCAAGGAAAAATGACAACGGCACCGAAAACAGCTCACCGACTTCGGATGGGTTCGGTTGAAGCTGCCCCTGAAGGGTGATCAGGCCCGTATGCGGGTAAACGATCATGCCAAAAGGCGTTACCATATAGTCCAATGGGTAGACATTCGAAATCGCTTCTGAACCGATACCGAGCTCCTCTGTCGTTTCCCGAATCGCCGCAGAACACACGTCTCTGTCCTGCGGGTCAATCCGGCCTCCCGGAAAGCATATTTCTCCCGGTTGCCGCCTCATGCTCTCCGCACGCACTTCAAACAGCACATGCAGTTCATTGTCCTTCTGTATTAATGGCAAAAGTACAGCTGATTTCATGAATTGCTCATGCCCCAGGACAGATGGTGTGTGGTATTTGATTTTAGTCATGATTGATTGCAGATCCATCCGATCACCTCATACTTGCTTTCTTATACTATAGCAGACTGGCAAGGAATGGATAACCAAAATGCTTCTTTTTTAATTTTGCTGTTAAACAATTGACTCGGCGGATCAATCGCTCATCGATTTTTCTTGCTGGTTATTCGGCTCTGTTAACCCGATTTTTGTAAAAACTGCATTTTAACTTTCCCAGACTTGACACCGGTCAATTTCTTTTGACTGCAAACCCCTTATGATGAAATGAAGGGGGAGGAAGATGATCATGATTGGTTTAATTAACAGGCACAAAAACCACATTACGGCGATTACCGGTAGATTATTAGTTCTGGCACCTATCTTTCATTTTATGAATTGGCAAGCATCCCAGACCGGAACGCTGTTTGCGGCGACCTTCCTGGCAGGGATCCCGATTTTCATCAAGACATTTCAGGCCCATAGGATGAAAGCATTCAGCATTGAATTGCTCGTTACGATTGCAGTGATTGGGGCGCTGTTCATCGGTGAATATGTTGAATCAGCCGTTGTAACTTTTCAGTTTATGTTCGGGGGTTATCTGGAAATCCGCACATTAAAACAAAACACGCTCATCTTTTATATGGAACTTATTAATAATTATTATAAAAAGCATGAAACGCCAACCGAAGCACTCTAATCCTTCTATTAGCATTTAAACGGACAATTTACCCATTGACTTCTTCCTCTCACATAGTATAATTATAATAAATATTAAATTATAATTATTATAATTAGATGCGAATGGTTATTATTATCAATTAGGAGGTATCGAGAATGGCGACGGATAATAAGGAGTCTGACCCCCTCAATTTCTTTCAGGAGAATGCGTTTTACAGGAGGATCCGTGATCATATCGAATTAATCGCTGCACTCATCAGCGGTTTTCTTATCCTCCTGACATGGTCAATGGAAAGTATCCTTTCCCAGCCGATGTGGGTCATCCTTCATTTGATTGCATTTGCCATCGGCGGGTATGCAAAAGCCAAAGAGGGCATTATGGAAACAATCCGTACAAAGAAATTAAACGTGGAGATGTTAATGATTTTTGCCGCTGTCGGATCCGTTGCCATCGGTTATTGGACAGAGGGGGCGATCCTGATTTTCATCTTTGCATTGTCAGGCGCTCTGGAAACGTACTCCATGAATAAAAGCAACCGAGCCATTTCTTCTTTAATGGAAATGCAGCCCGAAGAAGCCATCCTGCTGGAGAATGACGTAGAAAAGACCGTACCTGTTTCAACGCTTGCAATTGATGATGCCATCCTTGTCCGGGCAGGTGAACGCATTCCGGCTGACGGCGCAATCACCAAAGGCACAAGCGCCATTGATGAAAATGCGATCACCGGTGAATCCATGCCATTAAGCAAGAAGAATGGAAATGATGTGTATGCCGGGACGGTTGCGCTGGACGGTACATTGACAGTCAGAATTACGAAAAAGCCGACCGAGACAGTCTTTCAAAAGATTATCAGCATGGTGCAGTCCGCACAGAAAGAAAAATCACCATCCCAGTTATTTATCGACCGGTTTGAATCAACCTATGTTTATGGTGTTTTAATTACAGTTGTCATTATGCTTTTCCTGCCCTATCTCCTTTTTGACTGGGCATTATCGGAAAGTATCTACCGGGCGCTGGTGCTCTTGGTCGTTGCATCACCTTGTGCCCTAGTGGCATCGATTACACCGGCTACGCTGTCGGCGATATCCAACGCTGCACGCAAAGGTGTTCTGTTCAAAGGCGGCATCCATGTGGAGAATCTGAGCCACATTAACGCAATTGCCTTCGATAAAACAGGAACCTTGACCAAAGGGAAGCCGGAAGTTACCGATGCTTATTTCGCTGATGAAGCGGACAAAACATACGTTACAGCAGTTGTGGGCGCGATTGAAAATGAATCCACACACCCGCTGGCGCAGGCACTTACAACATACAGCAAGCAACAGCATGACGACAATCCGTCCATTGACGTACATGATATGAAAACACTGGGTGGAAAAGGTGTAACAGCGATTGTCGATAACCAAAAGTGGGAAATCGGAAATCCGGACTTTGTCGGGAGAAAAGAGGCGGAAGCATTCGCAAATGTCTCCGCCGAACTGGCGGCAGAAGGCAAAACGATTATTTTTGCAAAAGCCGATGACACCATCGTCGCCGTATTTGCATTAAAAGACACCATCAGGAAATCGACGAAAAAAGCGATTAGTAAACTGAAAAAGGCACGTATCCACACTGTCATGATCACGGGCGATAATGAACGGACCGCTAAAGCCGTCGCTGATGAAGCCGGCATTGATCACTACATCGCCAGCTGCTTGCCCCAGGAAAAAGTAGAGCATGTCAAAGCATTGCGTGAGAAATACGAGAACATCGCCATGGTCGGCGACGGCATTAACGATGCGCCGGCACTGGCAAGCGCAAATGTTGGCGTTGCGATGGGTGAGGGAACCGGTGTTGCCCTCGAAACTGCTGATATGGTTCTCATGAAAAACAACCTGGAGCGCATCACCAACTCTATCAATCTATCAAGACGGATGAACCGAATCGTCAAACAAAATATCGTTTTTTCCTTAAGCGTGATTGTCGTACTTATTTTGACCAACTATCTGCAGATGCTCGACCTTCCGTTAGGCGTCATCGGTCATGAGGGAAGTACAATCCTGGTCATTTTAAATGGATTGCGGATGTTGAAATAATCGTTTCAAAAATTGCCCGGAACTGTGTGGGGGACTACAATCGATGAGCTGGAGGGAAAGGGAATCGACGCCTTAGCCATAAAATACCTCTAAGAACTGAAAAAGATGGAAACTACCGTATCGAATTAGGTGTGTTTGAAATTAACAAACCGTCAAAAACTGGGATATAAAGAAATCGAGCGCATTCATCATGTCACATACCGGGAAAGCTACATATGGCTTGACATCAGAATAGGAAAAATACCTGTAAAAAGTGTGGAATGACATCTGTTCCACACTGCCGGGTTTTAAAATATCTGGTGTGAATTATAATTTACACACTTTATTTGACAAACCCCCAGCATTTATCATTTACGCCATAATTTAAAAGAGCGGTGTATCCTAACTTGCCCAACACAACACGCTTTAGTTAGTCAATCGGACCGTTATTAATCTGTGTTAATTGATCATTCACTTCGAATATTTTCCCGTTAACGGAATTGATGCCAAATCCCTTTAACCTTTCCGTGTGTTTCGTTTGATATTTTTCAGCTGACTCTTTTGAGTCAAACATATAAATACCTCCAGCTTCTTTTGCCTCCCGATTTTCCGTCCAAATTTTCCATATAAATCCTTCTTCTTCATTAATGCTTTTTGCCAAATCGGAGAATGCTTCAGCCATCTCGTCACCGAATGGCCCATCCAACTTGAAATCCATTTGCAAAATATACGCCATTTTATTTCCTCCGTTTCAAATTCAATATAATTTAAGGCTCAACAAATCATTAAACAGATTATGATCAATGAGCGAATCTTTCATTTCCTATTTTATCATTTTGCGATTCAGGCTAAAGTATAACGCTTGCTTCCAAATCGTTTGCATAACAACCTTTTAAAGTCTGCAGATTTGACAGTATTTAAGTTTAGTTATAAACTTATAATGACCTTGTTGAGTTTATAACTAAACTATTTTATTACATAAACGCCCCTTTGAGGAGGTCGAAACTTGAACAAAAATGTGAAACATTCCAAAAAATTAAGCACACTGTTATGGCATCGGCTAACGCGTGTCCATAAAGACAATCTTAAAGGAACCAATGAGCTATTAAATGAATGGAATTTAACGAATGCACAAATGGATATCATCAGCCGTCTGGGTGAGCATCGGACGTTGGCACAGCAGGAACTGGCGGAAATGCTGCTCGTGACAAAAGGGAATATCACGCAGCTTCTGGGCAAACTTGAGGACCGTTATCTGATCAGCCGTAAAAAAGATTGGCGGACAAACTACATTTCGCTGACGAAACTGGGTCAAAAACTTTACCGGGAAATAACGCCTCAATTGGAAAACTATCAATGGGAGAAATCTAACCAACTCACAACAGAAGAAAAGAAACAGCTGCTTCACTTATTAAGAAAGCTGCACAACTAATTCTTGGCAGAGATATTGTCAATAAAGTGAAACTGCATTCAGCGGGATAAAAATAACGCATGTGCACCATTTTCAGGTGCACATGCGCTTTTCTGTTCAAAAATGCTACTTATACTACACCGTTTTCCAATATCGAAAACTTGCCTTTGTTACAATCCACTTCAGCCATTGCACCATACGGCAATATCATCTTTGGCTCGGTATGCCCGAAATTCAGATTATACAGTATCGGCAAGTCCTCCAGCTGATATTCCTTCATCACCGTTTCTATTGCTTCTCTATACTCATTATAATACGTTTCATCCTGAGGTTTACCGAAGATAATACCGTTCGTTTTGTGCAAAATCCCCTGTGCGGCATAATTGCGCAGCCAGCGTTTTATAGACTCGGGCGGCGGCTTTTCTTCTGACGTTTCAAAGAACAGAATGCTATCCTCCCAATAGTTTTCATCAGGCCAGATAACGGTCCCTTTGGCGAATTCCAACACGCCCATACAGCCGCCGATTAGACGCCCCTGAACGGTTACCGATCCTTGCAGAACTTCATATTTCTGATTGGTTTTCATCGTGCGCCGGATGTATTTGTTCTTAATGTCCCATTCCAGACGTTCACTCGTCCATTCCCCTGCAGGCTTGATTTCTCCGATAGCATCGTCTGAAAATAATACCCGTTTGACCATGTCCACCGTATACGGAAGCATTTCCACGTTCTCAGCAAAGTCAGTCATGATTGCCGGTCCGTAAAACGAGGATAACCCAGCTTTATGGCAGAACAAATGTGGAATTGTCACATCCGAATAGCCCATGAAAATCTTCGGGTTCGCCTTTATCACGTCAAAATCAATATATGACAGTAACCGGATGCTTTCACTCCCGCCGATATTCGCGATAATACCTTTAATGCTATCGTCACGGAATGCAGCCATCAGGTCTTCTGCTCGAGCCTCCGGATGCTCATATAGATATTTGGCACCTTTTAAACTGTTTGGCATCGCAATGACTTCAAGACCGAACACATCACACAGCCGCTCCACACCTTGCTCATAGCGCCATCTGAGCTCAGGCTCTCCGGCCCCGCCCCATGACGGACTGATTGTTGCCACTTTGTCGCCGGGATTCAATTTAGCTGGTTTGACAAGCATCCCGACCACCACCCTTTTTTATGATATTCGTTTAATAGTAACATAATAATTAATGAAATGATCAAACTTTTAGAGAATTTAACCTTCTGAAAAAAAAGAATTTCATTTTGATTACTCTTCTTTCAAGAAGGTAGTTCCTTATAGTATACTGTTGATATTACTTTACTTATCTATCTTTATATATCAAGGGGGGTTTTTGAACTGATAATTAAAATGCGGCGTCGAACCATACTCATGTTATTGCTTTTTTTAATAGTGGTCATTTCGGCCTGCGCCTCTGATGAGGGAAAAGAATCATCAACAGAAGAAGAGCAAGATAAAGTGCAAAGCGAAGAAAATGAAGATGACGAAAAGGATAAGAATGAAAATACAACAGAGAGGGGTCAAACTGCGGAAACCTCTGCCAGCGGTGAAGGTTCTTTGTTTGCCGATATACCTGACCCTCCTGCTGATCTGGAGGGGCTGATCGACTACCCGGCAGGTCCGTTTGCCGGAACTGCATACGAAGACCAGGAGGTGGACATCCAAGAGGCATTGGATAAGTTACCCAAATTGACCGGGGAACCATCAGAGGAAGAAATCAATTCTTATTGGGCAAAATTGCTTTCCTTATTTGCTGAGGATTTTCCGGACCCTGAAAATATCGTTAAAAAGTGGCGAACACTTTCATTTGGCAGTCCTGAATCCGATGACCCCAAGCTGCAATTCAAAGAAAATTATAATGTGGAAGTCATTTTGGATGCCAGCGGCAGTATGGCAGCCTATGCCGGTGAAAAAACACGGATGTCTATCGCAAAGGAGTCAATCACTGAATTTTCCAGTGGGTTACCGGAAGATGCGAATGTCGGGATTCGTGTTTATGGGTTTGAAGGAAGCAGTGAAGATTCCGATAAAGAGCTGTCCTGCGCGAGTAACGAGCTGGTTTATGACATACAGCCCTATGACAAAAACGGTTTAGACAAAGCAATGGAAAAATTCCAACCGGCCGGCTGGACACCGCTTGCGGATGCTATCAACCTTGCGATGGAAGACATGCAGGAATTCGATGGTGAGCATAACACTAATATTATCTATGTTGTCAGTGATGGCATCGAAACTTGTGACGGAGACCCTGTGGCAGCAGCCGAGGAATTATCTGGATCTGACATCACACCGCTCGTTAACGTTATCGGGCTGGATGTTGACAGTGAAGGACAAAAACAACTGAAGGATATTGCAGATGCTTCAGATGGTACATATACCTTGGTCAAAAACCAGGACCAGCTAATGGATGAATTTGAGCGTACTCAAAATATGGCTTCAGAATGGAGACAATGGAAAGCGGATGCTGTCAGTGATGTGCGACAGATAAGCGTTGAGCGCATGCAAATGATTCGGGATTTCCGCGGAGAATGGGCTGACAGATGGAAACGTGAGAGACAAAATTTCCATGAAGTATTTGAATATCTACAGTCAAATGATGATATTTCCAGAGAAACTAAATCTGTTTTATATGATTTAAGAGATGAACGCATTGACATGTCCACTGATTATCAGGATCAAATCTTTGATGATTTGTATGAGCTTAAGGAAAAACAAGTCGATGAAGCAAGAAACGAAATTGAGGAACAATACAGCAACAGCACAGAAGACTGATGATAAGACAACCCCCCTGCAAAATAAGTACAGAGGGGTTGTTCTTTTATGCTTGAGTTAACTGAAGAAGACAGGCTGACTTTTCCTGTATTTTATCTAAAAAGATCCATCAGCCGCTCCCAAAAGCCTTTTTCCTCTTCGTCAGTTTCTTCCGCTGTCTCGGATTCTTTTGCTTCGATTGGTTCTGTCTGCAGAACAAATTGCACGACCTCGACTTTTTCATTTTGATCCGAAACAAACGATTGCGGTTCAAAATCGGAAGCATCATATTCATCCATCATCTCATCAACTTCTGATTGCATTTCACCGGGCATGTCACTGGTTCTTTCTTCAAGTTGCTCCGTGCCGTTTTTCAGCTCGCTCGCCCCGCTGTTCAAGGATGAAGCGCCATTTCCAAGTTCCTGAATACCTGAGTCCAGTTCACCGTAGGACGATGCCAGACTTCCGACGCCATCCGTATACTCCACGAGGCCGCTATGGAATGACTGGTATTCGGAAGCAAGTGATGACAGTCCATTTTGCAGATCCTTCAGCGCGCTCATCTGATCCATGTTTTCGAGACCTTTTTCGATCTCGGAAGCGGTTGTTTCGGCTTTATCAGCCATTTCTC
Organism: Lentibacillus amyloliquefaciens; assembly: GCF_001307805.1. Lineage (GTDB taxonomy): Bacteria > Bacillota > Bacilli > Bacillales > Amphibacillaceae > Lentibacillus > Lentibacillus amyloliquefaciens. Next base: position 2,784,323 of record NZ_CP013862.1, on the reverse strand, counting down.
TGATACCATTGGAAACATTATTCAATGTACTTTCTACAGAGTCAAATGCGTTCTTAACCTCCTGATATGTTCCTTTGGCATTCTGCGCAGCTTGATAGGTTTCAAAGAGCTGATCCATGGCTTTTTTCTGATCAGCACTATTTCCGCTTTGTTCATTAAGTTGATCCTTGATTGCATTAATTGTCTCTTCATTTATTTGATAGTCCGGAATGCCGTTCATCGCTTCTTCCAAACTGCCATTTGCATTATTATAATTCTCTTTCAGCGTATCAAGCCCATCAGCAGACTCACGCAAACGGCTTGCCAGGTCACGAAGTCCGCTTGGCAATGCTTCAAGCTCACTCAAGTCCGGTGCTTCCGGTGCTCCACCCTGAACCGACTCATTCACCTTATTTAAAGCATCCCGAATACTGGCAGAACCATTCACCAGTTCGCCGGAAGACTGATTTAAGTCATTAATCCCGCTCTTATAATCACTCGAACCGCTGCTCAAATCACTCGCGCCGGCACTCAAATCCGCAATTCCGCTGTTCAAGTCGCCAACACCGCTGTCTATTTCGCTGATGGCATCAGATAATGACTGCATATCGCCTTTCATGCCGCTGATATCCGGATTTTCAATCGACATCGAATATGGTGCACCCGAAATGTCAATCGGGTCCATTTCGAAGTTAGTAACATCCGCTGTCACAATAAATTCTTCCGCTGTATCAGGCATGCCGGTGAATGACACTTGGGTGTTTTTGCCGGAAGTTGCCTTCGTGCCGTCCGGTGCCTGAATATTATCAGCCTTAGATGGATCAAGTGTCAGCGAAATCTGCAGCAAATAATTTTCGAAAAACACTGGATCGACACTTTCATTCGCGGATGTGGAAATCTGAATTTCCAGTGAACCGCTCTGACCTGTCAATTCCTCAGGTGTCACTTCTTCCCCGTCAAGCATGTAAGTGATATCAATGTTCCATGGGAGCGGCTTTTCGTTCATGCCGCCCTGATAATAAAACTCCTCACCTTCCGCCTGAAAGCGGACTTTATTGTTACTTTGTTCAATATCATTTAAGTTACTCAAGTTCCGCACATCGGTATAGTCTCCATAGTCTGTGATTTCACCGGGATCGGTGACGTGAAACGTGTTGACCACATACATATCCTGCAATGCACCGCCTGCATCCAAATTGCCGTAAATAGCCTCATCCTTTGAAGAGTACTTACCCGGTTCTGTATCCGATTTTTCTCCGTCATTATTATTTTCAGCTAAAGCGGCAAAAGGCGTCGACCCGAATACCAGAACGGCACTCATCAATAGAATCATTATTTTTTTGAGCCGCATAGCATCACTTCCCTTTAAAAAAGTTTGGTTTCCATGTTGTTTTTTCAATAATCCGGTCACATATGAGCAACAACCCCGGCAGTAAAAACACTACCATCAGAAATGCCAATAACGCACCCCGTCCGAGCAAGAGCCCAATGGAGGAAACAATCGGATCACTTGATGTCGCCCACAGGATAAAGCCGACACTGGACAAAATCGATGCGGACACGCCAATCGAAAAGATTTTTTCGTTAATGGTTTTCTTAATCGCCGCCATTGCGCCCATTCTTTTTCGATTATGCGTATAATTTTCCGTGAAAAGAATCGCGTAATCGACTGTCGCCGCCAGCTGTACCGTACTGACAATCAGATATCCGATATAAACGAGTGATGAGTTGGTGAAATACGGCACCGATAAATTAAACCAGACAGCGGACTGAATCGTCAAAAGCAATATAACCGGAATGGAAATCGAGCGGAATGTGACAAGCAGGACTATGGCAATCGTCACAACGGTCAATATGTTCACAACCGTATTATCCTGTTCTACCATGTCCTTCATATCATATAAGGTGACACTCTGTCCCAAGGCGTGAAAATCATCACCATAATAATTCGCTGCCGTATCCCTGACATTTTCCACAAGGTTAAAGGCTTCATCACCCTCATTATTGGTAGTTGTATTTAACGTAATCCGGCTGTAACTCTCCGAAAAGAACTGTTCGGTCTGTGATTCATCGAGGTACTCCGGCGGTATGCCTGCTCCGACGGTATCAACATAAGAGACAGTGCTTTTCACATGATTGAAGTCATCAAGCTCCTGGACGAGTTCTTCTTCCCGGGCGAGGTCGCCTTTAGGCACCAGCAGCACCATCGGCGTAAATTTACCGAATGACTCTTCAATTGCAGCAGAATCACTTCCGGCCCGTGTATCTTCCGGTTGTCCGCCGGTTCCATAAAGGAAGTTGGTCTGACTCTGGGCCAGAAACGCCGGAACAATCAGGATTAGTACCACCAGAAGCACAGGGATGCGCAATTTCATAACATGTTTCCCGATGCGATAAATACTCGGCATGAATGGCCGGTGCTGCGTTTTATCAATCCATTTATAAAACATCAGCGTCAGAGCCGGGAGGAAAATCATCACACTGATAAAGCTGAGCAAAATCCCTTTGACTAGGTTCAGCCCCAGGTCAGCACCAAGCCCAAATTCCATAAACATCAAAGCCGTAAATCCGAATACCGTTGTTGATGCGCTCGCAGCGATGGCAGGAAATGACCGCTTCATCGCACGTTTCATCGCCTCTGTCGGGTCCTCAGTCTCTTTCCGGTAATCGTCAAAACTGTGAAGCAAAAATATCGCATAATCAAGTGACACTGCCAGCTGCAGAATCGGTGCCACCGCCTGTGTTATAAAGGAGATCTCTCCGACAAACACGTTCGTCCCGAGGTTAATAAGGATCGATACCCCGATTGCTGTCAGGAAAAATACCGGCTCAATCCAAGACCGTGTCGATAATAACAGAATCAAAATGATAATCGGCACAAGAATCAAAGCGGCATTCATCGACTCCTGCCCGGTCATTTTTTGCGAGATTGCCGTATCAAGAGCATCGCCTGACATAGCGTTCTCCTCACCGATCAATTCATAGACGGCATCGGTCGTTTCTACTTCTTTGCCTTCTTCAATATGGAAAGAATACAGTGCATTGTCATCCTCATAGTATGACTCAACGGTATCGGCATCTGCCATTTCAATCGGTTTTTTAATATCAATCGCGTCATCGAGCCACATCACTTCAGAGACGCCATCAACTGCTTCCAGCTCTCCCTTAAAAGCCAATGCCTCTGATATGCTAAAATCCTTCATCATGACCCGGGTATTGGCAACCGCCCCGTCAAATTCTTCATTCATAACATCCGTCGCTTCAATGGAAGGCGTATCATCCGGTAAAAAGTCAACCATATCGTGATTGACCGGTACGCCGAACTGCACCGCCGCGCTGATAATCATCAGCAACAGAAATGTGATTACAATCGATTTTTTATTGTTTAAAATGCGTGTTGTCATATCAATCGGTGTTCATCCTCTCTTGCATCATCCATTCGAACACGATAATATTATATACGACACCGTGTTGGATTTACAACAAACAGTTTTATAACATGCGTACAAAAACCAACACTTCGAAAAAATATGTTGCCAAATGCTAAGAAGAAAGTGTGACGATTTTATGAACGAAAAACTCGACCGCCGGAAAAAGTATACTCGCATGGTCTTAAAGGATAGTTTAATCACTTTATTGGAAACGAAACAAATTTCAGCGATTACCGTTAAAGAAATCTGCGAAGAGGCCGACATTAACCGCTCGACCTTTTACAGCCATTATCATGACCAGTTTGACTTACTCGAGCAAATTGAAGAAGAGCTGATTGCGGATTTAAACATCTACTTAAATCAATATAATTTCGAGCGGGAAGCAGAAGCACTGAAGATGACCGAAAAGCTGCTGGAATACGTTGTTTCCAAACGTGATATCTGCCAGACACTTCTCAGCGGAAACGGTGACCAATCTTTTGAACGTCGTGTCATGGATGTTGCCCGCACGTTCCTGATCAAAAGCTGGATCGACAATAATGAAGTCGACGAGGATATATCCGAATATGCCAGCACGTTTATTATTAGCGGAAGCATCTACGTCATCAAGCACTGGCTGGCAAACGACATGGATAAATCCCCGAAACAGATGGCTGAGCTGATTAATAGTTTCAGGTTTAGGGAATGAGGTGCCATTATGATTCAATTTGTACAGTTAACTGAACCAAACTTAAATGTACTAAAGACGCTTAACCAATGGGAAAACGATCCGGCATTAATGGGATTAACCCACCCTGTTCAAAGTGAAGCGGAGTTAAGAAAGCCAAAGAATGTAAGCATAAATGACTTAGCAAACCGCTTAACATACGAAACGATTTATCTTATTTACACAGATGACCAGTTAATCGGCGAAATGAACTACATAATTGACCCGAGCCATCTCTATAAAAAAGAACCCAAAACTGCCTGGATAGGGATTGTCATCGGCGAACATAAGGAACAGAGCAAGGGCATCGGTTATGCCGCTATGAACTATTTGGAGAAACAGATTAAAACAAATAACATCAAACGCATTGAACTGGGTGTGTTTGCTTTCAACAAACGAGCTCACAGATTATATCAAAAGCTTGGTTATCGGGAAATTGGGAGGATTGAGGATTTTACATGGTGGCAGGGAAAAATGTGGCCGGATATACGAATGGAAAAATATTTATGAACGCCTATTGATACGAACAGCCAGTATGCTCCTGAACAACTCAATCAGGCGGCTGATGACAAAAACATCGAACGCACCAACCATTATACATTCGCCTTTTGTTAATTTCTAACATGATAACCATCAAAAAATAATCATTAGACGCTCAAAAATTGAATATTTTTGCAATGAATGATAATATTGTTCGTAAATAACACAATATATTTCCCCATATATTCCCGGTAATACGGACTGGGAGTCTCTACAGAGTAACCTTAAATTACTCTACTATGGACGGTGCTTCTGACATATGCAAAAAGGCCCCGTTCTCGGGGTCTTTTTTATTTTTGTGCCGCCACTCATTGGGGAAAAGAAGGAGCATCAGGATGGACATATTAAAAGACATTATGGCGGCTTTCAGCGGTGTGCTGAATGGTCTGCCGCAGGGTTTGCTTGCTATGACATTCGGTTTTGCCTCCGTACCAACGGCGATGGCATTCATCGTCGGTGCGTTTGGCAACACAATCACGAGTAATGTTGCCGTCATTTCATTTCAGGCAGAGACCATCACCGTAGCAGGCAAAATGGGGGGAAATCTCCGTGAACGCCTGTCGATGATTTTCTTTGGAGCATTCATCATGCTAGTCATCGGGCTGTTTGGCTTAATGGGTACTATCATTGACTGGATCGGCCCTGTCATCACTAATGGCATGATGGCAGGCGTCGGCATCATGCTTGCCAAAGTATCCTGGGATATGGCAAAGCAGGACCGAATCGTCGGGATATCGTCATTTGTCGTTGCGCTGATTGTTTATATTGCAACAAAAGATCTGGTCTATACGATCACGCTGTCTGTGATTCTGTCCAGCTTTATCAACTATTTTGTTGAAAAGGATAAAAACCGCATCCCCGAGGATACAACTGAGGAAAAACTTAAGCTGCAAAAGCTGATGCTATCACCGATGATCATCCGCGGTGCACTCGCCATGGTTTGTTTAAACATCGGCGCTAATATTGCATTCGGAAAGATTAACGGAGAAATCGCTGAAACAGATGTTAGTATCGATACCATCACAATTATCAGCAGTCTTGCCGACATGGCATCTTCTTTATTTGGCGGCGGGCCGGTCGAAGTCGTTATTTCGGCTACTGCCGATGCGCCCCATGCCGTCTTATCCGGTGTCATCATGATGGCCTTGATGGCTATCATTCTATTTCTGAAGCTTTTGCCTAAAATCGGTAAATTCGTCCCAAGCGCTTCAATTGCCGGGTTCCTGTTTGTTCTGGGTGCGATTGTGACATTGCCCGGAAATGCACAGGCCGCGCTCTCTGCAGAAGGTGCCGGCGCCAGTCTGATCGGCGGGATGACAATGGTTGTGACAGCTATAGCAGATCCATTCCTTGGAATGCTTGCCGGCGTTATTATGGAGTTTCTATTAAGTATTTTTGGAGTCTAGTAGTCTATTGGAGGGTCTACAAATGAAAACTTATGAACTGAATGTCGCTGGGGTCACACGCGAGCTGCCTATTATTGCCATAAATGACGACTTAAAGATAGCAAGCTTCATCGTTTTGGGCGATACGGAACTTGTCACCGCTGCAGCTCCATTACTGGCAAAAAGGCTGCCCAAGGTTGACATGCTTGTCACGGCAGAAGCGAAAGGCATCCCATTTGTCCACGAAGTTGCGAAAGCACTCGGCATGAAACGTTATATCGTGGCACGAAAAAATGTTAAAGCCTACATGGATAAGCCGTTAACCCATGAAGTCAATTCCATCACCACTCAAAACTCACAGTTATTATGTCTGGATTCACACGATGCGAACATGATCAAAGGCAAACGCATCGCTCTGATCGATGACGTTATCAGTACCGGTGAATCAATGCAGGCACTTGAAGAATTGGTTCAAAAAGCCGGTGGTGACGTTGTCGCAAAGGCCGCTATATTGGCTGAAGGTGGTGCGTCTGAACGGGATGATATTGTCTTTTTGGAAAAGCTGCCTGTCTTTAAAATCAAATAAACGACTTTTGAAGTAGAATGAATGAATTTTCCATAAATCAACATAATAATGGGGCTGATCCGATGCGCCAACTTAGCGTCTATTGGATCAGCCCCGTTTCATCATCTATCAATTATTTATTTCTCATACTCCCGCTCACCCACTTTCACAAGCAGCTTCCCAATATTCTTTCCGCGAAACAAATCAAGAAATGCTTCCGGGATGTTTTCAAAACCTTCTTTGATTGTTTCACGATAGGTGAGTTTTCCTTCCTGCAGCCATTGGCCGAGATGCTTGGCACCCTCCTTGAAGCGTTCGGAATAATTGCCGACGATGAAGCCTTGCATCAAAGCGCTTTTCTTAATCAGCGTTTGCTGTACGCGCGGGCCGATGTCCTGCTCTTCCATGTTATAGGCAGAAATCGCGCCACAGGCCGGAATCCGGGCATACTTATTCAATTGCGTCATGACAGTATCCGATATCTCCCCGCCGACATTATCGAAATACACATCAACACCGTTCGGGCATGCTTGTTTTAAATCCTCTTTAATATCATTAGACGTTTTGTAATTGATGCCTTCATCAAAGTTAAGTTCGTCTTTCAAAAGTGAGATTTTCTCCTCAGAGCCGGCAATGCCTACAACACGTGCACCTTTGATTTTGGCGATTTGGCCGGCAGTGGAACCGACTGAGCCGGCTGCTCCAGAAATCACAACTGTTTCACCTTCTTTCGGGGTGCCGATATCCAACAGACCGAAGTAGGCGGTTAAACCGGTCATGCCCAATATGTGCAGATTGGTCGTGACAGGTGCATTTGAGGGGTCAATTTGCCGGACTTCATTTTCACCGGCGACATAATATTCCTGCCAGCCGAACGCTCCTGTCACAACATTACCTTCAGTGAACTGATCTGATTTGGATTCAATGACTTCACCAATCGATCCGCCCCCAATAACTTCACCCAGCTTAAACGGTTCAACATAAGATTCCACGTTCGCCATTCTGCCCCGCATATATGGATCAACGGACACATACAACGTCTTAATCAGAATCTGACCTTCCTTTACGTCCTCAACATCTTTTTTCACAAATTGAAATGTATCGCTGCCCGGCATTCCCTGTGGCCGTTCAGCTAAAATAATTTGATTATTAACGCGTGTCATGTGAATCTCCCCTTTGCTGAAGCTTTGTCTCCCATGGTAGTGAAGATAGCATATTTATGCCAATGAAAATGATTCGGATAGAAGAAGTATATTTATTCCAGCACTTACTATCCACCTTTCAAAAAGATCATCCATGCCTGCAATGAGTTGATCAATACTCAGACGATATTTTTATACCTAAAGATACCCCATTTCTTTCGCCTTAAATGTCAGCTCATCCTTGAAATCCGGATGGGCGATAGCAATCAGAGCTTTTGTCCGTTCGCGTATGGTTTTTCCGCGGAGGCGTGCCACACCATATTCTGTAATGATATAATCCACGTCATTTTTTGATGTCGTAACCGGCGTTCCCGGACTAAGTGACGGCACGATTTTGGAAATCGTATCATTTTTGGCAGTGGCATGCAGACAAATGACGCCCCGGCCACCCTCTGACAATCGCGAGGCAACTTGAAAATCGGATTGACCGCCTGTTGAGGACCAGTACGTGCCCCCAACCATTTCCGCGTTGACTTGACCGAGGAAATCGACTTCCACACCGGCATTCACCGTCACCAGATTATTGGCTTCCTGCAGCAGGCCAACGTGGTTCGTCTTATTGACCGGCATCATATAAATTGTCTCATTTTCGTGCATGAAGTCATAAAGGTCTCTTGATCCAAAGGCAAATGTGGCAGTCATTTTCCCTTTTTGAAATGGATTGTTTTCGTTTGTTACAGCCCCGCTCTCATACAGCGAAATGATTTTCTCCGGCACCATCTCTGTGTGGATGCTCAAGTTCCGATAGTGCTTTAAGTTGTCGATAATCGCATTGGGAATCGAGCCAAAACCAATCTGCAGCGTATCACCATTACCAATCAATCCCGCTACCTCATCACCGATAAGCTTGTCTTTTTCCGACTGTTCAGGTGCTTGAGGTGCTTCAGGAACCGGCTGATGGTTTTCAATCAACGCCGTAACCTCAGAAATATGAACATGATTTTCCCCGAATGTGCGCGGCATGTTTTCATTCACTTGAAGCAGTACCTTATCAGCATGCGGAATCAAGGCTATCGTATGATCGGCGTTCGTTCCAAGTGAAAAATAGCCATTTTCGTTCATTGGTGAAGCAACAGACATGACAACCGGCTTTCGTCCTGTTTGTTTCAGAATTTTCGGGACATCGGAAAAATTGTTCGGCAAAAGGTCAATTTTACCCTCTTTAAATGCTTTTCGCTCCGTCGCCCCCATAAACATGCTGATGACTTTGAGTTTTTCCGGGTCCGGATTGATGACTTCATGGGAACTAAGCATTTGGAACAGGCGATTGCCTTTCAACCCATCGTGCAGGACCAGCTGCTTCATAAGTAATCCCGGTTCTGCTGCAAGAATCGGGGTGATGATATCGGTTTCCGGCTGGATATACGTGACTGCGTCTTCTTTCGTTTTGAGTTTTTGCTTGTATAGTTGTGCTGGGTTCATGGTTGATAACTCCTCATATTAAATTTATTCCGGAAAGTCCCGCAAAAAAAGGAAGCATTCATTTGCTTGAAACGGCAAATGATGCTTCCAATAATGCTTGCTTTCTATAATTTATACGCCGCTTGCTTCTCTATATTCTAAGTTCAGCGCTTTTGCTGTTGTGGCATGAATGTCACGGATAAGCTCCGGATGTTCTCTCAGTGACAAGCCATAAGATGGGATAATTTCTTTAATTTTTGGTTCCCATTCGTCCAAACGATGCGGGAAGCATTTTTCAATGATCTCGAGCATGATTGATGCTGCTGTTGAGGCACCAGGTGAAGCACCAAGCAGTGCTGCGATCGTGCCGTCCTCGGAATTGACAACTTCTGTACCGAATTGAAGTGTGCCGCGGCCGCCCTTTTCAGTATCTTTAATCACCTGCACGCGTTGTCCCGCGGTTACGAGATCCCAATCCTCAGTCTTAGCATCAGGAATGAACTTGCGCACCTCTTCCACGCGCTGTTCTTTCGACAACATCAGCTGCCGCAGCAGAAATCTGGTCAGCTGCATGTTTTTCGCACCGGCTGCCAACATCGTAAAAGCGTTATCCGGCCTGACGGATCCTAATAAATCCATATTTGATCCGGTTTTGAGGAACTTCGGTGAAAAGCCGGCGAACGGCCCAAACAATAATGTTCTTTCGCCGTCGATATAGCGTGTGTCCAGATGCGGAAGCGACATCGGTGGTGCACCGACCTCGGCTTTGCCATATACTTTAGCATCATGCTGCGCCACAACATCCGGGTTATTACACACCATAAACAGACCGCTTACAGGGAAGCCGCCCACATGCTTGCTTTCCGGTATGTCTGTTTTCTGCAGCAATGGCAAAGCACCTCCGCCACCGCCGATAAAGACAAAATTCGCCGTATGATATTCAAGAGTATCATCTTCATAGTTCTGCACTTTGACTTCCCATTTGCCGTCTTCAGTGCGCTGGATGTCTTCCACCTCATGACTGTATCTGATATTAACGTTTTGTTCTTCCAGGTGGGCCAGCAATTTACTGGTCAGCACACCAAAATTGATATCGGTGCCTGTGTCGATTTTCGTTGCTGCGATTGGCTGATTAACGTCCCGACCTTTCATAACCAGAGGAATCCACTCTTCTACTTTTTTCGGGTCATCGGAAAACTCCATTCCTTCAAACAATCGGTTTTCTGTTAATGTTTCAAACCGCTTTTTCAAAAAATCCACATTATCTCCCCCGTGGACCAGACTCATATGCGGAAGCGGTCTGATGAATTCTTTAGGATTCTCAATATAGCCGCTGTTCACAAGGTGAGACCAAAACTGTCTTGACTCCTGAAATTGTTCATTGATGGTCAAGGCCTTCGTGATATCAATTGATCCGTCCGGTTTTTCGGGCGTGTAATTAAGCTCGCATAATGCCGAATGTCCTGTACCAGCATTATTCCATACATTCGAACTTTCCGTACCGGCGCTTTGGAGCTTTTCGAAAACGGTGATGTTCATATCTGGTGACAGCTCTTTTAAAAGTGATCCCAATGTCGCACTCATGATGCCTGCGCCGATCAGGATTACGTCTGAAGTCATTTGTTTACTGCTCATTTTTTCCCATCCCTTACCCATTAAAGTTTGCAGAAAGGATGAAAGCGCTCTTATCCGGGCGTCACATACAAAAAGGGACGCAATTCTCCAGCCGCCCATCTTTTCTGAATCAATATATTCCAACTATAGTGTACCATTCTTAGATGAAAAATAAAATATTTTATTACTGTTTACCCGCACCGATGACAAAGTAATCCAGCAGTCATTTTGAACACTTAAATTTGCTCCCCAACATCTGATTTGTCAATATATACGGTGTTAACATTTCAGATGTTTCTATGTAATAATTAGTCCTTGGATTCAATACATGACTTATTAGGTAATCACACCCACACCTTGTCCCATGTAACCGAACTGAACTACCTTCTACTGATTACTTAAAGAATATCTTGTCAATTTTCACTATGAAGAATCATTTCCCGGGAAATATCGACAATAATTACTGTGGTTAATTCGACAAACAAAAGTTTTATGTTATTTTGTAAGGAAATTTCTAAAACTGGTGGTGAAAAAATAGATAAGAAAGAGTTTATGGCACTGGCAGAGCAGGCCTATGATACATATGAACAAAGGTATGGAAGCAAAGAGTGGCGAGATTTACTACCATTTCACATCATTTTCCACAATTTCTTTTAATCGATATTTTGCTATTTCACGAATCAACTAAAATGGTAAGGGTTGATCCAATGGTAACTGTATTGCACTTTTAGTTATTGATTCCCTTATTTATGGTACGGTTCTCCCCGCATAATCCGAAATGCTCGATAAACCTGCTCAAGCAAAATCATGCGCATCATCTGGTGCGGAAAGGTCAGCTTGGAAAATGACAATGCCAGGTCGCTGCGCTTCTCAACGTCATCGCTGATTCCAACGGAGCCGCCGATGACAAAGGCAATTTTACTTTTGCCATACGTTGCAAGCTCATCCAGTTTGGCAGCGAATTTTTCGGATGTCAGCATCTTCCCGTCAATCTCCAATGTGATGACATAGGTGTCCTGGTTGACTTGGGAGAGAATCCGCTCGCCTTCCTTCTGTTTCACATTCTGTATCTCAGCCTCACTCATGTTTTCCGGCGCCTTTTCATCAGCAACTTCCTTGATTTGGACTTTCGCATAGGGCCCGAGCCGCTTCAGGTATTCCTCGATACCCTGCTTCAAGTATTTTTCCTTTAGCTTTCCGACAGCAATGATCGTTATGTTCATCCACCATACACCCTTTTTCTGATTTGTTTGCACCTATTTTATCAAAAGAAGTCATCAAATACATGCGAGCTTCGGTTTGGATTAGTCTAAATATTTCTTGGGATACTATCGCTTTAGTTCTCTGAATTTAGTATAATAGAAGAGACAGGCAGAAAGGATGTGAGACATGCCTTATAAACCACGCAACCACCCGGATGAGCTGCTGCTATTTCACTCCCTGAATATACGGGGGGATTTAACCTCAAAAGAGAAACAGTACTATTTGAATTTGAGCAAAGGTTTTGAAGGCGAAGTCATATTTGACAGGCAGACTGAACAGCTGCAATGCGACTGTTGCGTATTAAATGATCTCTTGCTGCAAACAAACAACACGCTCTTTCAAATCGATTCGCTGATAATTACGTCTAAGCAGGCCCATATGTTTGAAGTAAAGAATTATGAAGGGGAATACGGCTGGTACGCAGATAAGTTTTACAAGCTACCGCATTATGAAATTCTCAACCCACTGCACCAGCTGGAACGAAGCGAATCTCTGCTGCGCCAGATATTCCATGAGCATGCCATCAATCTCCCTATTAAAGCCTCAGTTGTTTTCATCAATCCGGAATTCACACTTTTCCAGGCACATCCCGACAAACCCTTTATTTTGCCCACACAGATTAAAAGCTCCATGCGCAAATTGAATAGCATAACTTCTAAATTAACCAACACGCACAGACACATAGCAGAAAAATTGAACACCCTTCATATTGAAAAATCGCCATACCAGCTCCTGCCAAACTATCATTATGCAAAGCTCCGAAAAGGCATTCCTTGCTTGAAATGCCATTCCCTTTCCACTGTAGCAGAAAGGCAAAAACTGATATGCCTGAAGTGCGGTCACAAAGAGGTCATAGCAATGGCCATTTTGCGATCTGTCAAGGAATTTAAACGCATGTTTCCAAAACATAAGGTCACCACAAGCATTATTCAAGACTGGTGCCTCGTCGTGCATTCGAAAAAGCGTATCCGGAAAGTATTGGATCAATATTTTACAAAAATAGGGTCGAACCGGTGGGTGTATTATGAGTAGACCTTTTGCAGAGGTTTTTCTTAAGTGGAGCTAAGGATAACGAAGTTTTGTGGGAATGGCTACTCTCAGTGTTGTTGAGACCTGTGCTCAAGAACTTTTCGACGGATTTACAGTGCAGTTTGGCCTCGAGAATTGCTCTCGAGGCTTTTTTAATACTACTTGCGCCATGAAATGGACTCGATAACTGCTTTCGAGGACGTTTCGATGTTACATTCCCATTGAAATGGACTCGAGAGCCATTCTCGGGGTCTTTTTGCCATTCAAAAACTCATTTCCGGCTTCGACAGACACACTCACACTCAAGCGGCCCTTTCAATAACTTCAGTTCACCGCCACAGAGATTGTTCGATTAATCACGGTTGCTATAGCCATCATCACTTCAATCCCGCTTTTCATTTTCTGTTTTTCTCTGATCCATATACAACGTCAGAGGCTTTTCAGAACTGCTCATCAAATTATAGACGTATGACGATGTCAGATTGTAACTATCCTCAATTTTTTCAGCTATATAGCTGCTTCGTTCAAACAAGATCGCCCGGAATTCGTTGATCTGCCGGTGAACTTTTTCCATTAATGCTTCCTGCTTTTCCAGCCTGTCGAGCGTGATTTTCTGTGCATGGTCCTGTTTGTCGATTTGATCGGCCATTTCTTTATTTCTTTCTGCAATATCATTCATTTCCTCTATCATTTGCTTATTCACCGCATCATAAGATTCCATATAAGTGATGATTTCTCGGCTGGATTTATTCAGAGAATCAACTCTAACGGCAACATCTTTTTTCATAGAGTCTTCCTTTTCGATTCCCTGCTGCAGCTGCTTGTTGTTGTCATCGAGTTTTGCCAGCCATTCCATCACCTGACGTTCAAATGTTTCATGCTTTCCTTCGCGCTCCCTGATTGCCTTAAGCTCATCACCAATGTTTTGCCATTTGCCGGCGTTAGCTTGCTGATCACGGTGATGCAGTGTTTTTACTTCATGAAACGCTTGGGTGAGCATTTGGTTGATTTCCTGTTGTTCATTAATCATCTCTTGAAAATAATCTTTGTGATAATACCCCTGGTTTGGCTCGAGAATCTGTTGATCGTTTTTATAGACTAAGGGGTGTTTGTCTTGATCGATGAAAAGTCCCATTAAATCACCATCCCTTATCGCTGTTGATAATAGCCTATGCAATGAAGGATGAACACGAAACAAACGAGAGAAAGTGAACCCGTACTTAGTTCCGATTTTGGTGTTTTATGCTAAAATGTTAGTGATATTGATATTTTTGATTGTTGGAAGTGACGTTATGAGTATTGAGAGAAAACCCGGGAAAACGGTTGAGCGGCTGCTGCGTACCCCGATCAAAGCATTTATTGAGCACCGGTCCGACATTGTGATTGAGCGGAATGACACTAAAGATATGGAAGGTCCGTATATTATTTTGAGCAATCATGTCAACAACTGGGATCCGCTCCTCCTGAATTGCTATGTGGATGAACCAATCAGTTTTATCGCTGCAGATCCGCTGTTCCGCAACCCATTTTTAAAACGTATTTTAAATTATGTGGGAGCTATCCCGAAACAAAAATTCAAAAATGACACACGCACGATCAGACTTATTTTAAAGGCTAAAAAACATAACCGGGTGATTGGAATTTTTCCTGAAGGCAACCGGAATTGGGATGGAAAGACCGATCCGCTTATTTATTCGACTTCGAAATTGGTGAAGTTATTGGATATTCCGGTTGTGATTGCAACGATTCGCGGCGGACACCTCAGTCACCCGCGATGGGGAGATGGGCACCGCAAGGGTACGATTGCCATTTCTTTTGAAAAAGTGTGGGATGCAGGTGCTTTTCACCAGAACAGCCCGGAGGAAGTTCATGAAAGATTAACCGAGGCGCTCTATCACGATGAGATGGCCTGGCAGTCTGAACACATGGTTCCTTATAAAAGGAAATCACCGGCACATTATCTTGAACGTCTTTTATTTATTTGCCCACATTGCCATGTTCCCGGGAGCCTTCATTCCTATGACGATCTGTTTGAGTGTCAACACTGCGGCTACACGGTTCATTACACTGATTTCGGAACATTTGAGCCAATTGGCGAAGAAATTTATTATTCTACGCCGCGTGACTGGAACAAGTGGCAGCTTGATTTTTTGAAATCAGCCATGACCGATCCGGAGTGGCAAGCCTTGGGGAGAAAGGTGATGCAGGACCATGTGAAACTATATGTCTCAAACGATGAGGCCCCATTTAAGTTAGTTTCCGCGGGAAATTTATGGTGGGTATCGAAACAAGTCAAGTTTCAGTCTGACATGGGGAATGATTATGAATTCCCAATAAATGAGATGGTTGGATTGAATATCCAATTTCACCATAAGCTGGACTTTTATCATAATCATAAATTATTCCGTATTGTATTCTACCTGCCGCGGACATCTGCTTATAAGTGGCTGAAGGTTATCCAAACAAGACAGGCGCTGGATGCCGGGAAGGTGGACATCACATGAACCATTCCTGGACGCTTGTGCTGGATTTTGTACTTATATCCTTTTTAATTGTCATTGCAGCTGTGTTAAAAGCGCGTATTCCGCTATTGCGGAAGATGATTGTGCCTACTGCCATGATTGCCGGCTTTATCGGATTGATCGCCAGTCCTGAATTGCTTGGGTGGATTCAGTTTGATAAGGATACACTCGGCAGCATTGTTTACCATTTTATGGCAATCGGATTTATTGCCCTGTCTTTAAAAGAGCGCAGCGTCAAAAATAGTCCCTCGGTCCTCAATTCAGGCATGATGATTGTATCAACCTACCTTATACAGGGGATAGTCGGGTTTGGTCTGTTCATGCTTCTTGCAGCAACGCTATACCCGGAGTTCTTTCCCGGTGTTGGCCTCTTGCTGCCGCTTGGGTTTGGCCAGGGCCCGGGACAAGCATATTCGATCGGCACCCAATGGGAACAACTTGGAATTGCAGGCGGCGGCAACCTTGGATTGACAATTGCCGGCATTGGCTTTATCTGGGCAACCGTGATCGGCATTATTTTAATGAATATTTTGGCGCGCAGCAATAAATTTCAAGGCACCGAATTAGATGTTAGCAGAGCGCATGAACCGATGACAGAACAATCACAGCCGGATGAGATTCCGCTCAGTGATGCCATCGACAAACTGACGTATCAAGTTGCCCTGATTGGATTTATTTATCTGGTGACCTATTTGACGATTTATGGGTTGGAAATGATACTGACGCCGCTTGGCACATTTGGTGCGACGTTTGCACAGCTTTTAATCGGTTTCCACTTTCTAATCGGGAGTATGTATGCCATGCTGTTTCGTGTGATTTTGAACAAGCTGCAGAATGCCGGTCTGACATTAGAGCATTCGCCGAACAACTTTCTGCTGCAGCGCATTTCCGGATTCTCATTTGACTATATGATCACGGCATCAATTGCAGCAATCTCGATTTATGCACTGCAGGAATACCTGGTGCCTGTCTTGCTTTTGACAACAATCGGCGGGCTTGTGACGATTTTCTTCTTGCTGTGGATCAGCCCGCGCCTGTTCCCGGAAGACACACTGTGCAATTTGCTCGGGTTTTTCGGCATGCAAACCGGGACGATTTCCACCGGAATGGCACTCGTGAAAGCTGTGGATCCTAGTTTTCAGTCCAACACTGCTGAAAACCTGGTCACAGGGAGTGCCGCAGCGATGATGTTCGGCTTTCCGCTCCTGCTTCTATTGAACGTGCCAGTCGTCGGCTACGTGCAAAACGACCCGATCATGTACGTCTATACATTTTTCGGATTGCTTATTTACTTCCTCGTACTGATAAGTGTACTTCTTTATCGCACCAGATTGAGAGGCAATGAGCGTCCCGCTGCAGACAACAGTTAAAAAATCTAACCACCCTGCCGGCTGCCCGGTTCAGGGTGGTTTTCCGCAAGTATGATTGCCTTTTAACGGATAGGAACAGATTTAACGTCCTTCTGTCCGCTTTCATAGGTAAATACGACGCGTTTATCATCGACGACCGTTTCGAGGTGAACGTTTCGGCCCCACAATTGATAAATGTAGGGCAGGACGTTTTCGAGGTAATGCAGGTCCAATTCAATGCCCTCGTAGCCGTGTTTTAAATACAATTCGCCGTTGCGTTTGTAATCGCCATTTTCAACAGTGATATAAGGAAATCCGCCGTTCACACGCTGAGACACCAGTTGATCCCGTACATTTTCATAATCTTTATCCGTTATCGTATAGTCACTGCCCTGTTTCTCAAATAAATACATATCCTCCCGGCCAACAAGCTCTTTCGTTAAATAATTTCGGATGAACGACTGATCCGACTCAATCTCCCGGACTTCAAAGATTTTTTCCCTGCCTGCCTTTGGTTCAGCTCCCATCCTTTTCATCTCATCGGTCGGGGCATCAAACCGCTTTTCAATATCCTCAAAAATTTTCAAGCCCAGGTAATACGGATTAATCTGGTGTTTCGACGGCTGCACGACACTCGCATTCAATGAGGCAAACTCAACAGATTCATCTGAAGTCAGATTCAACTCCCGCAAAATCCGCTGATGCCAGTATGATGCCCATCCTTCATTCATGATTTTCGTTTCCAGCTGCGGCCAGAAATAAAGCATCTCCTCGCGCATCATCGTCAAAATATCCCGCTGCCAGTTCTCCAGTTCACGGCTATGTTCCTCAATGAACAGCAGCAAGTCTTTCTCCGGTTTGGCAGGAAAAGTTTTGTCGCGCTTTTTTACCAGTTTCGGTCTGTTATCGTATTTCGAATTGTCCAAATCCCATAAATCATCATACGGCGTTTTGATTTTAGGCTGCTCAAGCGCCTCTTCTGTTTCGTTGTTATCAGCCAATTCCGGCCGTATCAGCGATGGATCGATATGCTCCTGGACCGACAGAACCGCATCCAGAAAGCTCTCCACTTCCTCACGGCCATAAATCATCTCATACCTTTCAATCCGCTCTGCTGTCGCCGTCATGCTCTCGACCATATCACGCCTTGTATTGGCAAACCGCATATTGTTTTTGAAAAAATCACAATGCGCCAGAACGTGGGCAATGATTAGTTTGTTCTGGATAAGACTGTTTGTGTCCAACAAAAAAGCGTAGCAGGGATTGGAGTTGATAACAAGTTCATAAATCTGGCTTAAACCAAGATCATAATGCAGTTTCATTTTATGGAATTGCTTGCCGAAGCTCCAATGGGAAAAGCGTGTCGGCATGCCATAGGCGCCAAATGTGTAAATAATGTCAGCCGGGCAGACTTCATAGCGCATCGGGAAAAAATCGAGTCCGAACCCGGATGCGATTTCCGTGATTTCATCGATGGCCCGATTCAGTGTTTGTGTCTCGGTCAAAATAAATCCCTCCATGTGTTCTTTTTATAGCTTATGTTACCGGCAGGGGAAATTTGACCAAAAAACTATGTTTGCGGATTCAGTTACCGGATGATAAAGCAGGATGATTCCGGGAAATACTATTACAAAAAATTCGATACCTTCATTTTAGGGTCATGACATTTTAATCCATTGATTTTTAGGAAATTAAAGCGCTTACAAATATTTTTATCATTTAAAAATATTCTGTATTCTTGCCAATAGCGCATTTTTCATATAAAATAGTATTATTACTTGTCATTTTTACGAATGAGTATCTTACAAAAATTAAAAATAAAGGGGATGACCGATGAGTACAATAGATGCAACTTTACAATCCAATCAACAGAAGGCAAAGCAGTATGTGACAAAGGTATATAACGCCACTGAACAGCGTAATCCTCACGAAACTGAATTCCTGCAGGCTGTTAAAGAAATAGTCGGCTCCCTCGTCCCGGTAATTGCCCGCCATCCAGAATATATGAACTCCGGCATACTTGAACGACTGCTGGAACCGGAAAAAGTCATTACCTTCCGCGTCCCATGGGTTGATGATCAGGGAAAGGTTCACGTAAACCGCGGTTTCCGAGTCCAATTTAACAGCGCACTTGGCCCGTATAAAGGCGGTTTGCGTTTTCATCCTACAGTGAATGAAAGCATCGTCAAATTTTTAGGGTTTGAACAAATCTTTAAAAATTCCCTGACCGGTCAGCAAATCGGCGGTGGTAAAGGCGGTTCGGATTTTGATCCGAAAGGCAAATCGGATATGGAAATAATGCGGTTCTGTCAAAGTTTCATGACAGAATTGTACCAGCATATCGGGCCTGAAACGGACGTACCAGCCGGTGATGTCGGTGTCAATGCAAGGGAAATTGGCTATCTGTTCGGTCAGTATAAAAAAATGTGCGGGGCATTTGAAGCTGGCGTTCTGACTGGAAAGGGACTTGGATACGGCGGCAGTCTGGCACGGACTGAAGCAACAGGCTATGGACTCGTGTATTTTGTTCAGGAAATGCTTAAAGATAATGGTCTTGACTTCAAAGGCAAAACCGTCATCGTGTCGGGCTCAGGCAACGTGTCCATTTACGCGATGGAAAAAGCAGCGGAATTTGGAGCAAAAGTGGTGGCGTGCAGTGATTCAGACGGGTATATTTATGATCAAAACGGCATAAATCTGGATACCGTGAAAGAACTGAAGGAAACCGGGGATGAGCGGATTAGTGCGTACACAGAAAAACACCCGAGCGCCGAATACTTTGAGGACTGCACACAAATCTTTTCAATTCCATGTGATATTGCATTGCCGTGTGCCACGCAGAATGAAATTAATGCAGAAACCGCCCAAACGATGCTTGACAACGGAGTCAAAGCAATTGGCGAAGGAGCAAACATGCCATCGACGAATGAAGCACAGGACATGTTTTTGGAAAACCATATTTTATTTGCTCCGGCAAAAGCAGCAAATGCCGGTGGCGTAGCTGTTTCCGCGTTGGAAATGGCTCAAAACAGCGGTAAGATATCCTGGGCGTTTGAAAAAGTTGATGCCCGGTTGCAGGAGATTATGAAAGATATTTATCAAAACAGCATGCAGGCCGCATCAGATTATGGCACACCAGGCAATCTTGTCGCCGGTTCCAATATCGCAGGCTTTATTAAAGTGGCCGATGCGATGACTGAACAAGGTATTATATAAGCTCTAAAAACACTGTCTCACGAAAAATGAGACAGTGTTTTTATGGGATTCTGTATCAATCTGCCTGCAAAAATTACCACAAACCCATCCTGCATGTTCCCTAAAGATACTGCTCATTCTATAGGCAGGAGGGTTGACTGACTATGGATGTGCAATTTTTAACGATCGAGGAGTTCAACGAATTACTGCAGCAATGGCACGGGCAATCCATTAAAATTTCCAAACATGAATTGGATGACTTGGATGAAACATTAATGACGCTCCAGGATACATCGTATGAGCGCAACACACGGCGGATCGATGATTATGAACCGATGCATGCTTTACAATTAAACGGAACGGGTACAATGAAAACAGACGCCATAGATGCTCAGCCATTGCCATTATCTGTATATGAAATTCCGCTCGAGGACAATACACTGTATGAGTTTGACGGACAACAGTTTCTTCTGAGCACTTCCCGCGGTGTTTATAAGATTGAGAAGGAATGAGCTAATGACAGGGAAGTTACGCTATGAAGAAACCCCCGCGGGTGCGGAGGCTTCAGGCCGTGACAGTCTGTTTACGGAAAAATGTTCTCAGAGCGTGATAGACATCTTCTTTGCCTTTTAAAATATAATGACGGAATTTCGGGTTTTCAAACTCCCGATACGCCCGCATCAGCGTTGACTGGCGCTGATACATATTAACTTCGGCATACCCGAACATATTGGACACATCCATAATTTCATTCACGAGATTAATGCATCTTGGGTTATCGGACGTGATATTCTCACCATCGGAAAAGTGAAACGGATAAATATTGTATCTCGACGGCGGGTACTCATCTGAAATCAGTTCCAATGCTTTATCATAAGCGGATGAACAAATCGTCCCACCGCTTTCGCCCTTTGAAAAAAATGCTTCTTCAGAGACAACTTTCGCCTCAGTATGATGCGAGATAAAAGCAATCTCCACACTTTCATATTTGGAACGCAAAAACTTCATCATCCAGAAAAAGAAACTTCGGGCTAGATACTTCTCGAAATTACCCATCGATGCACTGGTGTCCATCATGGCAAGAATAACAGCTTTTGATTCCGGATTCACAACATCGTTCCATGTCTTGAAGCGCAGATCATCATTATAAATCGGCGTGATTCTTGGTTCGCCTTTAATGGCATTACGCTTAAGTGCGGTCAAAATCGTTCGTTTCTTATCGACATTGCCCATGAGCCCTTTTTTGCGCACATCATTGAATTCGACCTTTTCAGTCGTGACTTCCGCTTCTTCCTTCTGTTTCAAATCAGGCAGTTCCAGCTCTTTGAATAATGCTTCTTCCAATTCCGCCAGTGACACTTCCGCTTCATAATAATCATTGCCCGGTTCTTCGCCGGCCTTTTTTCCCTGTCCTGAGCCGCTTTTACCTTTGTCTCCACCGTTCGGATCGCGTGCGATGACATCGCCGACTTCGCTGTCACCGTCGCCCTGACCGACATGTTTGGACTTATTATAGTTATAACGGATTTTGTATTCATCAAGTGAACGGATCGGGATTTTAATGACATCCCGGCCGTTGGACATGATAATATTTTCTTCACTGATTAAATCAGGCAAATTATTACGGATTGCGTCTTTAACTTTATCCATATGACGCTTCTGATCCTGATAGCCTTTGCGGTGGAGGGACCAATCTTCCTGTGAGACAGTGTAATTTTGATACTCTTCCTTCACATGCTTCCCTCCTTATGCTTTTATTCAGTCTATGCAACGTTCGTCAAACAAGTTATTAATGACTGACTATCCTCGCTGATTAATGGGCACCGCGGCTAATATACCAATGCACGTTTTTTTCTTGCGGGATCATCACGGACCTCTTCATGCTGGTGCTCTTCGCTGTCTCAGGTCCGTTCCCCCAGAATCATTATTGTATATCAACTGCGTCATGTGTTTTAACAAATAGCTTGTAAAACCCATCATGCTGAAAAATAACAAGAGCCGATAGGAATCAACTAGTGTTTTTTTATTAATTTACCGGTTTAGCAGGCTGCCGACATACCGTAGCAGATCATTGGCCGACACGGAATTGTAGCCGTATTCATCGATCAAGCGGGCGATGACTTCATTAATTTTCTTCAGCTGTGATTCATCCGGTGTCTGCGAGGTTGTGGTGATCTTTACAACGTCTTTCAAATCAGCGAACAGTTTCTTCTGAATGGCTTCCCGCAAGCGTTCGTGTGAATTATAATCAAAGCGCTTACCTTTGCGGGCATAGGCGGAGATGCGAATCAGAATCTCTTCCCTGAAAGCTTTTTTAGCATTTTCCGAAATGCCGATCTGCTCTTCAATCGAGCGCATCAATTTCTCATCCGGGTTCATTTCTTCTCCCGTAAGCGGATCATGCATTTTGGTCTGGTTGCAATAGGCTTCAACATTATCCAAATAATTATCCATCAGCGTCTTAGCGGACTCTTCGTAGGAATAAACGAAGGCCTTTTGTACTTCTTTTTTCGCAATTTCATCATATTCCCGTCTGGCAACGGCAATATAATTCAGGTAGCGTTCCTTATCTTCCTCGGAAATCGACGGGTGCTGCTCAAGTCCTTCTTTCAATGAACGCAGCACATCCAGGGCATTGATTGATGAAACTTCTTTACGGATGATTGTGGATGAGATCCGGTTGATGACGTAACGCGGATCAATCCCGCGCATCCCTTCATCAGGGTATTCCTTCTGCAGTTCATCGACATCCACTTGATTATAGCCTTCAACACTATCCCCGTCATAAAGGCGCATTTTCTTCACAAGATCAACGCTCTGCTTTTTGGACTCCTCAAGCCTGGTCAAAATTGAAAAGATCGCAGCAACCCTCAGAGCGTGAGGTGCAATATGCACATGCGACATGTCACTTTCATTAATCATTTTTTGATAAATGCGTTCTTCCTCAGTCACTTTCAAATTGTACGGAATCGGCATGACGATAATCCGCGACTGCAGTGCTTCGTTTTTCTGATTGGCAATGAACGACCGGTACTCCGCTTCGTTGGTATGGGCCACAATAAGTTCATCAGCGCTAATTAGAGCAAACCTGCCGGCCTTGAAGTTCCCTTCCTGCGTCAATGACAAGAGGTGCCAGAGAAACTTCTCATCACACTTGAGCATTTCCTGAAATTCCATCATTCCGCGGTTTGCTTTATTCAGCTCCCCGTCAAACCGGTAAGCTCGCGGATCGGATTCGGATCCGTATCGTGCAATCGTGGAAAAATCGATACTGCCGGTCAAATCAGCAATATCCTGTGATTTCGGATCAGACGGACTGAACGTTCCAATGCCGGTACGCTTATCCTCCGACAGAAAGATACGTTCCACCATCACATCTTCAATTCGGCCGTCATGTTCCTTTTCCAGACGCATCGCATTCAATGGTGACAGACTTCCCTCAACGCGAATACCGTACTCGTCATAAAAATCATCGCGCAGGTGCTGCGGTATCAGATGCAGCGGATCTTCATGCATCGGACAGCCTTTAATCGCATAAACAGCCCCTTCTTCAGTTCTGGAATATTGCTCAAGTCCACGTTTCAGCATCGTTACAATCGTTGATTTTCCGCCGCTGACCGGGCCCATCAGAAGCAAAATACGCTTCCGGACATCGAGCCTCTTTGCTGCCGGGTGAAAATATTCCTCCACCAGCTTTTCAATCGCGTTCTCCAGCCCAAATATTTCTTCTCCAAAAAATTTGTACATCTTTCGGCCATCTTTCTCTTTCAAGCCGGAATTTTTAATCATATTATAAACGCGTGAATGAGCAGTTTGGGCAACTTCCGGACGTTCTTTCACAATCTCAAGGTACTCTGAAAAAGTCCCTTCCCACTTAAGGCGCTGTTCTTCCTCACGATGATCTCTGACTTTATTGAGTATATCCATTTACTTCCCTCCATAACTGGTTTTCTCCCGCCTTAACCTGACAATAAGCTTCCATCTAATAGACTTTCTATAGCCTATGCGAAGGTTTTCCTTAAGATGAGTGGTTTTGTACTCATAATTCATGACTTTTGGCAAAAGCTAACACAAGCATATTTTACAAGTGTGTGTTCAAAAAGGAGGATAAAGTGAAACTTCATTCAGCGGAATGTATGCCTTAAGATACATGAGTAGCGGAGAAACAAGCCAACTAGAAACACCGACGTGTCATTTTTACCGGACTTTTTGAACAACCTTTACAAAGGATGATTGCAATGAATGTCGCAGAATTACTTGTCAAATGCCTTGAACAGGAAGGCGTTGAGTACGTTTTTGGCGTACCTGGGGAAGAAAATGTTGACCTGATGGATGCATTTTACAACTCGGATATTGAGTTTATCGTCACCCGTCACGAAACAAGCGCTGCCTTTATGGCGGCAACATACGGACGATTCACCGGCACACCCGGTGTTTGTCTGGCTACACTCGGGCCGGGTGCCACGAACCTGATGACCGGGGTTGCCAATGCCAATATGGATCATGCACCGCTTGTCGCCATCACCGGCCAGGCGGGACTTGACCGGCAGCATAAAATTTCGCACCAGTATTATGACTTAATCAATATGTATGAGCCGGTGACCAAGTGGAATGCTCAGATCAAATCGGCCAAAATCACCCCGGAAGTGGTCCGTAAAGCATTTCAGGTTTCCGGGCAGGAAAAATGGGGTGCTACACACATTGATTTGCCGGAAGATATCGCAGGAATGGACGTCGATGAGACAACACCTTTGAAGCCTAATGAACGTCCGCACACAAGGGCAAATGAAAGCATTATCAAACAGGCTGTGAGTATGATTGAAAAAGCCCGGCATCCGCTCATTCTTGCCGGGAACGGTATCAGCCGACAAGAGGCCACTGAAAATTTTCGTGCATTTGTGCGAAAAGTTCAGATCCCCGTGGTGCAGTCATTTATGGGCAAAGGTTCTATCTCCTGGGAAGATGACCTGAGCCTTCTCACAGCAGGTATCGGCGGCAATGATTACATTACGTGCGGTTTTAATGAAGCTGATCTTATTTTGACGATCGGGTTTGATATCGCGGAATATCCGCCGAAAAACTGGAACCGAAGCAATACATCGATTATTCACATTGACACCGAGGAAGCCGAAACCGATGCCAATTATCCGGTATCATTTAATATTCTTGGTGATATTCCGGAAAATCTAGAGCAGCTAAGTAAAAACCTTAGCCCCGGAAAAAAGGATAACACATGGGTTTCCAATGTAAGAAAGCAGGCACTTGATGAACTGGAATCCTTTCGTGACAATGAACATTTTCCTGTGAAACCGCAAAAGATCATATCCGATTTGCGTGCTGTATTAAATGAAGACGATATTGCCATATCGGATGTCGGCGCCCATAAAATGTGGATGGCCCGCATGTATCATACCTATCAGCCTAATACATGCCTCATCTCGAATGGCCTTGCTTCAATGGGGGTAGCTGTCCCGAGTGCGATTGCCACTAAAATGGTCAACCCGGGGCGAAATGTTGTAGCAGTGTGCGGTGATGGCTCTTTTCAGATGACCGGAGCAGAGCTGGAAACGGCCAAACGTCTCGAGCTGCCGATCATTGTTCTGATGTGGCGGGATGACGGCTATGGTCTGATCGAATGGCACCAATTGAAGAAATTTGACCGTTCATCGTATATCAAATTCGGCAACCCGGATTATCATCAGCTGGCCGCTTCGTATGGATTTGAGGTTATGACGATTACAAAAGCAGATGAATTAAAACCAGCGCTGGAAAGGGCGGCTGCCTCGAATCAGCCGGTGTTCATTGACTGTCCGGTTGACTACAGCGAAAATATGAAATTGACCGAAAAACTTGGGGATATTATTTGCTAAAAGCTTGGGAAGGGGGCTATAAGCCATGATAGGTTCGATTATTAACGGTGAAGAAATCAACACTGGCAATGATTCAATTGACGTGAAAAATCCGTATAACGATGAAAAGATGGAAGAGATTGCGCTGGCATCAGACAACGAATTTGAACAAGCTGTTACGAGTGCATTTGATGCCTTCCACGACACCATGAAAGACATGCCGGCACACGAGCGTTCAGACATTTTGCGCAAAACGGCAGACCTGATGGAAGAGCGGGCTGATGAGTTTGCCGAAACGATTATGAAAGAAGCCGGCAAACCGATCTACTTCAGCCGCGGAGAGGTGCAGCGATCGATCCAGGTGCTCCGCTTTGCATCCGAAGAGGCCAAACATATCAGCGGCGAAGTAGTGCCGATGGATGCGGCAATCGACGGAGACGGGCGCCTCGGCCTCGTTAAACATGTCCCGCTCGGGGTCGTGGCCGCCATCACCCCGTTTAATTTTCCATTGAATCTGTCTTTGCACAAAATCGCACCAGCCATTGCAGCGGGAAATACCGTCATTTTCAAACCGGCTGAAAAAACCCCTATATCTGCACATCAATTGGCAACATTATTCCATGAAGCGGGATTGCCTGACGGTGTGCTTAATCTGCTCATGGGGGCGGGTGAAATCGGTGAAAAACTGGTCACCCATGATAAAGTGCACAAAATATCCTTTACCGGAAGTCTGCCGGTCGGGCGTTCGATTAAAGAATCGGCGGGTTTTAAAAAAGTTACACTGGAGCTGGGATCCAATTCACCCAATATCATATTCGATGACAGCAACATCAATGATGCAGTCAATATGCTGGTCAAAGGTGCTTTTGCCTTTTCCGGACAGGTCTGCATTTCAGCACAGCGCATTTACGTCCAAAAATCAGCCTATGATCAATTCCTGAAAAAATATATCCAGGCTACAGAAGACCTGACAATCGGTGATCCTGCATCTGAAGAGACCGATATCGGGCCGATGATCAGTGAAGAGGAAGCCAAACGGGCCAAAGAATGGATTGATGACGCAGTCGAAAACGGTGCAAAAGTGGCTGCTGGCGGCAAGCGGAATGGAACGATACTCAAGCCGACCATCATGACAGATGTAAAGAGCAACATGAAAATCATCGCGGATGAAGTGTTTGCCCCGATTGTATCGATCATCCCATTTGACACGGAAGAAGATGTGGTGAACTATTCAAATGATTCCATTTACGGTCTGCAGGCAGGTGTATTCACTAAGGATATTGACCGGGCTTTCCGGGTGGCAGATAAGCTGGAGATGGGCGGTGTCTGGATTAATGAAATTTCAACCTATCGTCAGGACAACCATCCATATGGTGGTGTCAAACAAAGCGGCGTCGGCAGGGAAGGTGTGAAATACGCTGTTGATGGCATGACTGAGACAAAATTTATCGGACTGAAGTTGAAAGAGTAAAGGGAAACATTAAAAGGAACACCACGATTCGTCAGCATACAAAAAGCTCCCCGCAAAAAAAGGGAGCTTAAGACAAGCTTATTTGATAATCTCACGGAACGCTTCAATAAAGCGTTCCGGGGATTCTTTAACCGTATAGACATTTACGCCTCTATTTGTGTGCAAATACAGCAGTCCGCCCCGCGGCCCCACAGGACGATAGGAAATATCCCAGACGATTTCAATCGGGAATTCGTGATATTTGCTGAGGATCCGATCAGAATACAAATACAAGGTGCGGTCCTCTTCAACATAATGCTTTCCGGTCACTTCAATTTGCTGCTGGACTTTGACATACGGCTGCTCGGCAATTACTTTCATGAGAACCTCCTCGAGTGGATTACAGGTTTTCCAAAAATACGCGTATAACATCGGCACCGCCAATAAAGGTTCCCAACGAACTTCCGATATTTGCAAACACGACAATCAGAAGAATGCGTGTCACCTTATTATGCCAAAAACCTTTGACACTATGGACGTCTTCGGATAACGCTTCAAAATCCCCAACATGCGGCTTGCGGATAAGCGCCTGGACAATGCCGGCAAACCAGCCTGCAGCAATCAGCGGGTTCAGTGACGATATTGGAGCCGCAAGAAACGCTGTCAATATGGTCAGCGGATGCCCTAATGCGAGTGCAGTCCCAACTGCTGACAGACTTCCATTCCACAAAATCCAGCTGATGGTTTGCTGCCAGCCGGCGGACGGGTTGTTAAAGAACGTAAAGGCAATAATCGAGATAATTAAAATTGGGATTGACCAGGCAATCATTTTAGGTGCCTTTGATTTAGGCGGACGTTCATTTAGCCGCAGCAGATTTTGCTCATTTCGTATTTCTCTGGTAATGCCGGGAACATGCGCAGCACCGAGAACAGCGACGACTTTATCCCCAGTGGCATTTTTTATTTTCTGTGAAAGATACTGGTCGCGTTCATCAATCAAAGGTTTTTTCAGTCTTGGGAAATGCTCGGTGAACTCTTCCAGCATACTGTCCAGCATATCTTTTGATTTTAACTTTTCCAGTTCTTCTTCTGAAATGGTTTCCTTACTGAAAATACTGCCGATAACCTGCATCAGCAGCATCGCTTTGCCTTTAAAACCGAGATTCCCCCAGATGCGGGAAAAGGTGATTTGGATATCACGATCGGCCAGCACAAGTTCCGCTTCGGTTTCTTTAGCTGATTCAATCCCCTGAATCATTTCCTGTCCGGCTTCGATACCGAATTGTTTAGCCATACGTTTCTGGAAGGATGAGATTGCCAGGTTCATCAGCAATAAGGTTGCTTTTTTCTCTTTAATGACTTGAAAAATATCCATTTCCCGCCATTTATTACCTTCAGTGACTGATTTGTAGCGCTGCTTATCCAGCTCGACACAAACAGCATCCGGCCGTTCCGCCTCAATCACTTCCTTGACCTGTTCAGCACTATTTTTGGAAACATGCGCTGTACCAATCAGTATGTATTCTTTATCATCCAAATGGATGCGTGTAATATTTTCTTCGGACATATGGTAAACTCCTGTATTGGTTAATAATGGTCCATACCGCAGATACTTCCATACTTATTTTATCATACTATATGATTATTTTCTTTGAGCTCTTTTCGTAAATTTTGTTGCTCTTTAATTTCCCAGTTGTTCATCCCCCTCCTGAATACGAAAAGTTCTTTGAAACGCTCCGGCAATATACTCCCACATGCAAACAAAAAGCCCGGTACAAGACCAGGCTGTTGTTCACTAAGCCATCCACTTCGGCGGAATATTTTTATCCCAGTAAATTTCTCCTATGTCATGATGCTTTTCAAATCCGTCATCCTTGATATGGTAGTGAAAATTAAACCAGTAACCTTCCAAGGGACGGTTTTCACGCCTGACATCAAACCTGGCAATATCTCTGCCGCTGCGTTCGTCATAGATATTGAAAATACGCTCACCGAAACCGTCAGATGGCTGTTCTGTAATGGTCAGATATTGAAATTCGTCTGTTGCCCAATCTTGTGTAATCACTTGAAGCGCGTCTTCCATTTTAGGCAAAATAACAGTCTGGAATTCGCCTTCTACTTTTGGCGCAATTTTTGGACCCATTTTCATGAGAGCCTGCTCAGCCGCTTTTGTGTTTAGGGCGAGAATCGGGTCCTCATCAGGAATCTCTGTTTGAATCGCAGTCGGTTCCAAAACCGGGGCGGGTTGCGGATCTTGTTCCTGCAGTTCTATTTTTTCAGACAGGTCTGCCTCGGCAGTTTCATTGCTTTCTTCAGCATCCGCTTCCATATCAATTTCCGGAATATATATACCGAGTGTGACCACTGCAATGAGTGCCACCGCTATTTTGCGCATCCACAGCTTCATTGTGATTAACTCCTCCGGTTCTTTTTTATACACTAATTTTACCATGTATCAGTTGAAACTGCCACGAGAATTCTGATATTTTCACAAAATTGTTTCTAAAAAATTCCCCTCTGAACTTCAGCTATCTGATAAATTTTTCAGTGCAGATACATAAGCCTCATAATCATTATCTGAAAACAGCACCATCGTTACGTTGCCAAAGTTATGGTCAGCTAAGAAATCTTTGATGGTACTGATAGCTGTTTTTGCAGCCAAATCAATCGGAAAACTGTAAACACCCGTGGAAATGGATGGAAAAACATATGCGACGCTTGCCTCCGAGCCGCCAGTTGCAGGGAATTTCGATAACAGTCAGCCAACTGTGCTTCCTGATTATCATCCCGTTCGTTCCAGACCGGTCCGACCGTATGGATCACATATTTGGCCGGAAGATTATAGCCATCTGTAATAATAGCTTGTCCGGTCGACAATTTTTCCCCGTGAAGCTGTTTGTCACGCATTTGTTTGCATGCTTCGGAGCAGTTCCTTTCCTGCAGCCCGGTGAATCGCTCCGTCAACACCACCGCCACCCATCAGCGTACCATTGGCTGCATTGACTATCACATCTGTTTCCTGCTTGGTTATATCACCTGTCATCAGCTCAAGTGTATTTCCGTTAATTTCAGTTTTCATTAACTCACCCTTTCAGAAATTTAGTTCCAATTTTCGATTCTGGGAAGCTGTTTTTCAACTTCCACACAATGTTTCAGTTTCTAAGTAAGGGGAATAAGGCTAAAAGAAATA
This sequence comes from Lentibacillus amyloliquefaciens, assembly GCF_001307805.1. Lineage (GTDB taxonomy): Bacteria > Bacillota > Bacilli > Bacillales > Amphibacillaceae > Lentibacillus > Lentibacillus amyloliquefaciens. The sequence continues at coordinate 2,753,653 of NZ_CP013862.1, read as the reverse complement.
TCTCGTTAAAAAGGAGCATCTCATTCATGGAACAAATTCTCTTTATCCAAACAGGAAGCGGTATTGATGTTCACGGTCAAAACGTCACGAAAGCTTCTGTCCGTGCTGCAGAAGACGCGATTTATGCCAACTCCATGCCTGGCATCGAGAACAGTCTCCCGGATGGCAGTCTCGATAATATGAAGGTTAATGTCCGGCTGGCCGTACCGCTTGACCGCGATAAACTGGACACTGAGCAAGTAAAAGCTGCCATTCCATATGGTACCGTTACAACAGATGTAACCGATGGCGGCATGGCCACATCAAGCGGCATCATGATTGATGAAAAAGATGATGAGAATGATTTAATGTATATTGTCAATGCTGCAATTGAAGTTGGTTATTAATCAACAAACCAATCCCTCCTTACCCCCTTCTTCTTTGGAAGAAGGGGGTAATTTTGCTAAAAATTTAAAACCCAAATGCTATCACTTTATAAGACACCTTGATAAAACCGGCACATATGATAAAATGATTCTCAACTTAAATCAGGGGGATCGCATGCTATGTTTTTATTTAAAATTGACGAAGAAATTGCTCTGAAACATTTGGAAATGACTGATGCGGCTCCTTTATTCCAGCTGACGGAAGATTCAAGGGACACATTGCGGCAATGGCTGGCATGGGTTGATCATACCAAAACGCCCGAAGATTCCAAATCCTTTATTGAATCCGTATTAAAGCAGTTTGCCGACAGGAATGGACTTACCACGGGTATTCTTTATCGAGGGAAGCTGGCCGGTGTAGCTGGATTCAATCATTTTGACTGGACAAATGGCATTGGTCATATCGGGTACTGGCTGGGCACGGCGTATGAAAGAAAAGGAATCATGACTCGCGCTGTCAGTGGCCTGATAGATTATGCCGTATATTCGCTGGGGCTGAATCGGATTGAGATCCGTGCCGCTTATGCTAATCAGAAAAGCCGGGCAATCCCTGAGCGGCTTGGATTTGTACAGGAAGGACACATCCGCCAGGCGGAGTGGCTTTATGATCATTTTGTCGACCATGTCGTCTACGGCATGCTCGCCCACGAATGGAAAGCAAAAAAAGTGCGGGCCTGACGATGCGCCCGCATTTCCCTATTTCTCGCCGTTTTCGTACAGCTCATCAAAATAATGGACCATTTCAAAGTCCAAATCTGTGAGTCCCTTCATCTGCCATGACGATATTTTCATTGTGACGATTTTGTAATCAATCGAGATAAACGGATGATGTTGCTTACTTTCGGCATATTCAGCCACCTTATCAACAAAGCGCACCCCATTTAAGAAATCTTTAAACCGGTAACGCCGTCCAATCCACTTTTCATCCAGCCGTTTCCAATCAGGCAAATGCTCCAATTCCTGTTCAATTTGCTCTTCACTCAAACGTTCCATATTCCCGCCTCCATTCAGTTATGGTTTCAAACGTATCATGTTGTTACCTCCAGTTTAACAAATTTTAATACATTTAACAGTCAATACACATATTATCCACAAACTATCCACAGATTTTTGGGGATAACTTTAAAAATATCTCTTTAGCTAACAAAATAACCATCTTTAATGCAATCCGAAAAAATGGTTGTCAAGGTTGTCCGTGACGTTGCATATGTATTAGATATCAATCAACGGGGGTGGTCTCCAATGCGGATGATGCGTATGTCAGATTGGATTTGTTACGCAGTTGGATATGTTTTTTTGACATCAGGTATCCTCAAGCTTGTTGTCAGTGATTTTAAAGCAACTTTTATGGGGCTGAGTCTTCCTTTTCCTGAATCACTATTGTTCCTTGTTGCCATAACCGAAATTGCCTGCAGTGCATTCATATTAGCCCGTATGTATGTCAGACAGGCTGCAGCACCGCTTATTCTGATTATCCTTGGCGCTATTTTCTTCACCAAACTTCCGGTATTGATGGACCAGGGATTTTTAACTTTTGCTTTTGAAGCACGTCTCGATATTGTAATGCTTATCCTATTGATTATGTTATGGCAGCATACATCAAATCAGCAGACTTAAAGTGCGTATTCAAGGACCGAAAGGCGCAGTTTCGAGCACAGAAAAACTCCAAGGAAAAGCGTATTTCTTTTCCAAGGAGCGGAGAAACAAGCCAACCAGAAACACCGACGTGTCATTTTTACCGGACTTTTTGAACAACCTCTTTAAACAAGTTATCCCCAAAGTTATACACATATGCACAAACGTTCGCAGTTATTTTGGTGCAGAATTGATGTTCCATACTAGATTTGGATGTTATCTACAATTTATTCACAGTCTGTGGATAAGATTCGAAAAAAATAAAGCTATCCTTTCTTAGAAGGATAGCTTTTTAACGTTGTTCAACTAATTCAAATGTCGCTTCCCGCTTCTCACCGTCACGATAATAAGTAACCGTTATCGAGTCACCAATCTGTTTATCCTGATACAAAATCTTGCGTAAATCAATCATATTCATGACTTCTTTGCCATCAAGTGCCGTAATGACATCAAGCCGTCTCAGTCCTGCTTTATCCGCCGGTGTGCCTGTTTCAACGGTCCAGACATATACACCGCCTTCTACATCTTTCGGAAGATTTAATGTCGAGTCCCACTCTGTTTTTGGCACTTCCTCAAGTGAGTAAACTTCAACACCCATATACGGGCGGTTAATGTTGCCTGTCTTTTCTAATTCATCGATTATCGGTCTTGCTGTATCGATTGGAATGGCAAAACCAATCCCTTCAACATCTTCCTGGTTGATTTTCATCGAATTAATGCCGATAAGCTGACCATCGATATTAATCAAAGCACCGCCACTGTTACCGGGGTTAATCGCTGCATCCGTCTGAATGACTTCTGCCTGCCAATCCGCACGTCCATCCTGGTTAAAATCCTGTGGAATTGTACGCTGGGTGCCGCTGATAACACCTTGAGTGACAGATCCCAGAAACATGCCCAGCGGATTGCCGATCGCTATGGCCGGCTCACCAACTTTCACATTTTCTGATGTTCCCATGTTAATCGTGTCCTGGACATGTTCACTGTTCATCTTCAAGACGGCCAAGTCAGAAAATAAATCACTGCCAAGGATTTCCGCTTCAACACGTGTGTCATCGGAGAGTATGACTTCAACAGTGTCTGCCCCTTCAATGACATGGTGATTGGTAATGACATAGGCATGACCATTCGCTGTCTTGTAAATGACACCTGATCCTGTACCGGCCTCTGTCTGCTGAGAGCCTTCCTCTTGCTGCCAGAAGTCACCCTGACGCTGAATATTAATTACCCCAACAACTGCCGGACTTACTTCATTGACGACATCCGTTATTTGTGATGACACATTAACCGAAACAAAGTTACCGGATTCCGGCTGTACTTCGCTTTCGTTAATGCCCTCGGATGCGCTTTGGGTATCACCTGTCCAGCCCTCAGGCAGTATGTCAGACTCTAAAATCGCCGGCAATGCTGCAAGCACCACCACAATCCCGATAAGTGCCCCAAACAGAGCCGGACGAAGCCAATGCCTTTTCTTCGTTTGGCGCTTCTGGTAATCATCATCAAAATAACCCATATAACCCTTCTCCTTTATTAAAAGGAATTTAATTAAGGCCGTTTCTTCCAGATTAATACGCGCTAAAGTCCGCTGCAGGCTGCATTGCAAATCAATATTGTCACAGCTTGCGCGAAAACAGACTTAACGTATCACATTATAGTATTACGCCAAACGGAAAATTATTATCCAACTTCGTATAATGAGGTGGCTTTTTTTGGATCTGTGTCACGAACATCAAGGTTAATGCCGCGTTCTTTTAAAATATTGTCAACTGACATGCGTGCCAGGTCTTTCATATTGTTATCCTGGCTTAAATGGGCTAAATAAACCCGGCTCGTCCGATTAGTGATTAAATCAGTGAGTGCAAGACCGCAATCCTCATTCGATACATGTCCGGAGTCGGATAAAATACGGCGCTTAACGTTCCACGGATAACGTCCCATCCGCAGCATGCCTACGTCGTGATTCGCTTCAAATATGTAAGCATCTGCATCCTCTACAGTCCGTTTAATCCGCTCTGAAACATAGCCTAAGTCGGTTACAAGCGCTACTTTTTTTCCGTCTTGCCGGAATGTGAAAAACATTGGCTCGGCCGCATCATGGGAAACCCCAAAAGATTCTACATCAATATCGCCGAATGTTTTCACCTCTTCCATGCCAAAATGGAATTTTTGGTCCAGTGAAATCGTACCGATAGAATTTTCCATGGCATTCCAAGTTTTTTCATTGGCATAGATCGGCAAATTGTACTTCCGTGCGATAATCCCAAGCCCTTTAATATGATCGCTATGTTCATGGGTGACCAATATGCCTGTCAGCTGAGAGGGATCAACGGCAACTTCACTGAACAGCCTGTCCATTTGTTTACCGCTCAACCCGGCATCCACTAACAGCTTTTCTTTCTCCGACTCGATATAAAAAGCGTTTCCGGTACTCCCTGAGGCCAGTACACTAAAACGTAATGTCATTTAATAACTCACTCCGATTGTTGATTAGATGATAATTTTTGATTGAGGTGTGATAACATAAATTCAGTCAAGTCACTTTCTTCCAGTTTTTGTACCCTTTCGATTGTGGAGGAGACAGATTCTTTTAAAAAGGTCAGTTCGTCATTAGAAACAATACGGTTTTCAAGTGCATTCACGTAGAAATTTTCTTTGTCATTGACGGTGACAGTCCACGTCGGTGAAAAGACCTGCTCACCTTTCTCCAAAGGATATCGAGTATGATAGCCTATATTGACTTCGGTTATTTCATCCTCGTTTTGCAGTCTGTTCCCATTGAATAATGCTCTGATTGCCATCATCGGTTCAATGAGTGAATCCTCTTCAACGGGCGACTCATCATCTCCAAGCATTGTCTGGGTATAGAAAATCATTTCATTTGCGTCATTTAAATACACAAGAACAATGCCGTTCTGGTTATAATAAATCGGCAGATCATTTTTTTCCTGAAAGAAAATCAGAACATTCATTTCCGTATTCCAGCCGCTGAATCGATAGTTATCAGCCAGAAGCAGGTTACTCTTCACCATATCACTGATTATGCTGCCATCTGCGTCTTCGGGTATGGCTATGGGGGTTTCAAAACGCGATAAAATGAAGTTGTCATTTATAACTTCCACTTCCTGATTATCCGTGTCGTCGAAAAACGACAGTTCTTCTTCCGTAAATGATTTTTGATTTAACGATAAATTAGATTGATTGAGATCTCCATTGGGTAAATCCGCACTAATACTGATGTTTTCCGACTCCAATTGCTCCGCCAATGTTGCATCCGAGGTTTCCGGCATAGCGTATTCCGATTGCGTTTCCTTTTCATAGAGCATCAGCGATAAGTAGACGTTCAAAACGAGAAAACAGAGGATAAATAATGTTTTAATTTGCTTCCATTGCATCCTCAGTTCCCCCCTTGCTGCAGGATTTGGTCTTCAAAGTCAATTTTCTGCCATGTGCCATTGTAATCCATAAACCAGGCAGGATCCAATGTGATGGCATCAGCATCGTTTTGATAAATTAAATCATAGCCAATTCTTATATGCCGTATATTATCCATATTATATGCCGAATTGTTTTCCAATTTTTCAACCACCTGGCTCCCTGAGGGCAATGTTACAGATTCATCGCCGCCCAGGTAATTTTGCAGACTGAACATGGGACGGTTATATTGGTGTAATTCCGTTCCACGGTATTGCTGTTCAATCGTGGATACATAATTGCTGCCGAAAGTTGGGTACCCATTATAATACAACTGGTATCTTACTGTACTATTCGATGCACGGGCGTTAAGTTCCATTAAGTTATATTCATTCGTCCAGCCAAGATGGTCATTAATGTTCATGATGCTTTGATCCAAGAGCATTTCCGGTTCCAATTGTTGTTCTGTTGATGACGGCAGCGGGTTTTGAAATTCCATTGTCCGTCTGTTTGGATAAAGCCGCATAAGTCCGCTCGCGCTGTCAGTAATATAGATTTCATTTTCAGTGACACGGTTCCGGCTGACAGGATTTGAAAATAACGTGTCTACCATAAGGTTTGTATTAATATTTTGAACCGCTATGGAGACACTTGGAACGTTCGTTTGATGGCTTGGTATATACGTTGGATTGTCTCCTGTTTCGACTCTTAAGTATTCAGTCAATCCTTCAAAAGTTGTTAGATACTCCCACATAATGCTGTATTTTTCGGAATTGTTAATAACTGCTGTCGCTTGCTGGTCACCATGTTCAGAGAGAAACGTGACATTCATTGTATTTGAATTCTCGTTAAATGTTAGAAACAGCCGTTCAAATTGCCATTCCGGAAAAACATTATCACCGTTAAATGTGAACAATGATCCTGCCAGTTCCATTGGAATCGCATCCGGGAAGATTAACTCGACCATATTATCGCCCTCGGGTGCCCCGTTGCTGCCTGTACTTTCAAATTCACGCATCGTCCATGATTGCATATCCCGGTATAAAGACTGACGATCACCCGGATTTTTAAAACCGAAATAATTATTTCCACTTTTAAAAATAATTGAGGATGGTTCCACCAGACTGTTGATTGATTCTTCATTACCGTCAAGCTCTGCGCCTTCTTCCACAACATCCTGGGGCAACCTTTCAAGGTCAGGACTGTAGCTCCATAGGGCAAACGTAAGCAAGAGGCTCGTGCCAATCAGCACCCATAGTATAAATGATTTTACTGTTTCAAATTGCATTATTTACCCCTCCGCTTCTTATTAACGAGCGGAAGTGTAAAGAGAATAGTCGTCCCTTTACCTTCTTTGCTTTTTGCCCAAATATTGCCGTGATGCGCCTCAATAAATTCCCTTGTGATGGCCAGACCCAGTCCTGTGCCGCCAATTTTGCGTGAACGTGCTTTATCCGCACGGTAGAAACGTTCAAAGATTTTATCAACCTTATCATATGGTATGCCTGTACCCTGATCTGAAACGGTCACCAGCAGCTGATTGCGCTGTTTTGATGCCTTGAAATGAATGGTGCCGCCTTCAGGGGAATACTTGATAGCGTTCGAGATAATGTTATCCAATACCTGAATCATTTTATCTTTATCAATCCAGACTTCATATTTTCCATTTGGCAAATCACGCTTCAGTTCTATTTTTTCAGATGCATTCATTTCAAACCGATCAATCACCTGATGCAGAAAGCTAATAAAATCTGTCTGCTCTGACTGCAACGACTCACTTTTGTTGTCCATCCTGGAAAGCTGAAGCAAATCGTTGACCATTCTGATCATCCGGTCGGTTTCTTTTTGAGTGACATCAAGGAACTTCGGTGCAATCTCCTTGTCTTCCCATGCGCCTTCTGTGAGAGCCTCTATATAGCTGCGCATGGTTGTCAGTGGCGTCCGCAGCTCGTGGGATACATTCGAGACAAACTCGCGCCGATCACGTTCAATTTTTTCCTGCTCGGTTACATCACTGAGCACTGTAATAAAGCCTGTTATATCATTATCTTCATCAGAAATGGTCGAGAATTTGGCACGAATCAGATAAATCTCATCATCGCTACTAAAATCAATAATCATTGAACCACTCTCAGGCAAGTCCGAGATATCAACAGAGTTCTCATCCAATTGCAGTGCATCCAGCAGAAACTCACCCTGTGCCTCTTCCGGCTCATAACCAATTAAAATGCCTGCAGCATCATTTAATAATGTAATAAAACCGTTTCGGTCTGTGGCAATTACGCCGTCAGACATGTTTGACAGAACTGAACTCAATTTACGCCGTTCTTCTTCGGTTAATGCCCTCGAATGTTTCAATTTGGCATTTAAATCATTAAACGATTCAGCGAGCTGTCCGATTTCATCTTTTCCATAAACATTAACTTTCTGGGAAAAATCCTCCCGTGCCATCGTCTGTGCCTGCCGTCGCATTTCCTGAATCGGTTTCGTTATCGTTCTGGCAACGAGAATCCCCAAAAAAGCAGATACCGTAATCGCCAAAATCGATCCTTGCAGGAAAACACGGTTTATGTCATTCAGCTGGTTATAAACACCTTCCAGCGACGCTTCAATGTAAAGTGCTCCAACCTGGGTGTCTTCATCATCATAAATTGGCACCACTCGCCTGTAAATCCGGTCCCCTTCCCGGTATATGTTGCCTGTGTTTTCATCACCGAATCGCAGGACATTATTTATAAAATTGCCTGTCGTCTTTTTCCCGATATTGCTGCTGCTTGACGTGTCACTTGAGGCAATAATACGGCTTTGCATATCGACAACCTGGATTGTATTTATATCCGCTGTATCATTAACTCTTACAATATCCTGTACTTCCGTCTCAAGTGTCGGTTCGTCATCATCTTCAGACCGTTCCGTACTGAAGGCCTGTTCGAGATTCACCTCTAAAATGCCGACACTGGCTTCCACCGATTCTTCAAAGTTCTCCCTCAGCTCAGTTTCAAGACCGCGAACAAAATACGTACTGATGACCTGAATGGTGATCAGCAGCAGTAAAATAAATATAATAATGAACTTTAATTGTATCGATCGGAAAAAACCAACTTTGTGCATCGGTGTAACCTACTCCTGTTCAGGATTGCGCAAATAATAGCCAACGCCTCGCCGTGTGACGATCCACATTGGATTGCTCGGATTATCCTCAATTTTTTCCCGGAGACGCCGGATTGTTACATCGACTGTCCGGACATCACCAAAATAGTCATAGCCCCATACGGTTTCAAGCAGATGTTCGCGTGTCATGACTTGGCCAATGTGGCGGGCAAGGTAATGCAACAGTTCAAACTCACGATGTGTCAGCTCAAGCTGTTCGCCGTCCCGCGTAACGGCATAGGCATCGGGATGGATGACCAGCCGTCCTACTTCAATATTTTTGGTAGTCTTAACCCCATCCTCCGGGATCTGCTCCAGCCTGCGCAAGTTTGCTTTCACTCTGGCAATCACTTCCCGGTTGCTGAATGGTTTTGTGACATAGTCATCAGCCCCGAGTTCCAGTCCAAGTACTTTGTCAATTTCGGCATCCTTGGCCGTCAGCATGATAATCGGCATAAATTGCGTTTTGCGAATCTCGCGGCATACTTCATTGCCATCTTTGCCCGGCAGCATGATGTCAAGCAATATCAAGTCGGGTGTTTCATCATTGGCCAGCTGAATCGCCTCATCGCCATCGTAAGCCATGACAACTTCATAGCCTTCTTTTTCAAGATTAAATTTCAAAATATCAGCAATTGGTTGTTCATCGTCTACTACCAGTACTTTTTGTGCCATTTACCGTCACTTCCTTTTTTAAAGCATATTTAAAAGAATAGTGTTTCAAAAAATTTGTTGGTTAATATCGTCAATTTTTAAATTGCAATTTGCAAAGAAGCTTTTAAATTACTGCTTTAAAACACTTCCTTTGCTCTATTCTATCGTACTTTTGCTTAAATGTCTTATGTTAGAAGTCAAAAAATTGAAGATGAGGTTGAATGGAGCTGTCAAAGAATCGCTTCGTTTTCGACTAGCTTAAGCTCTAAAGGAGTCTTTAATTAAAAAAACTGGCTCATTAACATTGAACCAGTCTTCATTCTAATATTTTCATTTTCTAGAGATGTTCTTGCGGGTTTTGAAGGGAACCATTTTGGTACACCTCAAAATGAAGATGGATACCGGTTGATCTGCCGGTAGTGCCCATCACACCAATTTTCTTTCCCTTTTCAACAGTCTCACCCGGGCTGACACTGATAGAGGACAGGTGCGCATAAATGGTTTTCATGCCATTGTTGTGATTGATGACAACTTTATTACCATAACCGCCGCTGTCAAATCCGGCTGAGACGACCGTTCCGTTATCGGCTGCCAGAATCGACCGGTCGCTTGCGCCTGCAATATCCACACCCTTATGCATGGATCCCCAGCGTTCGCCCATACCACTGGTTACATGTCCCCCGGCTGCAGGCCAATTAAGGTTGCCGGTACCGCGTGATGGTACGACTTTTGTCCCTTTCACAATGATCTTTTTAACAGGTTCTTTTGTCGTCTCTTCGTCGATAACTTCTTTCTTCGTACTTTCGCCATTACGCTTCTCAAGTGAATAAAGAACTTCTTTCTTGCCTGTTTTTCCTTCTTGTTTTACTTTTTCATCGCCTTTATATAAATCATCTGATTCGATCACTTTTGTTTCATAATCAATCGTTTCGTTTTTCATTTTCTCTTCTTTTACAATTACATCGGCAAAGGGTTCGTAATCTGTCACATGAATTTCCTGATCAATCTGCAGGACATCACCTTCATTCAGGTCATCATTTAAATCCAGCAGCTCATCAACCGTTAAGTCGTACTGATTTGCAATACCGCCAAGCACTTCATTCTTACCGACTTTATGAACTTTATCTTCAAGCGTTCCTTTTTTAAGTTTCTTTACACCCTGTTTCACCGTCAGAACTTCAGCCGGGTCGACTTTTTGCTCGGTGATTGAAACATTTTCCGACAAATTGACGTTTGTAATAATGGCATCCCCCGGCGTCAACTCTGAGTCCCCCTGTTCGGGATTCTGCAATGCTTCCCCGGTATAATTGTCATTTGTACTGGTCTGTTCTGCCGGTTCAAGTTTACTCAAGACCGCTTCATCGACATGCTTAGCTTTATATTTCTTCAGCACTTTTTCGGCTGCTTTTTTGTCTTTAAAAATACCTGCTGTCTCTTCAGCAATTCTCAGTTTGATCGCATCTGCTTTGACGCTCAGGCTGTCACGAACGTATTTTTTTACTTTGCTGTTGTTATACGCCGGGTTAAATACGCGCTCTGGAACGAAAGAGACGTCTTCTGCGATTGACAAATCATAGTCACTGAAGTCCTTTTCTTTTTCCTCAACTTTAGCTGCCATCATACCCTTAATTGCGGCTTTATCATCTATTTTTCCAATGTATTCATCATCTACGTAAACATGGTATACTTCACTAAGTGCTTCACTGGCATGTGCGTAAACCGTACTCATCATTAAAGACAGACCCACGCAAAGTACCATGCCCATTTTCGCCAGTATTAACGGATTTTCTGTTATCTTTCTACTCTCTTTCCACAAATCATTATTCCCCCTGACACCATTGGACAAATTACTGAATTGCAACTGTCCGCAACGCTTCCACTATATAAGTATGAGTTATTTTATATCTCTTTATTATGCAGACGCTCTCATTTTCCACAACTAAATCTATCATAGTTTCAATTTATACAAAATACGACTGGGACAAATGTAATGTAATTGTATAATCCCTGACATTTTTGACATCAAATTGGTTAAAAATGACACTAAAAAAGACCCCTTCTGATTTTTTCGAAGAAGCCTTTTGTATTTTATAATTTAGCTATATACACTTCTGACAACGTTTGTCTGTTTTCGGTCAGGACCGACAGAAAAAATGGATAATGGAATTTCTGTCAACTGGGAAATCCGTTCGAGATAATGCCGGGCATTTTCCGGAAGATCATGGATGCTTCGTACATCTGTGATATCTTCATCCCATCCCGGCATCTCTTCATATACCGGCTCACACTCAGCAAGATTTGCCAGGCTTGCGGGAAATTCATGAATTCTTTCACCTTTATATTTATAGGCCACACAAATTTTCAGAGTTTCAAGACCCGTTAACACATCCAAAGAATTGATGGTTAAATCGGTAATTCCACTCACCCGCTGCGCATGGCGGACAACAACACTGTCAAACCAGCCCACACGGCGCGGCCGACCTGTCGTCGTTCCATATTCATTCCCGGTTTCACGTATCCGGTCTCCAACTTCATCATGCAGTTCAGTTGGGAAAGGGCCGTCGCCGACACGAGTTGTATAGGCTTTCGAAACACCGACAACATGGTTAATCTTAGTTGGCCCCACGCCAGAACCGATCGTGACACCTCCGGCAATCGGGTTGGAAGACGTCACAAACGGGTAAGTCCCCTGATCAATATCGAGCATGACGCCTTGAGCCCCTTCAAATAAAACGCGGCGGCCGTCATCAAGTGCATCATTCAATACAACTGAGGTATCACAGACATATTGAGCCATCTGCTGGCCATATTCATAGTACTCTTCCAATATATCTTCAACCTGAATCGGATCAACTTCATAAACTTTTTCCAACAAACGGTTTTTCTCTTTTAGATTTTGTTCAAGCTTGCTGCGGAAAGTGTCTTTGTCCAGTAAGTCCGCAACCCGAATGCCGCTTCTGGCAGCTTTATCCATATAGGCCGGGCCTATTCCCTTTTTCGTTGTACCGATTTTATCTTCACCTTTATCTTCTTCCTGAAGAGCATCCAATTTCAGGTGATACGGCAAAATGACATGTGCGCGGTTGCTGATACGTAAATTGTCCGTTGAGATATTCCGTTCATGCAAATAAGCAATTTCATCCGTAAATGCCTTTGGATCGATAACCATCCCATTCCCGAGAATACACGTTTTGTCATTGAAAAAAATTCCGGATGGGATCAGGTGCAATTTATATGTTATATTATCAAATTTAATCGTATGACCAGCATTATTGCCACCTTGATAGCGAGCGACCACTTCAGCATTTTGCGACAGAAAATCTGTAATTTTCCCTTTTCCTTCATCGCCCCACTGTGTACCTACCACGACTACTGAGGACATAGCGCACCTCCAAGTATTCTTCATTTATATTTTTAACTATTAACAACGTAATCTTATCAGTAAAATAAGAGCATGTCAAAACAAAAAACGAATAATTTATGGTTTTATCATAATAATGTTCGTTTAAGTGAGGCCATTTTCGTGAATTTTGATGTGTTTTAATCGTAGTTGATGTAAACTGTGAAGTAAATGCTATGTTGATTTCCGTTCCAGGCAGTCGCACACCTTAGGGCAACGCTTCAGCTTCCTCGGAAGCAAAAACCTCTTCCTGCTCGGATTTCATCCGCCCGCTTTCCCGCAGGATTCGACTGCCCTCCGCTCCAATCAATGCCGCGATAGCGAAGGAAATACACGAAGACTCCAGCGGGAAAGCGAAGACGTTGAGACCCCACAGCGAGCGTTCTTTGCGAGCGAGGAGGCTCAGCGCGAGCCCTAAGGTGCGCGCAGTGTATTTCCGAAGCGGTAGACAACGCACCAACTTACACCTAAAGTTACTTCGTAGTTTATGGATTTTTTGTCAAAAAAAACATTTTAGAAAACAGTTAAAAAGAAAAAACAGCATCACTGTATGACGCTGTTTTTCTCTCATTTAATCACGAGACACCCTATTGTATGTCAGGCTTGTACCGGTTCTGGCGGCACATCACTATCTGAATACCGGTGGTCCAAATCCACGAACTTATTATATTCTTTCACAAAAGCCAGTTCAACATTGCCGACTGGACCATTCCGCTGTTTGGAGATAATGATTTCGATAATATTTTGTTTTTCTGATTCTTCATCATAATAATCATCGCGGTACAGGAATCCGACAATATCTGCATCCTGCTCAATACTGCCTGATTCACGCAAGTCCGACATCATCGGCCTTTTATCCTGACGTGCCTCAACTCCACGCGACAACTGAGACAGAGCAATCAAAGGCACATTAAGTTCACGGGCCAGGGCTTTAAGTGCTCGGGATATTTCTGATACTTCCTGCTGCCTGTTTTCTCTGGAATTCCCGCTTCCTTGAATCAGCTGCAAGTAATCTATCAAAATCATGCCGAGTCCATGTTCCTGCTTAAGCCGGCGGCACTTCGAACGTATCTCACTGACACGAATCCCGGGTGAATCATCAATAAAAATTCCGGCATTTGAAAGGCTTCCCATTGCCATCGTCAGTTTGCTCCAATCATCCGCTTCAAGCCTGCCGGTCCGCAGCCGCTGCGCATCAATATTGCCTTCTGCGCAAAGCATACGTGACACAAGCTGATCAGCACCCATCTCCAAACTGAAAATCGCAACATTTTCGTCCGTGTTAACAGAGACATTCTGTGCAATATTTAAGGCAAAAGCGGTTTTACCTACCGATGGACGGGCTGCAATAATGATCAAATCGTTGCGCTGGAAACCGGACGTAATCTGATCCAGGTCCCGATAGCCGGTTGGGATGCCGGTTACATCACCATCATGGTTATGCAGCTGTTCAATATTATCATAGACATCAATCAGCACATCTTTAATTGCTTTAAAGTTCCCGGTATTTTTCTGACTGGACACTTCCAGAATATTCTTTTCCGCTTCGTTTAACACGTCTTCTACGTCGTCTTCAGTGGCAAATCCTGAGGTCACGATATCTGTTGCTGTTCTGATCAGCCGCCGGAGCAATGCTTTTTCTTCTACGATTTTGCTGTAGTGGACTATATTGGCTGCTGTTGGAACACTGCTGGCCAAATCAGACAGATAACTGACACCGCCTGCTTCATCCAACTTCTTCTCATTGGACAGCAACGTGGTTACCGTGACAAGGTCGATTGGTTCACCTCTATCCGTTAACTTCAGCATGGTATCAAAAATACGCTGATGGCTGGCACGATAAAAATCATCAGGCATTAAGCGTTCAGCTGCTGATGACAGTGATTCAGGCTCCAGAAATATGGCACCGATGACAGCCTGTTCTGCTTCAATATTATGCGGCGGCACACGGTCATTCCAAAGTTCGCTCATCGTCTACCCCCTCGTAAGAAGATTCTTAGCACCATAAACACGTCAGTTATTTCTCCTCAACGTGAACTTTGATCGTACCGGTCACTTCCGAGTGCAGCTTTACAGGTACATCTGTATAGCCCAGCGTTCTGATCGGATTATCCAGTTCAATTTTTCGCTTATCAATTTTGTAGTTATGATCTTGTTTTAACGTATCGGCTATATGCTTCGACGTGATTGATCCAAAGAGCTGGCCGGAATCACCGGATTTTGCCTTAATTTCAACAGTTGTATTGGCAAGTTCCTGTTTCAGCAATTCTGCTTCTTTCTTTTCTTCTTCGGCTTGCTGTTGCTCTTTTTTCTTTTTCGCTTCGAGTTTCTTCATATTTCCTGAGGTAGCCTCTTCAGCCAGATTATTCTTCAGCAAATAGTTGCGTGCATAGCCATCTGATACGTTTTTTACGTCACCTTTTTTTCCTTTTCCTTTAACATCTTGTGTGAATATTACTTTCATTCAGTTTCCCCTCCAGTCAAATATTCTTCTATTATATCTTTCAGAAGCGCTTCCGCATCTTCAATTGTCGTATCTTCAATCTGTGTGGCGGCATTTGTTAAATGGCCCCCGCCATTCATTTTTTCCATAATAACCTGGACGTTAATATCACCAAGCGAACGAGCGCTTATCCCAATCCGCCCATCACGGCGTTCAGAGATAACAAACGATGCATTAATGCTCGTCATCGTCAACAGTGTATCTGCAGCCTGTGCAATAAGAACACCGCCGTATTCTTCTCCGCTTTCTCCTTTTGAAATAGCAATTGTACCATGGTATTTCTCCGCTCGCTCAATGAGTTTGCTTCGTTTTACGTAAATATCCAAATCTTCTTGCATAAAGCGCTGCACAAGTACCGTATCAGCACCCTTCGATCTTAAATAGGAGGCAGCATCAAACGTACGGGACCCTGTCCTTAAGGTAAAGCTTTTCGTATCGACAATGATCCCGGCCAGTAATGCGGTTGCTTCCAGCATTTTCAGTTTCAGGTTATGCGGCTGGTACTCCAGCAGCTCTGTCACAAGTTCAGCTGTAGATGATGCATACGGCTCCATATAAACGAGTGTCGGATTGTCCACAAATTCTTCAGCACGGCGGTGATGATCAATAACTACTTTGTATTCCGTTTTGTTCAACAGCCTTTCATTGGCTACCATGGATGGTTTGTGGGTGTCGACAACAACTATAAGGCTCCGGCTCGTCAGCAATGCTTCTGATTCTTCAGGATCAATGAAATGCTGCCATATCGTCTCTTCTTCTTTCAACTCTTCAACAAGCCGGTGAACACCGGTATCAACATCATCAGGATCCAGCACAATGTAGCCTTCAACATTATTGGCTTTAACGATGTTTAAAATACCGATAGCGGCACCGATGGAATCCATATCCGGGGATTTATGCCCCATGATAATGACATTATCGCTGCCCTGAACCAAGTCTTTCAAGGCGTGAGAGATAACCCGCGCTCTTACGCGTGTACGTTTTTCCATCGGATTTGTCCGGCCGCCGTAAAAGCGCACCTTTCCAAGGTCATCTTTTATGACGACCTGATCGCCGCCGCGGCCTAATGCTAAATCAAGACTCGACTGAGCCATTTCACCAAGTTCCGGTAAAAGGCTATCGCCAAGTCCTATGCCAATACTTAATGTGATCGGTATATTCTGTTCCGCATTTAATTCACGGACTTCATCCAATATGTCGAACTTCGCTTTTTCCAGTTGATCAAGTGTTTCTTTCGTTAAAACCCCCAAGAAGCGATCCTGGGAACTTCTTTTTAAATAAATGCCGTAATCATTGGACCACTGATTCAATACTGACGTCACTTTCGAGTTCAGCTGACTCTTGAGTGTATCATCCATGTTTTGAGTTATTTCCTCATAGTTATCGATAAAAATAATCGCAATAACGGTTTTCTCATAATTATACCGTGTTTGGATTTCAGATTGTGCGGTCCGGTCTGACAAGTATAATAGCCGGTCATCTTTTTTAATGGTGATTTGAAAATGATAGCCCTCAAGCTTAAGCCACATTTCATCTTTATTTTCTTTAATCATTGATGAAAAGTCATCCACAAGGGAATTAAGTGACTTGCCGACCAATGTATCATCTTCGGTAAATCCATTCATATACGGATTCGCCCATTCGATTTTATAATCTTCATTATACAGTATAATGCCAATTGGCATCTCCAATAAAGCTTCTTCTCCGACACGCTTTACACGGTGGGAGAGTGTCGCTATATAGTTTTCAGTATCGTGCTGCCGCTTTCTTTCATTATAGATACTATAGTATAACACTGCAGCCAGCACCACGGTCAGTACCAGCCCGATTGTCCACTGAAAGTACCATACAAAACCAAGCAATATCACTGAGACAGCATAAGTAATCCATAAGTGATTGCCTAACGATGGTTTTTTTTGCTTATCCTCCATATAATCAGCTCCTACTTTAACTCCCAATTACTTCTTAACATTGGAAATTCTATTCCTTAAAGAAAAACCAATATCAATTATACCTAACAAACGGACTAAAAAAAGAAAGAAAATCGGGAAAAATAATGTCAGAACAATACTTGTTATAGGCAATGCTTTCGACATCCGCTTTGCATGAGCATAGAAAAATATAAAGGAAAAACCTTGCAGGACCATTAATATGCCCGTAAGCATCAATACATTATTAACGGCTATATAAACTATTCCCGATTGATCCAAATCGAAAAAGGAAATGATTAAGGAAAAAAAGTAAATCCAAATTAATGACACCGGCAACCTTAATGAACGAAACGGCGGAAAGTATAACTGTTTTCGTTCCAGGCGGTTTATAACTTTATAACTGAGCCATTGGCTAATAAAGGCAAGCAACAGTGCAACAATCGCCAGCCAAACTGGCAGAAGGTCCGTGAGCATGCCCATTTGTTCTGTCACCATACTCAACTGTTCCTCCGGCATATCACTCAAACCAAATTGCTCCATGACTTCCTGGCTCGTTGCAATTGATTCCTGTACCATATTATCAATTTCATTTACCAGATTGACTTGAAATACAAATTGGCTGAAAACAAAAATGAGCACTAGCCCAATTACAAAACCGATTGTTCCGCGTGCCCAGGTTTCATACGGCGAAAGTTTATGATAAATTGCACTTCCAATCATAATTCCTCCAAGACCCATCAAAACAGGAATCGGCAAAGAAAAAATGGAAGTAAGCAGTGATGATAAAATCACAGCAGTAATCAGCATCACAATTGAAGGCTTCCAGTCGTACCTGGAAGCAAATAAAATGAAGGGTACAGGCAGCAGAAATGTAGCGATTAATGTGATGAAAGGAACAAATGCTGAAATCAGCATCAATACCATAAATACTGCTGTCAACAGTGCTCCATCTGTCAGTTGTTTCGATTGATTCATTTATTGCACCCTCTTTGAGTCTTTTGAAAACATCATTTACAGTAATATCTTTATATAAGAAAATCACCTCGTTGTTATATGATAACATGATTTAAGCTTTAATTGGTATTTGAAATGATTGAAACGCTACAGCAGATTTTTAAACAATGAATTTTATCATTTCCCGAAATATTTCCCGGGAAATATTTCGGGAAATTTGTCGATTAATTTATTTTTCAAGAAATATTCATAGTCAACGTGTGCCAGGAATGATATTTTCTATTATAATGAATGTATTGTACGATTTTATGTCCGGAGATGAAAAGTGTGGTATTGTTACAAACATTCATTAACAGTTTAAAATTGCCGAATAAGCAAGCGATGTTTAAATTAAATCGGGTTGGCATGGATGTCACAGTTATATATCTATTCATACTGATACTGCTTATTTCCGTTCCTTCACTGACCAGTCAGCTGACAACCGACGATAGCGCCGGCGCGGTAATAAGTTTTCCTGTTTTTCTTATATATTTTTTTATCTTTTCTTATTTGCCGTTAACGATAGCCGTTTTCTTATATATTTCACTGCTTGCTTATGCCGGGACAGGCATTGCAAAATTGCTCAACCGTAAGATCCGTTTTTCAATTCTTTGGAAGCTTAATGCTTATACAGCAACTATTCCATTTATGCTATATCCGATAGCAGCTTTCTTTTTTCCCATTACGGACGTCTTTTTAGTATTATTCATCCTGTATTCATTTCTTTTTATGCTTAAAATGATTACTGTTTATCCAAGAAGAAAAAAACGAAAATAGGAGTTTTAGTCATGCGAAATCTCATGTCCGGCTTTCTGATCGTCTGCCTGTTATTTGCAGCAGGGTGTTCAGGTCAGGAAGGTTCCAATAACAAGGAAATACTTGTGGCCGCTGCATCAAGTTTATCTGACACACTTTCAGAATTAAAACGTGAATTTGAGTCAGAGAACCCTGATATTACATTAACTTTAAATTATGGATCAAGCGGTAAACTTGCCCAGCAAATCAAATCAGGTGCACCCGTTGATCTATTCCTGTCTGCTGATCAGTACTGGATGGATGAGCTGGAAGAAGCGAATAGGATTGTATCAGACTCACGCACCGATTTTATTCAAAATAGATTGGCCGTTATTTCCACCCAGGGCACTTCCTACTCAGTAAATACATTATCAGACCTTACAACACTTAATACAGAACAAATCACACTCGGTGATCCTGCGACTGTGCCAGCCGGAAAATATGCTGAACAAGCATTGCGCGAAAGTGGTATTATGGGCGATTTGAAAGACAAATTTGTTTATACAGCGAATGCCCAGCAGACGCTTACATATGTGGAATCAGGCAATACAGAAATTGGCATCGTTTATGGCAGTGACTTGGAAAGATCCGAGTTAGTCAATGAACTATTAGCAATTGATGACAGTTTGCATGATCCTATCCATTACCCGGCTGCGGTGATTGAATCAAGCCAAGTGAAAGACGAATCTAATAAATTTATTCAATTTTTACAGAGTGACAGGGCACAGGCTATCTTAGAGTCACATGGGTTTAGTAGTTGAAGGGGCATAAAAGATGGACTTAACACCACTGTTTTTGTCATTGAAAATAGCCGGGATTGCCACGGTCTTTGTATTCATTACAGGTGTGTTTTTAGCA
Source organism: Lentibacillus amyloliquefaciens (assembly GCF_001307805.1). Classification (GTDB taxonomy): domain Bacteria; phylum Bacillota; class Bacilli; order Bacillales; family Amphibacillaceae; genus Lentibacillus; species Lentibacillus amyloliquefaciens. The sequence goes on along the minus strand of NZ_CP013862.1, from coordinate 2,733,898 downwards.
CGGATCGTAACGCGGAACCGATTCCCCGGGAAGCGTATCATTGAATCTCTATTAATGCTGCCGCTTGTTTTGCCGCCTACAGTTGTCGGATTCGGCTTACTGTTCCTGTTCGGTAATAATGGACCGATTGGAAAATTACTTTTGCACTGGTTTGATTTTCAGGTGGTCTTTACATGGATAGGTGCAGTCATTGCAGCGATTGTCGTGTCGTTTCCTCTGATGTACCAAAGTGCCGCTGCTTCATTTCAAAAATACGACCGTAATATTGAAAATGCTGCTCGTACAATGGGAGCGTCCGGATGGCGCGTTTTTTGGACGATTTCTTTCCCGCTTGCATGGCCCGGGCTGCTTGCAGGACTAGTTCTTACGTTTGCCAGGGGACTTGGTGAATTTGGTGCAACACTCATGATTGCCGGCTACATACCGAACAAAACTGAAACAATTCCGCTAAGTATCTATTTTGCAGTCGAGTCGGGAAATAGAGAGGCCGCTTTATTTTGGGTAATCAGTATATTGCTTATCGGATTTGCGGCAATTTTATGGCTGAACTGGTGGAGTGAGCGCAATATTTTACGCTTTTCAAGTAATGACTAACAGGTGGAGGATGAATGATGCTTTCAGTCGATATTCAAAAGAACCTTCAAGCTTTCTTGCTGGATGTTCATTTTAGCGTCAATAGCGAAATTGCCGTTTTATTCGGGCCCTCAGGTGCCGGTAAGACAACTATACTGAACTGCATCGCAGGACTGAGCATGCCTAATGCCGGTCAAATCACTCTTAATCAGCGTGCGTTTTACCCGGAAAACAAAAAACCGGTCCCGGCAGCAAAACGCCATATTGGTTATGTTTTTCAGGATTATGCCTTATTTCCGCATATGACAGTTAAAAAAAATATACGTTACGGCCTTAAGGATGACCAATTAATGTGCCGACTTACTGATATGATGGGCATCAACCATTTGCTTGATAAGTATCCAAGCCAGATATCCGGCGGCGAAAAACAGCGGGTTGCTCTCAGTCGTGCTTTCGTTACACAGCCTGATGCACTGCTGTTGGATGAACCCTTTTCCTCTCTCGATCGCCAAACCAAACTGGAATGCCAGAATGAATTGCTTGAGCTCCATAAATTGTGGCGTATCCCTGTACTCCTCGTAACGCATGATGAACAAGAAGCCAGCATGCTTGGTGATCGAATATTAAAATTGGATAAAGGTAAAATTATCATTTAAAAAACCCGATCCACTTCTGTGTGGACCGGGTTTTTAAGGTTTACTCAGTAACATATGGCAATAGTGCCACTTGACGAGCACGTTTAATTGCTTTAGTCAATTTACGCTGATACTTTGCGGAAGTTCCTGTTACACGACGAGGAAGAATTTTCCCACGCTCCGAAATGAACTTTCTCAATAGATCAACATCTTTATAATCAATGTGTGTAATACCGTTCGCTTTGAAGTAACACACTTTACGACGTCTTGCACGACCGCGACGAGCTGCCATTAGTAAGCCTCCTTTTATTATAAGGCATGAATAATCAGATTGTTCCTATTTCTATTCTCAAGCCTTTAGAATGGTAAATCATCGTCTGATATGTCAATAGGTTCTCCATTATCTTTGAATGGATTTTCGTTCGTTTGGGTTTGAGTTGTCTGGTTCTGGTTCTGATTTTGATTCTGGTTTGGCTGGAATCCTGAAGGCTGCTGATCTCTCGATTGTGACGTCCCTTTCGATTCCAGGAACTGAATATTATCTGCGACAACTTCAGTTACAAAGACGGTATTTCCATCTCGTCCTTCAAATGAACGTGACTGAATCCGGCCATCGACACCAATCATGCTGCCTTTTTTCATGTATGTTGCCAGATTTTCAGCGGCTCTCCGCCATACAACGCAATTAATGAAATCAGCATCACGATTTCCCTGCTGATTGGAAAACGGACGGTCAATTGCAATTCTAAAGTTAGCAACTGCTACGCCATTTGGTGTATAACGCAAATCAGGATCCCTCGTTAGTCTGCCAACGAGTACGACACGATTCATCAGAACCACTCCCTATTTTATTGATCTTCTTCTCGAATAGCCATATGACGGATTATATCATCAGAGAATTTCGCTTGGCGGTCAAATTCGTTTATTGCATTTTCATCACCGCTGAAATTGATGATGACATAATAGCCATCACGATAATCGTTGATTTCATATGCAAGACGGCGCTTGCCTTTTTCATCAACTTTTTCAACTTCCGCCCCGTTATTTGTCAGCACGCTGCTGAAACGCTCAATCAAATTGGTTTGAGCTTCCTCTTCCATGTCCGGGCGGATGATATACATGATTTCATATTTTCTCATCCGTTACACCTCCTTTTGGTCTTAGCGGCCCTTTTTCTGTGAAAAGAGCAAGGAGTAATATTTATGCCATTACTCACAATGGTGAATTATATCAAAATATCATATGAAAAACAAGCATTCGAGAGATCCTGATTTGTTATATCACTGTATTCTTTTTGAAAGGCTCTTTTCGTAAAATTTGTTGTTAACTAACTTTTGTAGTTGATATAAACAGCGACGTAAGTACTATGTTGATTTCCGTTCCGGGCAGTCGCGCACCTTAGGGCAACGATTCAGCCTCCTCGGAAGCAAAATGCGCTTCCTGCACTAACTTACACCTAAACTTACTTCGCAGTATATGGAAATCCATAATCTTTTAAAAAGCAACCATATGAAAAAGCCTAAACATTAAACCGGAAGTGGATAACGTCGCCGTCCTGGACGATGTATTCTTTGCCTTCGAGGCGGACGTTGCCTTCTTCCCGTGCTTTTACCATTGTTCCAGCGCTTATCAAATCTTCGTAAGAGACGGTTTCCGCGCGGATAAAACCACGTTCAAAATCTGTATGGATAATACCTGCTGCCTGTGGTGCTTTCATCCCTTTACGGAATGTCCATGCACGTACTTCTGGTTCACCTGCTGTAAAGTACGTTCCCAGCCCCAATAAGTTGTAAGAAGCTTTAATCAGCTGGTCCAGTCCGGCTTCTGCAATTCCTAAATCATCGAGAAACATTTCTTTCTCTTCAGCATCCAATTCCGCAACTTCTTCCTCTATTTTGGCACAAACAACAATAACTTCAGCATTTTCGCCCGCCGCGTATTCTCTTACTTTTTGTACTGCTTCGTTTGACTCCGGGTCTGTAACATCCTCTTCACTCACATTGGCTGCATATAATGCCGGTTTGCTTGTAAGCAAATGAAGATCTTTCACCAGCTTCCACTGTTCATCCGATAATTCCAGTGCACGAGCTGGCTTTTCCGCTTCAAGTCCTTCTTTTAGCACCTCAAGCAGATTATACTCCGCTACAGCTTCTTTATCTTTCTGTCTTGCCATTTTTTCAACCCGCTGAAGCCGTTTATTAACGGTTTCGAGATCTGCCAGTATTAGTTCCAGGTTAATGATTTCAATATCATCAAGTGGATCCACTTTGCCTGAAACGTGGGTGATATTATCATCCTGGAAACAGCGGACGACCTGAACAATAGCATCCACTTGGCGGATATGGGACAGAAACTGGTTGCCCAGCCCTTCTCCTTTGCTTGCACCTTTCACAATACCGGCAATATCGGTGAATTCAAATGTTGTCGGGATTGTTTTTTTCGGGTTTACCAATTCAGTTAATTTATTTAAGCGATCATCAGGAACTTCCACAATCCCCACATTCGGATCGATTGTCGCAAACGGGTAGTTTGCTGCTTCAGCACCCGCTTGTGTGATGGCATTAAACAGAGTTGATTTGCCAACGTTCGGAAGTCCGACGATTCCTGCTGTCAAAGACATGTCAACTTTCACTCCTTAAGGATTCCATTCATATGAACGCGTCAGTCATACCAATTATAGATACAAGCTTTTAAAATGACAAGCAAATAAAAAGCCAAAATGGGCATTTTAAAATGCTCATTTTGACAAGGTTATGCCAGATAATTCGCTTTTGCTGTTTCCGGTGGTATATAAAAAGAATAAATAATACCACTGAAAACTATTTTGGACAAATTTTTAAGCTTCGGCCTTATCGATGATTTTTTTCATTTTTTTCGTGAACTCTTTTCGGGGAATCATCACACTATGATTGCATCCCAAACATTTTATCCGGATATCCATCCCCATTCGGATAATTTTCCAGCGGTTTTCTCCGCATGGATGCGGTTTTTTCATTTGGACAATGTCATTTAAACCGAATTCCTTGTCTGCCATACCTTTTTCCTCCCTTACATTTCCCGCTCTGGATCAATCTGCAGTGAGTCAGGCTCCTGGTTTCGTGAATACATGATAAGACGTGGTGCAGGAATCTGGATACCCTCTTTATAAAGAACTTCTTTAATCTCTTTACGAATGTTTCTGGAACCTTTCCATTGGTAGGAAGGCAACGTTTCTGCAATCACCCGAAGAACAAAATGGGACGTATCCAATACTTCCACCCCGAAAATCTCAGGCACTTTAACAATTTCTTCATATTTATCAGGCAGTGTCTTTATAACGTCTCCAATAATATTTTCGGCGGTCTCAACGTCATTCTCGTATGGAATATTGACGTCGACTATAGCAAGTCCGTTGTGAACCGAGTAATTGGTCACCTGAGTCACATTACCATTTGGAATGACAAACTGTTCGCCTGTCCAGCTTTCTATTTTAGTGGTGCGCATTCCAATTTCCTCTACGTACCCTTCAGAACCTGCTGTTAAAATGTAATCGCCGACTGAGAATTGATCCTCAAATATAATGAAGAAGCCTGAAATAATGTCCCGTACAAGGTTTTGTGCACCAAAACCAATGGCGAGACCTGCCACACCGGCACCTGCCAGCAAAGCACCAACATCAAAACCAAACGCCCCATCCAGAACCATGATAAACGCAATGAAATAAACAGTATATTTCATTGAATTTTGGATAAGCTTCTTAATCGTCACTTCGCGTCTTTCCGTAATGCGCAGAGGCCCCCGGGATCTGCTGTCAAATATTCGGGTAACGACATTGTTTCCAACCCGAACAATAATCACAGCTATTACCATAATCAGAATGGCTTGTAAGATTGCTGTTGCGATATTAACCCAAAGTTCAGGTCCTGTTATATACTCCCATAATTCATTCATTTGGTTATTAAGAAAATCCACTATTATACCTCCGTCATGTTTCTATAAATAATTTTACAATAACCTCTTAATTATGGAAAGAAAAGCGACATTATGGATGCTTCATTGTTTTATTCCACAACGGGTACAAAAGTAATCGTGTTAATACATACAAATTCAAAATACCGTATACCGGATAAATATAATTAATCAGTGTGGAAAAACCAACTGTTGTCAAAGGCACCATGGCAACCACAATCAATGCTGCGAGCAGCCATATCGGAGCGTTCCACATACTTTGCAGGCGGGAAACCATTCCCAGAATTCCGGAGGCAGCTGTCGTAAAAATAGCAAACCATAATAAGATTGACATAAAAATAAGTATCTCAACCGGATAATGATTCAAAATGGCAAATAATGGAATTTCGTATAATAAAAGTTCGTCTGCAATTTGTATCAGGCTGCTGTTATAAATAAATGAGATAGTGCCTAATATCAGTCCGCTTCCAATCGCAGCTATGTATATTTCTGTTTTTGTTCTGACCTTATTCCCTATTGCTCCCAATACAGCAATCAGCGGCAGGATGTTCAATGCCGTAAAAGGAAACGCTGCTGTCCAATTACGCTGTCCGTCCAAATGGGACAGCATGTTGATGCCCTGATCATTCATAAATAACAATAATATATAAAGCAGTCCGCCAAGCAATAAAGGCAATACGAGCTGATTCATCGCCAGGAATCCACTGATATCCTTCAAAAATAAAAAAATTAAACTAATGGCTATAGCCAGAACCCCCCACCAATAGGAGAGATTAAATGCTTGTCCGGTTGCACCGCTCCCAGCAATCATGATCACTGTGGTGGTAGATAAATATAAAAAAATCATGACATCATATACTTTTGTCAGCCTGTCCCCCACAATATCACGGAGCACGGGCAAATAGTCGCTTGATTGCTGATTAAAGCTAACATCCATTATGACATAACAGCATATCGAAAAAAATATAGTAAACAGCAAAATGGCCAGACCACTTTCATGTCCGAAAAATTGCCACAGCTCTCTGCCGGATGCATAACCCGCTCCAATAGTTGTGCCAATGATCAAAAACATCCATTTCAGACCAGCTTGAAACATAGCTTCTCCTCCATTATAATGCGTGTTCAAAAAGGAGGATAACAAGGACCGAGAAGTTTCATAGGCGGCGCCGTTTCGAGCAGCGTAATGTATGTCTTTAGATACATAAGCCGCGGAGAAACAAGCCAACTAGAAACACCGATGTGTTATTGTTACCGGACTTTTTGAACAGCCACTTATATTTATCCACGTATAGTTTGATAATATTTTCCGTATACTAATACCAATATGTTTGTGGAGGATAAGCTATGAATCTAATGAATCGTTTCATTACAAAAAATGAAAAGCTAAAACTCAAGTTTACAGATCCAACTCTTTTGGAACAAATGAACGAGCGAATTCTTTCCTGGCTGCCGTCAGAACCGCACGAATACATTATTATTTGTATTGGAACAGACCGTTCAACGGGGGATGCGCTTGGCCCTTTAATTGGTTCCTTTTTATCTGAAATGAAACCTAAGCACTTACAAGTCTATGGCACATTGCCTGATCCGGTTCATGCCATCAATATAGAAGACAGGATGAAGGAGATTTTCAAGAAGCACCGTTATCCCTATATCATAGCCATTGATGCTTCGTTAGGCAAAACTGAATCAGTTGGTCATATTATCGCCGATGTTGGATCACTCTACCCCGGCGCGGCATTGAATAAAAAACTTCCCGCCATCGGGGACATCCATATTACCGGTGTTGTCAACATTAGCGGGTTTATGGACTATGCTATCTTACAAAACACAAGACTTTCAATTGTTGTCGAAATGGCACAAATCATTGCTGCTTTACTGGCAAAAATCGATCAACAATTAACCGGTGCTGAATCACGCCCTTCACAGAAACTAAACACTAATAAAAAAATCCCGGATCCAGCTTCATCTTCTCAGAATTCAGAAGCCAGAAGTCAGACTTGAAGAAATCGGAGAATTTACACCTGAAATGATATATATTCTGATCTTATAAAAAAACTATTAACTTGATTGTTTTCTATAAGGATAGGTTATGAATGCAAAATCATAGACCGCGGCACACTTTAATTATTCATTAGTGAGATGGTTTCTGATTATCATTAAGGGTTTAAAGATGCTTCGGCAATATGTTTGGTGATCCTTGTTTGCAAGCGCTTTCACTGAAGCAGCAACCCAAGTCGAAGCTTTCCTTTATCCTGTGGGACCGGCAGGCAAGTTCACGACGTCAATAGCCAGCGATCTGTGCGTCGAAACTAAGAGGCCAAGCAGCAAAGCAACAAAGAATGCTAAAAGAGCCATTAACTCTTAGAATAACAAATAGATATAATAGACAATTCCCACTGTCAAAACAGACGGTAGCAAGTTCCCCACTCTGATTTCGATAACTTTCAATAGATTGAAACCGATCGCCACAATCATTAAACCGCCCACAGCGGTCAATTCACCAATAAGACCATTTAACATCTCTTCGGGTATCCACTGATTGATTTGCGTTGCAAGCAGCGCGATCGACCCTTGATAAAGGACAACGGGTACGACTGAAAATATAACACCAAATCCAAGTGTCGTCGTTAAAACTAATGCCACGAAACCATCAATAACACCTTTTGTTATGAGCACTTCATGATCTCCACGGAGCCCGCCGTCCAGTGCACCAATGACTGACAGGGCGCCTATCACAAATACGAGGGAGGCTGTAATAAATCCTTGTGCTACACTAATATCGTCAGTTGAAGCGGTGAACTTTCGACCGATCCAATTGCCCAGACGATTAAGCCCTTCTTCCAGATGTATAAACTCCCCGACAATGGCTCCCGTCAATAAACTTAACAAGACGACAATAATGGCTTCTGTTGATAACGCCATTTGAAGACCAATCAGGATAACCACCAAACCGATCCCTTGCATGACGGTTTCCTTATATTTTTCTGGAATATTTGTGAAAAATAATCCGATGAGGCTGCCTATTATAATACAAATACCATTTACAATTGTCCCGAATAAAGCCATAAGTCCATCTCCATTTTGATAGTCTCTATAGAAGTTTATACGATTCTGTGATTTCTTGAATTGCCTCTAAAAATTGTTCCACTTCTTCATCTGTGTTATATATGCCGAGACTCGCCCTGACAACGCCCCGATCAGCAGTATTCAGTGCTTCATGTGTTAATGGGCTGCAATGAAGGCCTGCTCTGACAGCTATATCATAATGAGAATCAAGCACCATTGCTATTTCCTGTGAAGGCACATTCAGAACATTGAACGCCACAATCGGCATGTGTCGTTTTTCTTCGTCAATCTCATAGCAGTTCACACCATCAATTTCCTTCAACCCTTTTGCAAGTCTTTGGCATAAAATTGTTTCACGTGGAACATTTTTGTTTTTTCGTTCTTCATAACACCTTAAAGCAGCATTTAATCCGGCAATCCCCGGAGTGTTCAAGGTTCCTGCCTCTAATCTTTCGGGCCACTGTGAAGGCTGATCAGGTATTTCAGAGAAGCTGCCTGTGCCGCCGTGATTGATTGGGTTTAAATTGATGTTACCATTCACCAGAAGCATACCGGTGCCTTGTGGTCCCAATAAGCCTTTATGCCCTGGAAACGCAAGCATATCGATATTCATTTCCTGCATATGGATTGATAGATGGCCGGCAGTTTGCGAAGCATCAATCAATATTGGAATATTATTTCTCTTAGCAACTGCAGCGATTTTTTTAATTGGAATAACACTGCCCGTTACATTGGAAGCATGCGTCATTGCAATTAATTTTGTCTTATCGGTTATGGATTGCTCTACTTGTTTGATAAAATCTTCAGCTTCATTGTTCCATGACAAATACGTAACATTCACTCCATATTGACTCTTTATGTATTCAAGTGGCCTTCGTATTGAATTATGTTCGAAGTTAGTTGCAATGACATGATTGTTCCGCGACCAGGAAAGCCCTTTTATTGCCTGGTTCAATGCTGCTGTTGCATTTGAAAAAAACAATGCCTTTTTAGGATTATTTATGCCAAACAATCTGGCAGCTGTCTCGCGTGTTTCTGCTACGATATCAGCAGCCTTGTTTGCCAGACGATGACTCCCTCTTCCTGGGTTAGCCCCTATGTCATTGACAGCATGCACCATTGCTTCTCCAACTTCCGGCGGCTTAGGAAATGAAGATGCAGCCTGATCAAAATATATCATATCTTCCACCCCTGGTATCTGATTATATAAGAAAAAAAGACTGACTATATTGGCATACAAGTTAAGTCAGTCTCCCGTTTTCATTGTAAATCACCGTTGTTTAACTACTTTTCCAATGACTCCATGATACGTTCAAGATCTTCATTTGAATAAAATTCAATTTCAATTTTACCTTTGCGTTTCCCTTTATTAATTGATACGGCAGTTCCGAGCCGGTCCTGCAGAACAGATTCTCTTTCCTGCAAGAAGATATCTTTTTTCGGTTTTTCTTTTTTCTTTTTAGGCTTTTCATTCATTTCAATTATAATTTGCTCGACCTGTCGCACATTCAGGTTTTCACGACGTATCTTATCAACGAGCGGGATTACTTTATCCTCTTGTTTCACACCAAGTAAAGCCCGTCCGTGTCCCATTGATAATTCACCATTATTGATATGCGCTGTCACTTGGTCAGGCAAGGAAAGCAGCCGCACAATATTGGCGATATGTGATCTGCTTTTGCCTAATCGCCTCGATAGTTCATCCTGTGTTACACCAAGCTCATCCATTAAATTTTTATAGGCATGAGCTTCTTCAATAGCTGTCAGATCCTCCCGCTGCAAGTTCTCCAGCAAGGCGACTTCCATCATCTTATCATCTGTTAAATCTTTAACAACAGCTGGCAGTGTTTCCAATTCCGCTTCTTTAGCGGCACGGAAACGGCGCTCACCCACAATAATCTCATAGCCTTTAATGCTTTTTCTGACAATTAATGGTTGTATAATTCCGTATTCCAAAATCGAATCTTTCAATTCTTCAATCGCATCCGCACGAAATGTTTTTCGAGGCTGATAAGGATTAGGCCGGCACTCATTCACCGGAATCTCCTGAATGACCTCATCACCCTTTTCTTCTAATTCAGGGGGGAAAAACGCATTGATACCTTTACCCAACCCTTTCGCCATTATTTATCACTTCCTTTGCTAATTCGAGATATACTTCAGCACCCTTTGATTTAGGGTCATACGTGATAATCGGTTCTCCATGACTTGGCGCTTCGCCTAAACGAATATTTCTTGGGATGACAGATTGATAGACTTTATCCTGGAAGTACTTCTTAACTTCCTGAATGACTTGAATACCAAGATTTGTTCTTGCATCAAGCATTGTGAGCAATACGCCTTCAATCATTAATGTCTTGTTTAAATGTTTTTGCACCAATCGTATTGTATTTAATAGTTGGCTTAATCCTTCAAGAGCATAATACTCACACTGTACCGGAATCAGAACTGTATCTGATGCTGTAAGAGCATTAATGGTGAGCAACCCTAAAGAAGGCGGACAATCAATGATGATGTAGTCATATTCATTTTTTAAACTTTCCAGTGCTTTTTGCAAACGAATCTCACGTGAAATTGTCGAAACCAATTCTATTTCAGCACCTGAAAGCTGAATTGTGGCAGGTATTATGTCTAAATTGACGACTTCTGTCGGCACACAAACTTCTTCGGCAGGCAAATCTTCAACTAAAACGTTGTAAACACATTGATCCATATCGGCTTTGTTCACACCTAAACCGCTCGTCGCATTGCCTTGAGGATCAATATCGACAACTAAAACTTTATGATTCAAATGAGCAAGGCCTGCGCTCAAGTTTACCGCTGATGTTGTTTTTCCTACGCCACCCTTTTGATTTGCAATGGCCATAATTTTTCCCATGCTGTCACCTACCTAACATCTATACTTATAATTCTACCACTTTTTTTTAATATGCGGCTATAAAAAATGGTTTTTGACTTAAAAGTTATACTAACTTCCCAAAAGACGATTCTGTATCGCAGTTTCTATCAATCGATGGTTAAACGAGCAACAAAGCTCTCGAAAAGAACCTAAAACAATCAGGATTTAAAAACCACCCATCTTGTGTTTCAGGCTAAGATGAATGGTGTTTTAACATAATATAATACTATATATCAGTTCTTTTTTGGTATTTTAATTGTTATTTGATAAAAATCATCAAGGTCTTCTTCATTTGTTTCCACATCAATTCCTGTATCAGAAACCATATTTAAGGATTGACGAATCGTATTCATAGCAATCCGTACATCTTTATTGACACCTTTTTGTTTAGGCGTTTTTTTGGCTGGTTTTTTATCAGGCTGGTTCATTTTTTCAATATGTTCTTCGGTCTGTTTCACATTCAGGTCTTTATCCAGTATAAGTTCCAGCACTTTCAATTGACTCTCCGGATCATTTATTTTAATTAATGCTCTTGCATGTCTTTCGGTTATCTGTTTATTTAAAATCGCCGTTTGAACTGCTTCCGATAGTTTTAACAGCCTGATTTTATTGGCAATCGTGGATTGATTTTTTCCCAGACGTTGTGCCAGTGCTTCCTGTGTCAAGGAATGAAGTTCAAGTAATCTTGCATAAGCGTTTGCTTCTTCAATGACCGTTAATTCTTCACGCTGCAAATTTTCAATTAAAGCAACGGATGCAATTTCTGTGTCTGTCATCCCCCGAATGATTGCAGGGACCTTTTCCCATTCAAGTGATTGCGCTGCACGCCATCTGCGTTCCCCCGCAATTAATTCATATTTATCTTCATCCTCAAGTTTGCGGACGATAATTGGCTGAATCATACCATGTGTGTGTATCGTCTGTGCCAATTCTTCTATTTTTTCCTCATTAAATACTGCTCTTGGCTGGAATCTATTAGGCTCAATCTTTTCAATTGGAAGCTCGGTAACTTCATCCGGATTGTAACTTTCTTCATCCTGAGATGCATCATTTTTACCGCCCATGCCAAAAATTCGGTTTAATGGACTCGCCACTCCCAAACACCACCTTTGCATTCAAGCTCTTACCGAAGTGAATCATTATACTGACAAAAAATAAAATGTTTCACGTGGAACATTTTTCTCTAAAATCTATTTTTTTAACCCTTGTGCCATATTTCCATTGATGACACCATCAAGTGTGAAAGATGAACAAGGAGAAACGTGCAGAGAAAATTCTATAATCATTCTATCATATAAATCACTTAATGAGTATTAAATTATCGTCATAAGTGGAACTTCATCAAGAAAAATATTTTTTGACTTCTGAATTTTTAAATTTAAACAAACTGCCGGAGCCATTAAATCAATGGGCTTTTATTCGGCACTCCCGGTTTCCTCGGGTATCTATTAGAAGTTGTACGCTTCTTATGTATCTTAATTATGGAACGTTCACTTTTTTCTTCAGGTAATTCAAAAGCGTGTGTTACATCCAGTTGGCCGCCTAATATTTCAATAGCATGTTTAGCATCATTTAATTCATCATCAGCTTTTGATCCTTTCATCGCCAAAAACAAACCATGTTTCCGTGTCAGCGGCAAACATAACTCACTTAACACAGACATTCGGGCAACAGCTCTGGAAATAACAATATCAAATGTTTCTCTAAATTGTTTATTTTTACCGAATGTTTCGGCCCTGTCATGATAAAAAGCAACATCATGAAGTTCCAGCCGAGCAGCTAATTGGTTTAAAAAATTGATCCGTTTCTGCAATGAATCAACAATCGTAATTTTTAACGCCGGGAAACATATTTTAAGCGGGATACTGGGAAAACCAGCCCCAGCACCCACATCACAAATTGATAAGTTTCCGGAAAAATCATGATAAAAAGCTGCCGAAACAGAATCATAAAAGTGTTTTAAATAAACATCTTCTTCTTCTGTTACAGTGGTCAGATTAATTTTTTTATTCCACTCCACCAATATCTGATAATAATCTGCAAATTGCTCTTGTTGCTTTTCATTCAATTCGATGCCTTGTTCACGTAAGGCCGATACAAACTGTTCCGGTTCCATGAATAACTTATCCCCTTAAATTAATTAGCTACACGAGCAATTTTGCCCTGTTCAATATAAACAAGCAGAATGGACACATCAGAAGGATTGACCCTGCAATACGTGATGCCTGCCCTACTGAAAGCGGACGAACTTTTTTAAGTTTTTCTCTCGCTTCGTAGGCAATGCCATCAATATCATCGTAATCAATGTTGTCCGGAATTTTCTTATTCTCCATTTTAAGCATTTTGTCCACTTGTTCATTTGCCTTCTTAATATACCCTTCATACTTGATTTGAATTTCGACCTGCTCTTTAACGATATATGGCAGACTGTTATCGCGTTCGATGACATTTTCAAGCATTTCATAAGTGACTTCAGGGCGTTTTAGCATATCATAAGCTTTAACCGCTTCTTTCAATGGTGACCCATTCACACTTTTGAGCATTTCCTGAACAGGTTCTTCCGGTTTGATGATGATTTTATTGAGTCGTTTTTTCTCTTGCTCGACAAGACGTTTCTTCTCTATAAATTGTTCATAACGCTCATCAGTTATCAAACCATAGTCATGAGCGATTTCAGTTAAACGCATATCAGCATTATCATGACGCAATAATAGACGATATTCCGCACGGGAAGTTAAAAGACGATAAGGTTCTTTCGTTCCCTTAGTAACCAAATCATCAATCAGTACACCGATATATGCCCGGGATCTGTCCAGAATCAATGGCTCTTTGCCGAATATTTTAGCGGCAGCATTAATTCCAGCCATAATCCCTTGCGCTGCTGCTTCTTCATAACCGGATGTTCCATTGATTTGTCCCGCTGTAAAGAGCCCTGGAATATTTTTCAATTCCATTGTTGGCCAAAGTTGCGTCGGGACAACTGCATCATATTCTATTGCGTAACCACCGCGCATGATTTCAGCATTTTCAAGTCCCGGTACAGTTTTGACCATCTCATGTTGAATATCTTCCGGCAGTGAGGTCGAGAGTCCCTGAACATATACTTCTTCTGTATCTCTGCCCTCAGGTTCAAGGAAGACCTGATGACGCGGTTTATCATTAAATCTCACAATCTTATCCTCAATTGACGGACAATAACGCGGGCCTGTACCACGCTTCATACCGGAATACATAGCAGATGAAGACAGATTATCGTTAATAAGCTGATGCGTCACTTCATTCGTATACGTCAGCCAGCATGGAATCTGATCTGTAATATATTCCGTTGTTTCATATGAAAAACTTTGCGGCTTTTCATCACCAGGCTGAATTTCTGCTTTCGAATAATCTATCGAATGGCTGTTCACCCTTGGTGGTGTGCCTGTTTTGAAACGGGTAATATCCAGTCCAAGGTCTTCAAGGTTTTCAGAAAGTTTAATGGATGCCCGCTGATTATTTGGACCACTCTCATATTCAAGATCACCCATTAATACTTTACCTCGCATAAACGTGCCTGTAGTAATAATGACCTGGTTTGCGTAGTAAGCGGCTTTCGTTTCTGTAATAACCCCTTTGCATGCGCCATCTTCCATAATCAATTCATTGACCATACCCTGTCTCAGTGTCAAGTTTTCCTGATTTTCCAGAACATGTTTCATTTCTTTTATATAGAGCGGTTTGTCCGCTTGTGCTCTTAAAGCTTGAACAGCCGGTCCTTTCCGGGTATTCAGCATGCGCATTTGGATGTGAGTTTTATCAATCACTTTGCCCATAACACCGCCAAGTGCGTCAACTTCCCGAACGACAATTCCTTTAGCCGGTCCGCCTAATGACGGGTTGCATGGCATAAAAGCGACCATATCAAGGTTCAGTGTCAGCATCAATGTTTTCGCACCCATTTTGGCTGCAGCAATACCAGCTTCCACACCTGCATGACCGGCACCAACTACAATAACGTCATAACGCCCTGCATTATATACCATTTTTTCACCCTTTCTAATTTTCGTGGTATACGTTTGGAACTTCTC
Organism: Lentibacillus amyloliquefaciens; assembly: GCF_001307805.1. Classification (GTDB taxonomy): domain Bacteria; phylum Bacillota; class Bacilli; order Bacillales; family Amphibacillaceae; genus Lentibacillus; species Lentibacillus amyloliquefaciens. The sequence goes on along the minus strand of NZ_CP013862.1, from coordinate 2,718,707 downwards.
TTATAAAACTGATTAGAATTCAATTATTTCCCTAAGCAAAATTGTGAAAACAGCTGGTCAATCAGGCCGTCACTGGCAGTGTCTCCAATGATCTCACCCAAAAATTCCCACGTGCGGGTAACATCGATTTGGACAATATCTAGCGGCATTTCCATTTCAAGACTTGCCATTGCGTCTTCCAATGCTTGTTTAGCTTGTTTAAGCAATTGGATATGACGGATGTTGGAAACATAAGTCATGTCCCCGGTATCGATATCACCTGCGAAAAACGTATCTGCAATGGCTGATTCCAGTTCATCAATCCCTTCTTCCTTAATGAAAGAAGCTGAGATGACCGGCTTGCCTTCAGCCAACTGATTCACTCTATCCATATCAAGCTTTTGCTCTAAGTCAGTTTTATTGACGAGAACGATATAATCAAGTCCCTGAACTGCTTTAAACAGTTTTTCATCTTCTTCTGTCAGTTCATCGTTATAATTTAAAACAAATAAAATAAGATCGGATTCTTCCAAGACCTGATGTGAGCGGTCTACGCCGATTTTTTCAACAATGTCTTCTGTTTCACGGATTCCTGCAGTATCAACGAGCCGCAAAGGAACACCGCGGACGTTCACATATTCCTCAATCACATCACGGGTTGTTCCGGGAACTTCCGTTACGATTGCTTTATTTTCCTGCACCAGTGTATTCATCAATGATGACTTGCCGACGTTCGGCCTTCCGATAATTGCCGTCGATAATCCTTCGCGAAGAATTTTTCCTTGCTTGGCTACTTCGAGCAGATGTTCAATCTCAGCATGAACTTCTTTTGATTTCTCACGCATTACCTCATGTGACATTTCTTCAACATCATCATATTCAGGATAGTCGATATTCACTTCAACATGTGCGACAGTCTCAAGCAACTCCTGCCTGAGCCGGCCAATCAACTCAGACAGCCGTCCATCCATTTGTTTCAGAGCAACAGACATCGCTTTATCCGTTTTAGACCGGATCAGGTCCATCACAGCTTCTGCCTGGGATAAGTCAATACGTCCATGCAAAAATGCCCGCTTGGTAAATTCACCCGGCTCAGCGATACGTATACCCCGTTCAAGAACAACTTCCAGGACTCTGTTCACTGCGACCATGCCGCCATGACAATTGATCTCAACGATATCTTCGCGTGTGAATGTCTTCGGCGCCCGCATAATGGTGACCATCACTTCTTCAGCAGCATCATTTGTTTTAGGATCAATTATTTTTCCATAATGAATCGTATGTGAATCGGCTTCGAGGAGATTCGTTCCTTGAAACAATTCAGCCGTCACACGGATGGCTTCTGATCCGCTCAGCCGCACGATTGAAATGGCACCTTCACCCATCGGTGTTGATATCGCCGTTATCGTATCTGTCTCCATTTATCTCACCTCCATCATACCCTGTATTTTTCATCTATATTCAACGTATTTATTGTTCGGTCAACAATATAATAGAATATCACAAATTCAATTAAAAATAAACTTATCCACAGTGTTAATATTATACATTATAAAATCCTCTTATCCACATGTGGGTAAAAGGATTTCTTAAATGCAATCATTTTTCGGTCAGTCCTTTCTTTTTTAAACGAAGACTGTTTACAAAAAACGGTTCTCTTACTATTCTTAACCTCACAGTTGATGTGAAATACAGCGTATTATGAACAATGTGTGAGTGCTATAATACCGCTCCGGAAAAACACTCCAGCTTTCCGCGGGCGGCTGATGAGCCTCCTCGCGCTGGCGCGCTGCGGGGTCTCATCTATGCCTTTATTCCCGCAGGAGTCTGGAGTGTATTTCCTGCGCTCAAAACGGCTTTCTGTTGCTTTATTAGATATTTTTATATCAACACCACGCAACCATGGAGAAGCTGGGATATGCGAGACTCCTGTGGGACAACGAGCTTTTGTAGACCCCGCATGGCCCGCGAGCGAGGAGGATCGTGGTGAACTCACTCAAAAGCTGAGTAATTCTGAGCTGCGTCGCCAGAGAGCTTTTCCAAATAATCAAATAAGACTTTACGTCGCAGTTTAGGAATTTTGAGTCAAAAAACAACAACCTATTAGAAAACAGCTTTTCAAAAAGATTGTCGTTAGATAGCCTTACTAAACAATACAAAATCTGACTCTCTACTGCTGCAGTAAAGTAATAAAGAATCCGACAAAAGCCAACAAAAAAACCTCCGTTTTCAGGAGGTTTTCATTTAATATTTATTATGGCGTTATGACGATACGGCGGTGAGGTTCTACCCCATCTGAATGGGTCGAAACCTGATCATTCTGCTGTAATGCATTATGAATGATCTTACGTTCAAAAGCCGGCATAGGATCAAGCGCAACATGTTTGTCATATCGCAATGCTTTATCGGCCATTTTATGAGCCAATGCTTCCAGTGTTGCCTTCCTTCTTCCACGATAGCCTTCAGCATCAACTGTGACACTGTAGTACTGACTGCCATCTTTATTTATTGCAAGATGGACTAAATATTGGATAGCATTCAATGTCTGGCCGCGTTTTCCAATCAAAACGGCAATCTTATCACCGGATAAGTCAAAGGTTACATGGTTTTCAGAGACTGTCGTGGAGACATCAGCTTGTACATTCATATTTCGAGTAACATCTTTTAAGAATGCTTCTGCTTCTTCTATTTGATTTTTCACCATTGAAACCTTTACAAATGCCTTCTTTGAACCAAATACACCCAATAATCCTTTCTTGCCTTCATCAATCACTTCAACTTCAACATGGTCTCTTGTGGTGTCTAACTGCTCTAATGCTGATTGGACCGCTTCTTCAACCGTTTGTCCACTAGCAGTTATTTCTCTCACTTTTTGTCTCCCCCATTTTTATTAGCATTCATCATTGGTTTACGAATGAAAACCGTTTGGGCAACCATGAATACGTTACCTACAACCCAGTATAGCGCTAATGCTGCCGGGAAGAAAAATGCAAAGACTGTAATCATGATCGGCATGACATACAGCATGACCATCATTTGCGGATTTTGTGCCGCAGGACTTCCCGCCATCATTAATTTTTGCTGGAAAAATGTTGCTCCACCGGCAATCAGCGGTAAAACGTAGTCCGGTGAGCCCAGTTCAAACCATAGAAAAGTATGCGTCTGAATTTCCGGCGTACGCATAATGGCATGATACATGGCAATCAAAATCGGCATTTGCACAAAGATTGGCAAACAGCCCGCCAGCGGATTTACACCATGCTTCTGGAATAACTGCATCGTTTCCTGCTGCAGTTTTTGTTGTGTATTAGCATCTTTTGACGAATACTTCTGTTGCAGTTCTTTAAGTTCCGGCTGTATATCCTGCATTGCCTGGGAACTTTTAAGCTGCTTAACATTTAATGGCAAAAGTATCAAACGAACAATTATCGTAACAAGTATAATTGCCAAGCCATAGTTTTCATTGAATAACTCAGCAAAATAAGTAATCACTTGGGACAGCGGCCATACAAAATATGAATTCCAAATGCCCGTACTTTCGGGACTAATCGGTTCATTTATTTGCATACAGCCGGAGAGCAGAGCCACTAACCCAATCAAGGCAGCAACCAGCCAAACCTTTTTACGCAATTTATTTCCTCCTAACAAGCAAAAAAACATATGTATAAAATCTAATAGCTATTTTACCATTAAATCAATAAAAAATTCCATATATAATCAAAAAGTGCGGCTATTTTTTGATAAGCAACCCTTTTTTGTCAACAAATGCACTAAACTTTTCTTCACTTGATGAAAATCCATCTGTCGTGTCGGATAACGGGCAATGATTATAATATCCTTTGTTGGTCTGACACTGTCTTCCAACTCCAGAAAGGCTTGGCGCAGATAACGTTTTATCTGATTTCGCATAACAGCATTGCCTATTTTTTTCCCGACAGATAATCCAATACGAAAGTGCTTCTGGCCAGGCTTCTCTATATAGTATAGAACAAGCTGCCTGTTTGCAAACGACTTGCCATTTTTAAACACATATTGAAATTCCTCATTATCCTTTATCCGATATCTTTTTTTCAACACGATCACCTTCAGAAAATAACTTTTCCGCAATAGTGGAAAAAAGACCACTGATAATGTCAGTGGTCTAAGCAGACAATACTTTTCTTCCTTTACGGCGACGGCGCTTCAATACCATGCGGCCGTCTTTTGATTTCATGCGAGTGCGGAAACCGTGAACTTTTTTCCGTTTACGGTTATTTGGCTGAAATGTTCTTTTCATTTATCATACACCTCCCTGAGGAATTACAATCACCTAAATTACAATTACAATAATAAGGCAGTCCAAGACATTATAATGAAAAACGAATAGCTCTGTCAACTTCCTCCCTAAAAAAATTATCCACAATTGCTTTTGAATTAATTTTTTATACTTTTTCTCTTGTGCACAACAAAATCGACAATTTACTCACAAAATATAGTGCCGTGGATAAACTTTGTCTACAACTGGTTGAATTTGTGGATAAGTGTCGAAAACCCGTTGCGCAATGCACTTTTTTTTGGTATTATGTTTATGTTCTATCATGTGTATAACATATTCACCTCTCATATTTTTCCACAACTTGTGGATAATGTGTGGATATATATTCACACCTCTGTTCATCAAGTTATCAACAAAAATGTGGATAGCGTTTATAACTTATTTATAATGATGAGCTGACTAAATTTATCGTCCACAACCATATACGCACATTTTTTTTAACAAAAAACCTTTCCTTTAGTTATTTATGCCATGAATGACCGGGAAAGGGTTTTTCTATCATCTATCACATCTGAAAGGGGTGAGTGGATTGGAAAACATTCAAGATTTATGGGATATGACGTTGGAAAAGATTGAAGAAAAAATTTCAAAACCTAGCTTTGATACCTGGCTGAAAAATACGAAAGCCGATTCATTGAAAGAAGATACATTGACCGTCATGGCACCAAATGAATTTGCCCGTGACTGGCTGGAAGGAAGATACACAAGCTTAATTAATGATATTTTACTTGAAATAACCGGAGCCAATCTCTCTACTAAATTTATTATCCCTGATTCCCAAGAACCGGAAAATACCGCCATTCAAACACAGAAAAAAGTGCCTGCCGGAAACAATAACGGTACAAGCGATCAAACCAAAACCATGCTGAATTCCAAATATACGTTTGACACATTTGTTATCGGATCCGGCAACCGTTTTGCCCATGCTGCATCACTGGCAGTCGCGGAAGCTCCCGCAAAAGCCTATAATCCGCTGTTTATTTATGGTGGTGTCGGTCTTGGCAAAACACACTTGATGCATGCAATTGGCCACTACGTCCGGGATCATAGTCCTGAAGCAAATGTGGTCTATCTCTCATCGGAAAAGTTTACGAATGAATTCATTAACGCCATCATGGATAACAAAGCAACGCAATTCAGAAATAAATACCGTAATATCGATATTCTATTAATTGATGATATTCAATTTATAGCGGGAAAAGAATCGACACAGGAAGAATTTTTCCATACCTTTAATGCGCTGCACGAAGATAATAAACAAATTATTATCTCAAGTGACCGGCCGCCAAAGGAGATACCGACACTTGAAGATCGTCTGCGGTCCAGATTCGAATGGGGACTTATTACAGATATCACCCCACCTGATTTGGAAACACGTATCGCCATTCTATCCAAAAAAGCCAAAGCAGAAGGGCTCGACATTCCAAATGAAGTGATGCTGTATATCGCAAATCAAATCGATACCAACATTCGTGAACTTGAAGGCGCGTTAATCCGTGTCGTCGCTTATTCTTCTCTTGTCAATCAGGATATAGATGCATCACTTGCAGCGGATGCGCTAAAGGATATCATCCCGAACAATAAGCCGCGAACCATTACGATTCACGGCATTCAACAAGCTGTTGGAGAAAAATATAAAGTGAAACTGGAAGACTTTGCAGCTAAAAAACGGACAAAATCAATTGCTTTCCCTAGACAAATCGCCATGTACCTGTCACGGGAACTAACTGATTTTTCCCTGCCTAAGATTGGTGAAGAATTTGGCGGAAGGGATCACACAACAGTGATTCACGCACACGAGAAGATTGTAAAGCAGATGGAAAGTGATACACTCCTGCACCGGGAAATTGAAGAATTAAAAGAGCAGCTGAAATCTATTTAGTTATAAACATGTGTATAATGTGAATAAACGGACCATACTTATGAACATTTTTTCCACATGTGAATAACTTTGATTTCGCCAAGTTCTTTGAGATATCCACATAATCACAGGCCTTATTACTGTTACTATTATATTTTATTAATAAATAATATATATATACCCAATACCCAAAAAAGGAGATCAAATTTCATGAAATTTATCGTTCAGCGTGACAAGTTAATTGCTAGTGTGCAAGATGTCATGAAAGCTATTTCCCCCAGAACAGCTATTCCAATTCTGACGGGACTCAAACTTGAAGCAGCATCAGATGGCATCACGTTAACAGGAAGTGACTCAGATATTTCAATCGAATCATTTATTCCTGCTGAAGAAGATGGCATAGTGAATGCAGAGCATATCGAAGCAGGAAGAGTTGTTTTACAAGCACGCTATTTTTCAGAAATTGTGCGCAAACTGCCTGAAAAACAAGTCGAAATCGAAACAGATGAAAATTTTAACGTTACAATCCAGTCCGGAAAAGCAAAATTCAACCTAAATGGACAAGATGCCAGCGAATATCCACAGTTGCCGACAATACAAACTGAAAACAGTTTCGAACTCCAGTCTGATTTACTTAAAAATTTAATTAAACAAACCGGATTTGCTGTCTCAACGATGGAAACAAGACCTATTTTAACCGGGGTTAATATTAAAATTGAAAATGAAACATTAATTTTCACGGGAACTGACAGTCATCGTCTTGCTTCAAGAAATGTGCCGCTTGAGGGTGTGCAACTTAATCTTTCCAATATCGTTGTGCCCGGGAAAAGCTTGAATGAACTAAATAAAATTCTAGATGACAATGATGAAAAAGTTGAAATCAATGTCGCCAATAATCAAATTTTATTCCGGACAAAACATTTGAATTTCCTGTCACGGCTTCTCGATGGTAATTATCCGGAAACTTCCCGGCTGATTCCGGACAAAAGCCAAACAATCATTCACGTGAAAACGAAAGAATTAAGCAATACGATTGACCGTGCATCGTTGCTTGCAAGAGAAGAACGGAATAATGTTGTTAAACTGACGACGAAAGAAAATAAACTGTTGGAAATTACGAGTAACTCACCGGAAGTTGGTCAGGTAGCCGAGGAAGTTTCCATTCAATCGCTTGAGGGTGAAGACCTTAAAATCTCATTCAGTTCAAAATACATGCTCGATGCATTAAAGGTAATGGAAAATGATGAGGTGACCATTGAATTCACCGGTGCTATGCGGCCGTTTATCATTAAACCGTCCGGTGATGATTCAATGCTTCAACTAATTTTGCCTGTCAGAACATATTGAACAAAAGTGCAAGTGCCCGTTTAGCAACGTACAAACTGGAGCATTCCGCAATGAGATAAGGGAGACACGACGAATGTAGTGAGTCGATGTTGACTAATCGTAGTAGAGGAGTGTGAAGTTTGATAGTTGCTGAGCACTTGAGCCGGACGTCACTTTTCATGCACAAAGCAGATTTGATAAAAAAATTTTATACTTTCTTGACCTCTATTTAAAAAAACTAAAAGCTCACATTAATCCATCAGGACTTCAGGCTGATGGATTTTCTTATATGTCATATTATCGCTGTTTAAGTAACATTCCTTTCTTTAACCCTAAATCTTTAGTAAAATAGATAGGAAGTACAAGTGACCGTTATTATTATTGGGAAAAGTTTGGTGATTAATTTGCAGGAACCTGAAAAAGTCATGATCGAAACTGAATACATTCCTCTGGGGCAATTTATCAAACTGCTTAATATACTTGATTCCGGCGGCATGGTGAAAGCATTCCTACAGGATGAAGGTGTATTTGTAAATGGTGAACGTGAGCATAGAAGAGGCAGAAAACTCTATCCGGATGATGTTGTTGAGATGGAAGACATCGGCACTTATATTGTCACGAAAGATCACTGACGGGGAATTTTTAATGAATATCGAACACTTACAATTAAAAAATTATCGGAATTACAACGAACTTGATATTACATTCGACGATAAAATTAATATGATCATCGGTGAGAATGCTCAAGGGAAAACCAATCTCATGGAAGCCATCTATGTTCTTGCTTTTTCGAAATCCCATCGTACACCCAGAGAAAAAGAACTTATCCAATGGGAGCAGGAGTATGCTAAAATAGAAGGCAGGGTTAAAAAGCGAGAACAATCATTCCCCCTTGAAATCGTATTGTCAGCCAAAGGCAAAAAAGCAAAATTAAATCACATTGAGCAAAAAAAGCTAAGCGAATATATCGGCGCTTTGAACGTTGTTATATTCGCACCTGAGCATTTAGCACTTGTCAAAGGCGCACCACAGATGAGAAGACGTTTTATCGATATGGAACTCGGCCAGATACAACCGACATATATTTATCATCTTGGCCAATATCAAAAAATATTAAAACAGCGAAATCACTTACTGAAACAGTTACAGCGCTTTGAAAAACAGGACAAAACAATGCTCTATGTGCTGACGGAGCAGTTGAGTCAGCATGCGGCCATATTAGTGGAGCGGCGGTTTATTTTTCTTGATTTGCTGCGTCAATGGGCGAGTCCGATCCATCGTGGCATAAGCCATCAAACGGAGAAACTGGATATCTGCTATTCATCGACGATAGAGGTATCAGAATCAGCTGATAAGGCAAAGCTGGAGAGTATCTATACCAATAAATTCCATGAATTGCAGGAAAAAGAGATAGACCGCGGGACAACGTTAATCGGACCCCACCGGGATGATATGATGTTCTATGTCAATGATAAAGATGTACAGACCTATGGATCCCAGGGTCAGCAGCGAACGACCGCCTTATCGGTTAAATTGGCAGAGATAGAGCTTATATATAATGAAGTCGGTGAATACCCGGTATTGCTTCTTGATGATGTTTTAAGTGAATTGGATGACCACAGGCAATCCCATTTATTAGACACAATCAAGGGAAAAGTCCAAACGATTGTGTCCACAACTAATATTAATGGGGTCAATCATGAAACGCTTCATGAAGCACAGTTATACCGGATTGAGAATGGTAAGGTCGTTACATGATGGGGAGGGATACGATGTTTATTCATATAGGCAATGATAATGTCATCCAATCAGGAGATGTCATTTCCATCATTGATCATGGAGTGGTGACCTCATCCGGCACCATGGATAAAATGATCAAAAACAACACTAAACAGAAAAAAGTTTTCGGTCCAACTGACGAAGCAAAGTCAGTTGTTGTTACGAATGATCAGATTTATTTCAGTTCGTTGTCAGTCTCAACGTTAAAAAAACGCGCAAGCATGATCTCAACAATTAGTAAACTGGATGACTATTCAGATGAAATTGAATAAGTGAAGTATATTGTTGAACAACACTTAAAAATATTTTCAAAGTATATGAAAACTTATGCCTTTCAATTTGGCTGAGTTTTTGCAGGAAACGCAGGTGAAAAAATGTCCGCAGAAGAAAGAATTACAGGAAATCAAGCATACGGTGCCGACCAGATTCAAGTGCTGGAAGGACTGGAAGCAGTACGAAAAAGGCCCGGAATGTACATCGGTACAACAAGTGAAAGAGGGCTTCATCATCTTGTATGGGAAATTGTCGATAACAGTATAGACGAAGCACTTGCAGGTTTCTCTGATAAGATTCAAATCATTATCGAGAAAGATAACAGTATCACTGTCACGGATAATGGCCGCGGCATCCCAGTTGATATCCAGAAAAAAACCGGCAGGCCGGCGCTTGAGGTCATCATGACAGTATTGCACGCAGGTGGTAAATTTGGAAGCGACAGCTATAAAGTTTCCGGCGGGCTCCATGGTGTAGGTGCCTCAGTGGTTAATGCCCTTTCCAGCCATCTTGATGTCTATGTTCACCGTGATGGAAACATTTATTACCTTGGCTTTGAAAAAGGTGTGCCACAAGGGGAAATTGAAACAATTGGCGAAACGGAATTTACCGGCACAAGAACCCAATTTAAACCTGATACGGAAATTTTTACAGAATCAATAGAATTTGACTTTGATACACTTGAACAGCGTGTGCGTGAGCTTGCCTTCTTGAATAAAGGAATCACGATTTCGCTCGAAGACAAACGGACAGATGAGGATCCGGTTGAATATCATTACGAAGGCGGCATCAAGTCATACGTTGAATATATAAACCGCAATCGTGGTGTGTTACATGAACCATTTTATTCTGAAGTGGAAGAACAGCAAATTATGGTTGAAGTCGCCATTCAGTACAATGATGGATTTGCCAGCAGTATTTTTTCCTTTGCAAACAATATTCATACCCATGAAGGCGGGACACACGAAGCCGGTTTTAAATCAGGACTTACACGGGTGATTAATGATTATGCACGCAAAAACGGCATGTTCAAAGAAAATGATCCAAACTTAACCGGTGACGATGTGAGAGAAGGCTTGACCGCAATAATTTCGATTAAACACCCGAACCCGCAGTTTGAGGGACAAACAAAAACAAAGCTTGGAAACAGTGAAGTGAAAAGAGTAGCGGATTCAGCATTCAGTGAGAGCTTTTCCAAGTTTTTGTTTGAGAATCCGGACGTGGCTAAAGTCGTGGTCGAAAAAGGATTAATGGCATCGCGTGCGCGAATTGCAGCGAAAAAGGCACGAGAGTTGACCAGACGCAAAAGTGCGCTTGAAGTGTCAAACTTGCCCGGTAAGCTGGCAGACTGTTCCTCAAGGGACGCAAGCATCAGTGAACTGTATATTGTTGAGGGCGATTCCGCCGGCGGTTCAGCCAAGCAAGGACGGGACAGGCATTTTCAGGCTATCCTGCCATTACGCGGGAAAATATTAAACGTTGAAAAAGCACGTTTAGACAAAATTTTATCCAATAAGGAAGTACGGGCAATGATTACGGCTCTTGGAACAGGGATTGGCGAAGAGTTTGATATAACGAAAGCCCGTTACAATAAAGTTGTCATTATGACGGATGCGGATGTTGATGGTGCGCATATCCGCACATTATTGTTAACCTTTTTCTATCGTTATATGCGTCCTTTAATTGAACATGGCTATGTCTATATCGCTCAGCCGCCATTGTATAAAATTCAGCAGGGTAAAGCAGCACATTATGCCTATGATGAAAAAACAATGGAGCAAATTCTGGAAGAACTTCCGAAATCTCCAAAGCCGGGACTCCAGCGCTATAAAGGTTTAGGCGAAATGAATGCAGAGCAGCTCTGGGAAACAACAATGGATCCCGAAACACGGACGTTGCTTCAAGTAGGGCTGACCGATGCAATAGATGCAGACCATATTTTTGATATGCTGATGGGTGACAAAGTGGAGCCGCGCCGAAATTTCATCGAAGAAAACGCTCAGTATGTTAAGAATCTTGATATATAGAAAAACATTCGGACAGAAAACAGAGACTTTAAGTCAGGATGGCAGAAATACCGACTTAAGGAAGATTTGGAGGTATTTGTAAATGGCGGATGAACATCGTCCCAGCGTACAGGAAATTAATTTAGGTCAGGAAATGCGCACGTCTTTTCTTGATTATGCTATGAGTGTCATCGTCTCACGCGCACTGCCCGATGTGCGTGACGGCATGAAACCTGTCCACCGCAGAATTTTGTATGCCATGAACGACCTTGGCATGCATTCAGATAAGGCCTATAAAAAATCAGCCCGTATTGTTGGTGAAGTTATTGGTAAGTATCACCCACACGGGGATTCGGCTGTTTATGAGGCCATGGTGCGCATGGCCCAGGATTTCAGTTATCGCTACATGCTAGTGGATGGGCATGGCAATTTTGGTTCAGTCGATGGTGACTCAGCGGCAGCCATGCGTTATACTGAGGCACGCATGTCCAAGATTTCGATGGAACTGCTGCGGGATATTAATAAAGACACCGTTGATTATACGGACAATTATGACGGAGCAGAACGGGAACCAGTTGTCTTTCCTGCCCGTTTTCCAAACCTGCTTATAAATGGCGGCGTAGGGATTGCCGTCGGGATGGCAACCAATATTCCGCCTCATAATATTGGTGAGACAATTGATGCGGTACTCGCTGTCATTAAAGATCCGGAAATTACGATTAGTGAACTAATGGAAAATCATATTTACGGTCCTGACTTTCCAACAGCTGGTGAAATTATAGGCAGAAGCGGCATCCGTAAAGCATTCGAAACTGGAAAAGGCTCAGTAACCATTCGTGCAAAAACCCATATTGACGAACAGTCAAATGGCAAATCAACGATCATTGCAACCGAATTGCCTTACCAGGTTAATAAAGCGAAATTGATTGAGAAAATTGCAGAACTTGTCCGCGACAAACGCATTGACGGAATCACCGATCTGCGTGACGAATCAGACCGCAATGGCCTGCGTGTTGTTATCGAACTCAGGCGTGATGCCAATCCAAATATAGTACTAAATAATTTATATAAATATACGGCTCTGCAGACAACATTTGGCGTTAATATGCTTGCCTTGGTTGACGGGGCTCCGCAAGTATTAACGATTAAGCAGTGTCTTGAACATTACCTGGATCATCAGAAAGAAATTGTTAAGCGCCGAACTGCTTTTGAACTGCGTAAAGCTGAAGCGCGGGCACATATTTTGGAAGGTTTGCGGGTGGCACTTGACCATCTTGATGAAGTCATTTCGCTGATTCGTGAATCGAAAACAACCGATGTTGCCCGTGACGGCTTGATGGAGAATTACGATCTGAGTGAGAAACAGGCCCAGGCTATTCTGGATATGCGTTTGCAGCGTCTGACGGGATTGGAACGCGAAAAGATTGTCAATGAATACAATGACTTGCTCAAGCAAATCGATGAATTGAGAGCCATTTTGGCAGACGATGAAAAGGTTCTGGAAATTATCCGGGAAGAACTGACAGAGATTAAAGAGAAATATAATGATGATCGACGCACAGAAATCGTCTCCGGCGGGGCAGATTTTATTGATGATGAAGATTTGATTCCTGAGGAAAATGTGGTCATTACCCTGACACACCAAGGATATGTAAAACGTTTGCCTGCATCAACATATCGGACACAAAAACGCGGCGGACGCGGCATCCAGGGCATGGAAACGAATGAGGATGACTTTGTTGAACATTTGGTGTCAACATCAACCCATGATACGATTCTCTTCTTTACAAATAAAGGGAAAGTCTATCGTGCCAAAGGTTATGAAGTTCCGGAATTCAGCCGTACTGCCAAAGGCATACCGATTATTAATTTATTGCAGGTGGAGAAAGATGAATGGATCAACGCTGTTATTTCAGTCGCTGAATACAGTGAGGATTATTTCTTGTTCTTCACGACGAGATATGGCTTGTCCAAACGCACGAAGTTATCGCAATTTGCCAATATACGAAAAGGCGGGCTGATTGCAGTCGGTCTGAGGGATGAAGATGAATTAATCTCAGTCAGGATGACAGATGCAACCAAAGATATCATGATGGGCACGAAAAATGGCTATCTTATCCGTTTTCCGGAAGACCAGGTCCGTTCAATGGGAAGAAATGCAGCCGGTGTGCGTGGCATATCACTGCGCGATGATGATGAAGTTGTTTCCATGGAGATTTTGGATAAAGGCGTTGAAGTGCTCCATGTAACCAATAAAGGTATCGGAAAACGTACACCAGAAGAGCAATACCGTATTACAAACCGCGGCGGTAAGGGAATTTTCACGTGTAAACTCGCCGATGATAATGAAGTTGTCGCGGTTAAAGCTGTGACAGACGATGAAGAAATCATGCTCATAACAGTCGCCGGTGTGCTGATTCGAATTCCGGTTGAAGGAATCTCACAGACCGGACGAAATGCACAAGGTGTCCGTCTGATCCGTTTGAATGATAATGAGGAAGTTGCAACGGTTGCAAAAGTAGATAAAGATGAAGAACTAGATGAGTTGAATACTGATGAAAATGAAGACTCCGAAACAAGCTCAGAAGAAGATCAGGAAACTTAATGAATCAATAGCTTTGTTTGATGGTGACCCAACAGTAATCGTTTTGGGTCACCATTTTAGTCAAAAAGGCATATGGAGAACAATATAAAAAGACAGTAGAGGACTATAAAAAGCCTTTTATGTGATGTTTACTTAAAGATGACATCTGAGAATGAGAGGACACATTCCAAAATTGTTGAAAAACTGCAGCATGAGCGCAATCTGCGAAATTTGATAATTCTGTTGTAAACGTGTTCTTGGATAACTTGAGGAAGTCCGGCTGTTTATCCTAGTATTTTTGCAAAAGGAGTTCTTCGAGAAGGTTCGGGATTTTCTCGGAAGTAATTTTCAAAAAGGCTTTAATAAACGGATAATCTGCGTCCGGCTTGGCTGTCAGCAGTTCCCCCACCATTGGGATTCATAGCGGCACAGCATGCTTAAATTGTACAAAAGCAAATAATGTATCATAATTTCAGAAATCGGGAGAAAATTTTCGCGGTGGATGGGAAAATAAATAGCACTGCCGTTTGTTTCAGTGAAAAACGGACTGTTATGGGCAGGTTTGAACGGCGCATCCAAATAAATATCAATTACTGCCCATGTGTTTCTGTATGCTGAATAGCCGGCAAATAGCGTTTGATACGCTTAATAAAAGCATTGGCTGTTAAGTGGTAGCTGTCGAGCAATGAGACGGGAAATTTTAAATGTGAGGTATCAAAACGGCCGACAGCAGTCATTTTGTCCTGCTGATGAAAAGTGAACATGGAGGTCATCTCCGGTATTAAGGCCAGAAGCCGCTCCATAGTAATTTTTTCAAATGGTGATTCTTTAATGCCCAGTAAATAATGTGTGAAATAAGGATAGAGTCCATTGTGCTGAATTTTCACTTCATCTTTCAAAAACGTATAATCTTTCTTTTTGCGCTTTCTGCTTGAGACACCATGTGCTAATACTGCCGTTGTTTCCGGATAATTTGGTCTGACAGTTAATAACACTGCTTTCAGTATATGGACCATGCCGTAAAAAAACAGCATCGGCTGGAGCAAGGTTTCCATACTTTTGCCATTCTCATAAAACCGGACGCCATGATCCAAATAATGGATGAAGGGCTGGCTATTTTCAAAACTCTTCACGGTCGTATCGATACCATCAAGTTGTTTATAGCAGTCATTTAAATAACGCTGTGCTGTCTGTTGTGACTGAAGATAAGTATATAGGTCCCTATCAGACTGATTGATCATAAAATACTCCTCACTATTTATACAAATTTTCTGAATTGATTTTTTTTTAATATGTGTTTGTTATTGTATTGAAAAAGCTTTTTTGTTGGCGTATTCTAAATAACAATAGTAAGACAAGTATAGTTTGACCAGCTTAAAAAAGAATAATCATTTTTCCCGTATTTAATGGTCAGTAAACCGCGGGAATATAGCGGCAACTGATCCTAAATGACCGATTCTGTTCAACTAACATTCAGTAAAGAAGAACACTTTACTGAATGAAGTTTCACTTTATAAATAATTTCTGATAGGAGGATGAGGCATGCGCGAAGACAAGTTTGCCAAAGAAGGACTAACATTTGATGATGTTTTATTGATGCCTGATAAGTCGGATGTATTACCGAATGAAGTCAATGTCAGTACAGCATTGACTGAAAAAATCAGGCTTAATTCACCGCTTTTGAGTGCTGGCATGGACACAGTTACTGAAGCGGATATGGCCGTCGCTATGGCCAGACAAGGCGGCTTGGGGATTGTTCATAAAAACATGTCAATCGATGAGCAAGCAGAACAGGTTGATCGGGTTAAACGGTCAGAAAGCGGTGTTATCACAAATCCGTTTTTCCTCACACCGGAACATCAGGTTTTTGATGCTGAACATTTAATGGCAAAATTCCGCATTTCCGGCGTCCCGATTGTTAATACAATTGATGAGCAAAAATTGGTTGGTATTTTGACGAATCGCGATTTGCGTTTCATCCAGGACTATTCCACACCAATTAAAGATGTGATGACAAGCGAGAATCTGGTGACAGCCCCTGTAGGAACCACACTTGAAGAAGCGGAACATCTGCTGCAGGTACACCGGATTGAAAAATTACCGCTTGTCGATAATGATCGCTACTTGAAAGGTTTAATCACGATAAAAGATATTGAAAAAGCGATTGAATTTCCAAATACTGCTAAAGACTCACAGGGCAGGCTTCTTGCTGGCGCTGCTGTTGGTGTGACGGGAGATGCGATGGCACGTATTGACAGCCTTGCTGAAGCAGGTGTTGACGTGATCGTCATCGACACTGCCCACGGTCATTCAGCGGGTGTACTGGAAAAAATCCGCGCAATAAGAGAAGCATATCCTGATCTTGATATTATCGCCGGGAATGTTGCCACAGGTGAAGCGACTGCAGAGTTAATTAAAGCAGGCGCATCAGCGGTAAAAGTCGGCATCGGCCCTGGATCGATTTGTACAACCAGAGTCGTAGCAGGTATTGGCGTTCCGCAGATTACAGCTGTCTATGACTGTGCTACAGCTGCAGCCGAATATGGGGTTCCTGTCATTGCTGATGGCGGCATCAAATATTCCGGTGATATTGTTAAAGCACTGGCAGCCGGTGCTCACGCTGTAATGCTCGGCAGTATGTTTGCGGGTGTAAAGGAAAGTCCCGGCGAAACAGAAATATTCCAGGGCAGACAATACAAAGTATACCGCGGAATGGGTTCGGTTGGCGCTATGAAGGCAGGTTCCAAGGACCGTTATTTTCAGGATGCTGAGGATGCCAAAAAATTGGTTCCTGAAGGGATTGAAGGAAGGACTGCCTATAAAGGACCGCTTGCCGATACTGTTCACCAATTGCTCGGCGGCTTAAGGGCCGGCATGGGTTATTGTGGAACGGAAACAATTGATGCGCTGCGTCATGATGCCCGGTTTATCAAAATTTCAAATGCCGGGTTAAGAGAAAGTCATCCGCATGATGTGCAAATTACAAAAGAAGCACCGAATTATTCGTAATTCAAAATAGTCAATCGTACCTACTGAATATTTATTAGATAGGGCTTTTCCCTGTCTATTTTTTTTCAATTTTTTATGGTAAAATATCAGAGGTATAAAAAATTAATAGAAGGCTTTATTTAACAGCCTGATATAAATCAACAGATGTTTTTCATCAATAAGGTGGAGGTAGAGAAAGTGAGATACAACTTAAGGAAATTCGTGCCGCTATTACTTGTTACAATGGTAATGCTTTTAACCATTGCCATTCAGCCTCATTCTGTAAAAGCTGCAGAACCGGTAGACATTGAGGCTGAATCAGCAATCCTGGTTGACTATGAGACAGGGAATATTATTTATGCAAAAAACCCTGATATGGCACTACCTCCAGCTAGTATGACCAAAATAATGACTGAATATCTTGTACATGAGGCTATTGAGGAAGGTCAAATCAGCTGGGATACGACAACACAGATCAGTGACTATGCCTACAGCATCTCTGCGGATACATCATCCTCGGGGGTAGGTTTACAACAAAATAAAGACTATACCGTTAAACAATTATATGATGCCATGGCAATCAACTCGGATAATGCGACGAGTATTGCACTGGCTGAGCTGATTGCCGGATCTGAAGGTGAATTCGTCAAGATGATGAATGCCAAAGCAGAAGAAATGGGCTTGACAGATACAGAATTTGTCAATTCTACCGGCCTTGCGAATTCATCACTTGGTGAAAACGTGCCGGAGGGTACTGATCCGAATGCCAATAATTTATTATCAGCCCGTTCATCAGCTCTTTTGGCATACCGTTTAATTAATGATTATCCTGAAGCACTTGATGTCACGAAAATTCCGTCAACTGAATTTGAAGGTGAAACGATTACGAACTGGAACTGGATGTTGAAACATGGTGAGGAATCCAGTTCGCTCCAGCAATTTTATTATGAAGGTATGGACGGATTGAAAACCGGTCATACAGATCTCGCTAAATATGCCTTCACCGGTACAGCTGAACAAGATGGCAATCGTCTGATATCCGTTGTTATGAAAACAGAGAGTATGGAAGCACGTTTCCAGGAAACCGCTAAGCTTTTGGATTATGGTTTTGAGCAATTTGAAAATCAGGAAATCTTCCCGGCAGGCTATCAGCTGGAAGGTGAATCATCTATTCCTGTATTAAAAGGTAAAGAAGATACTGTACAGGTTGCGACAGATCAAGCTTTCAATGCCTCTGTTAAAGGTGAACAGGCAGAGAATTATACCATCGAATATCATTTCAATGAAGATTTAATGAATGAAAGTGGTGAATTAACAGCACCGATTGAAAAAGGTGAAAAAGTCGGTACTGCTAAAGTGACCTATAATGGTGATGATGAAAATTATGGCTCTATTTTGCCTGACGAGAGTCCTGGATCAATTAATCTGGTTGCACAGGATGCCGTTGAAAAGAATAACTGGTTTATGCTGACTCTTGGAGCTATTGGCAGCTTCTTTACAGACATATTCAGCACGGTCGTTGATACAGTTAAAGGCTGGTTTTAAATAAGACCTGACAAGATGCAAGGCTAAAAATCCAATGGTCAATTATACAGGAGGCGTATATATGGGAAATACAGGAACAGAACGTGTGAAACGTGGTATGGCAGAAATGCAAAAAGGCGGCGTCATTATGGACGTTGTAAATGCCGAACAGGCGAAAATCGCTGAAGAAGCAGGAGCGGTGGCGGTCATGGCACTGGAACGGGTGCCGTCTGATATACGTGCTGCTGGCGGAGTAGCCCGAATGGCCACCCCTGAAATTACCGAAGAAGTCATGAATGCCGTCTCGATTCCGGTCATGGCTAAAGCACGCATTGGCCATATTGTGGAAGCCCGTGTACTTGAAGCGATGGGTGTTGATTATATTGATGAAAGTGAAGTATTAACACCTGCAGACGAAGAATTTCATTTGAAAAAATCGGATTACACTGTACCGTTTGTGTGCGGCTGCCGTAACCTTGGTGAAGCAGCACGCCGTATTGGTGAAGGGGCGTCCATGCTTCGTACAAAAGGTGAACCGGGTACAGGCAATATCGTTGAAGCTGTCCGGCATATGCGTCAGGTACAGTCTGAAATCAGAAAGCTGAGTTCAATGTCGGATGATGAAGTGATGACGTTTGCAAAAGAGATCGGTGCGCCATATGAATTGCTGATGGAAGTCAAAGAGGAAGGTCGCCTGCCTGTCGTCAACTTTGCTGCCGGCGGTGTTGCAAGTCCGGCTGATGCGGCATTAATGATGCAGCTGGGAGCAGATGGCGTGTTTGTCGGATCCGGTATTTTCAAATCAACCAATCCTGCAAAATATGCGAGAGCAATTGTTGAAGCGACAACACATTATACGGATTATAAGCTGATTGGTGAACTTTCCAAAGACCTTGGCACGGCCATGAAAGGAATTGAGATTGGTACCTTGGAAGGTCAAGACCGCATGCAAGATCGCAGCGAATAGAAAGAAGGGTGACCCGATATGAGTACAATTGGTGTACTGGCATTGCAGGGAGCTGTACGTGAGCATATACGCTCTGTTAAGGAAACAGGCGCACAAACCCTCGAAATCAAGCGAAAAGAGCAGCTGGCAGAAATTGATGGCCTAATTTTGCCCGGCGGTGAAAGCACAACAATGCGTCGATTGATAGATGGCTACGATTTTTTTAAAGCCATTCAAGCGTTTGCAAAGCAAGGAAAGCCTATTTTCGGCACGTGTGCAGGCCTGATTTTAATGGCAAATGAAATTGAAGGCCAGGACCACGCGCACTTAGGTTTAATGAACATGAAGGTCGCGCGGAATGCCTTTGGCCGTCAGGTGGCAAGTTTTGAAGCGAATTTGGATGTGACATATGTCGGGAATCAGTTCAATGCTGTGTTTATACGTGCCCCGTATATACTTGAGTCAGGATCTGATGTGGAAGTGCTGGCAACTTACAAAGACAGGGCAGTCGCAGCTAAACAAGGGCATTACCTGGCGACGGCTTTCCACCCTGAGCTGACAGATGATAACCGTTTTATTGAATATTTTGCACAAATGGTGGAACAATCGAAACAGACACTTGCATCATAGTAAAAAATCCGATATGATAAAGTGAATCTTCAATCAGTGGGGGGTCTCTTTCTCTCCCACTGATTGTTAGATGAACGAATCGGACATTTACTGGCAGTTGCCCCCTAATCTTCATCGTATACGCGAACATTTGAGATGGGGGTCTTACTGCCAGTTACATGCGGGATAAACAATAATAAATGTAACAGTCGTGAAAGGAATTAGTAGCTTGCATGCTTTTTTTCAGAGAGTCGGTGACAGCTGGGAACCGATATTACGCTGCTTGTGAATCCATCCTTGAACTGGTTTGCTGAAAAGTGTCAGTAGGCAGTCCCGGCTAAACGCCGTTATCGTATTTGAGCCGGAAGCGTTACTTGCTTCAATAAGGGTGGCAACGCGGGAACAATACTCCCGTCCCTGATATTTTATCAGGGGCGGGAGTTTTTTAATGGAAAAGTGTCTGCAAGAAGTTTAAAACTTTGAGAGGGCAAGCTCTGGAACTGGACAAAATTGAATTAAAAAGGAGGATTTTAACATGCTGGACATGAAACATTTACGGAATAATTTTGCTGAAGTAAAGGAAAAGCTGGCTCACCGCGGTGAGGACTTGTCAGAACTGGAACGATTCGGTGAACTGGATGAACGGCGCAGAACGTTAATTTCTGAAACAGAGACGCTAAAAGCAAAGCGCAATGAGGCATCGAAACAAATTTCCTCATTGAAAAAGGAAAAAAAGGATGCAGAACCGGCAATCAAAGAAATGCGTGAAGTCGGGGCACAAATTAAAGCATTTGATTCAGAACTGAAGGAAATTGAAGAAACACTGGAAACCATTATGCTTTCGATTCCGAATATCCCGCATGAAAGCGTCCCGATTGGTGAAGATGAAGAAGATAATGTCGTAGCACGCAAATGGGGCGATTTGCCAACATTTGATTTCGAGGAAAAACCGCACTGGGACATTGCAGCCGATTTGGATATTATTGACTTTGAACGGGCTGCCAAAGTAACCGGAAGCCGCTTCGTGTTTTACAAAGGACTTGGGACACGGCTGGAACGGGCATTAATCAGCTTTATGATGGATCTGCATGCGGATGAACATGGCTATACTGAAATGATGCCCCCGCAAATCGTTAATCGTACAAGTCTGACCGGGACCGGACAGCTTCCTAAATTTGAAGAAGATGTGTTTAAACTGGAAGAATGGGACTATTTTCTTATCCCTACGGCTGAAGTGCCGGTTACGAACTTTCACCGTGATGAAATACTAAATGTTGATGAGCTGCCGAAGAAGTATGCGGCTTACAGTGCAAATTTCCGATCGGAAGCAGGTTCTGCCGGACGTGATACACGCGGATTGATACGCCAGCACCAATTCAATAAAGTCGAACTGGTTCACTTTACGAAACCTGAAGATTCCTACGATACACTGGAAACACTGACAAATGATGCTGAAACAGTTCTGCAGCGCTTAAATCTGCCTTACCGTGTGATGAGTATGTGTACAGGAGATCTTGGCTTTACGGCTGCTAAAAAATATGACATTGAAGTGTGGATTCCGAGCCAGGAAACGTACCGTGAAATTTCTTCCTGCTCAAATTTCGAGGATTTTCAAGCAAGACGTGCCGGTATTCGTTTCCGCAGGGATTCAAATGAAAAGCCGGAATTTGTTCATACGTTGAATGGATCCGGTCTCGCCGTCGGACGTACTGTAGCCGCTATTTTGGAGAATTATCAGCGAGAAGATGGCTTAGTCGTAATCCCGGAAGTGTTGCGCCCATATATGGGTGGAAAGGATATTTTAAAGGCATAACGCAAATGAAAAAGACAGGATAGCGTCGGACGTCCCCTACCCTGTCTTTTTTATTTATAAATTTTCTCCTTGCAGTCCCGGGAGCAGATTTCGATTCCCTTTTGCTGCTTGCATCACTGTGAAATGGTTTTGAGACTGCTTATCGAGGCCTTTTTGCTGCTTGATTCCCAGTAAATGACCTTGAGCCTCTTGAGCATTTTTATTGCTTGATTCGACATGAGCTTTAGTCTTTTTTCGTGAAAAGTTGACACCAATCAAATAAAAAGTTATTGACATCTATAATCCGACATGTTAAATTTATTCTTGTCGTCATTACGGAGGTATACCCAAGTTCGGCTGAAGGGATCGGTCTTGAAAACCGACAGGCGGGTCAAACCGCGCGGGGGTTCGAATCCCTCTACCTCCTCCATTTAATTTTAATCGCATAAATTGGAGATATTACGAAACCGCCCAACCGTTACATTTGTAGCGGTTTTTTTATTCTTGAAAATTACAATGAAGCGCCTTCGCATAATTGCGGGGTGTTTTTTTAATAGCTAACGTTTCGGGTTAAACTGTAATATTTGGTATAAAGATTCGTCTAATGAGTAAGAAATGCCTAACAAGAGGAGGCTGCGGGATGGATGAGGAATTAATAACAGATTGGTTTGAAGCCTATGCTGATGATATCTACAGATTTCTTGTCTACTACATGTCAACACCAGATGTGGAAGATATCGTTCAGGATGTTTTTATAAAAGCAATAGATCGCTATGATTCCTTCAAAGGTGATTCAAGTCCAAAAACATGGCTCATATCCATTGCACGCAATCTTGCTATTGATGAAGCACGGAAAAGCAAACGGCAGGATTGGCGTAAATTGATTAAATCGTATGATTATAAAACAGAAGCATCCCCTGAGGAAAACCAATTAGCCAATGAAACAAGACAGCAATTGCATCAGGCTATTTCGAAATTGAAGCAGGATTATCAGGATGTCGTTATTCTGCGGGGGATTGAAGAAATGACAGTCGCTGAAACGGCCACTATTTTAAAATGGCCTGATACCAAGGTGCGCGTAACATTTCATCGGGCGTTAAAATCATTAAAAACGAAAGTGAAGGAGGGCGATTATGAATCATAATGAAGACGAATTGCAAAAGGAGTTAAGCAAAATGAAAACATCCCATTCATTAGACCCTCAAACGAAAAAATCGATGAAAATGACGATACAAAAACATGCAAAAAGAAAACGGAAACGCGCAAAATTAAAACGATCCGCTATATGGTTTTCAACAGCGGCTGCTTTACTGATAGGTGCCGGGCTTCTGTTTAGTACAATTAACAGTAATCAGTCTGTTATGCCATTTGAGGAGCATAATCAGACAGAATACAATGATACAGCTGAAGAAGGAAAGGAAATGCCTGCAGAAGGCGAAGAAAATGAAGAAACAACCGAATCTGCTGCAGAAAATACAGATCCACCACCATTTTCGGTAAGCGAACAGGGAACCGAAACACAAACCGTTATGATTGAAGGAATGGAAAATGAGACGACAATTACAAACTACACACTTGAACCATATGGGATTCAGTACCAAATTGTAGAATTTCTGGGTAATTATACGATAGATGATCAGACCGTCAGACACTATAGCGATACTGATAACGCCTGGGTAACGCTGGAAGTTGTGGATGATGCCAGCTTGGATGATGTTGTTTCCAACGTACAAACCGAATATGGCGGTGACTTCAACTATACGGAAGAACCGGCTGACACATCACAGGATGAGAATCCTTATGAAGGGATTCGGCAGCATTTTTCCGACCCGCCGCAAGGGTACTATGCCTATCAAATTGAGGAAAATGTACTCGTCATTCAATATGAATATGTGATTGAAGTTGGTGACGGAATGGGACCAGGACTTCAAGTTTTGCGGGACTCGATTACACAATAAAAGTCAGCTTGTGTTATTCTAACAGACGAGGCTTTTGCCAAAAATCAGGTAAAAGCCTCGTTTCAAGCTTGACAATTGACCCATTAGCAGGTATATTACATAAAAATACAGAAAAGGTTATCGTTAATTAATGAGCCATATTGAATATAAATGAAACGAAGAAGAGGTCAGTAGCAATACGCTTCCCGATAAGAGAGTGGAATTCACCGGCTGAAAGATTCCACAGGGCCCCGGCTTTGTGAAACCTGCCTTGGAGTTGTCAGACTAAACCTGGCCGCAGTCTCTGCGTTATCACAAATAAGCGGGCATGCTTGGCATGTCAACAAAGGTGGTACCACGGAAACACCCTGAAGTCCGTCCTTTAACAGGATGGATTTTGGGGTGTTTTTATTTGTTGCAAGCAACCAAGGTTTCGTTTTTTAACCTTACAATTTAAAGGAGAGATGATGATGATTGAAAAAATGGCGTTTATCGGTGCCGGATCAATGGCCGAATCAATTCTGACCGGAATTTTAAATAGTGACATTCTGCCGAAAGAGCGTATTTATATAACGAATAAGTCTGATAAAGAAAGGCTGGCATTTCTGGAAAATACATATGCCGTTCAAAATAATGAAGATAAAAACGAAACGGTGGATGGTGCTGATATCGTTGTAATCGCAGTCAAACCTCATGATGTGGAAGCTGCCGTGTCTTCGATCAGTGACTGTCTCACGCCGGACCAGTTGGTGATTTCAGTTGTCGCGGGTGTTTCTACCGATACAATATCCAAAACACTGGGCAATGACATACCAGTTGTCCGTGCGATGCCGAACACATCGTCAGCTGCCGGCCAATCTGCTACAGCTGTTGCTCGCGGGCCATTTGCCAAAGATCAACATTTGGAGACCGCTCTGGCATTATTTAATACGATTGGGACAGCGATTGAAGTGAGAGAGGAGGATATGCATACCGTGACCGCCATTTCCGGCAGCGGACCGGCTTATGTTTATTACTTAGTCGAGGCCATGGAAAAAGCAGCAGTGGACGCCGGATTGGGTCAGGAGACGGCACAAGACTTGATTACACAAACGATTGTCGGTGCCGGTGAGATGCTGAAAACATCCGGACTTGATCCAGCTGAGCTTCGTGAAAATATAACGAGTCCCGGCGGTACAACACAGGCAGGAGTCGAAGCGCTGGGCAAACACAACTTTCAGGAAGCAATTGCGCGATGTGTGGAAAGTGCACGGGAGCGTTCAATTGAATTAGGGAAGAAAAAGTGAGACTCCTTAGCCTGTCCACGTTTTCTAAAGCTTAAATTGAATGTTAAAAAAGTGCTCCATTTTAAGGAGCACTTGTCATT
Source organism: Lentibacillus amyloliquefaciens (assembly GCF_001307805.1). GTDB lineage: Bacteria > Bacillota > Bacilli > Bacillales > Amphibacillaceae > Lentibacillus > Lentibacillus amyloliquefaciens. Next base: position 2,693,422 of record NZ_CP013862.1, on the reverse strand, counting down.
TCATCTTATTATTTCCCGCGTTTTCCATTTCCGTGACTGCTGAATGAAGTGGCTGATCTTCTCCAGGACCGGTTCAATGGAATCATCCTGTTTCAGCAAATCATAATCAGAAATGTCGATTCGCAATATCGGACAAGCATTAAAGTTGTTGATCCACTCTTCGTAACGGTTGTGCAATTCTTCCCAGTAAGCAATTGGTGTGTTTTTTTCCATTTCACGGCCGCGGTTATGTATCCGCTCCACTATGTGATCAAAAGAACCCTCTAAATAAATCAGTAAATCGGGATGTGGAAAATATGGTGTCATCACCATTGCCTCAAAAAGGTTTGTATAGGTTTCATAGTCTGTTTTGGACATCGTTCCATTTTCGTAATGCATCTTGGCAAAAATCCCTGTGTCCTCATAAATCGAACGATCCTGAATAAAGCCGCCGCCATATTCGAAAATCTTTTTTTGTTCCTTGAAGCGTTCAGCCAGAAAATAGATTTGCAGATGAAAACTCCAACGTTCAAAATCATCATAGAATTTTCCCAGATAAGGATTTGTGTCAACCTTTTCAAAGGATGTTTTAAAGTTCAGGGCATTGGCTAGAGCTGTTGTCATCGTTGATTTGCCGACCCCGACAGTACCGGCAACAGTAATGATGCTGTCATGCGGAATCTGGTATTTATCACGTAAATTCATGTTTGTTCCCCTTTATTGTTTGGATATTGCTTTGTGGTTACACATTTGCTGTTTCACGAGATTAATAATATTTTCGAGATCTTCCTGGTGATTAACAAAATCCATTTCATCCCCGTTGATCCGGATAACCGGAATATCAGGATGGAGCACCTCGAATTCATTCATGTAAGTTTCATAATCCTGGGCGAGCTGTGATAAGTAAGATGCTTTGATGTTTTGTTCGATATCCCTGCCGCGAAGCCGAATTCGTTTTAAAACCGTGTCAAGACTGGCGTGTAAGTAAATCATGATATTTGGTACCGGCATATCTTTTGTTAATATATGGTAAATCTGTTCATATTTATCAAATTTGTCCGGTTGTAGTGTGCGCTTGGCAAAAATCATGTTTTTGGATATATGGTAATCGGCTATAACCGCTTTGTTTTGGTTCAGGTATTTCTGCTCAATATCTTCCAATTGCTTGAAACGATTGCAAAGAAAAAACATTTCCGTTTGAAAGCTCCATTCCTCAATATCATCATAAAATTTTCCGAGAAACGGATTTTCTTCAACGATTTCTTTTAACAGGTGGAAATCAAAATGGACAGAAAGTTTTTTTGCAAGTGATGTTTTTCCGATTCCAATTGGCCCTTCAATTGCAATGAATGGGACCTGTGGCATAACTTTCCCTCCAATCAGTCTAAAAGGTTGTTCAAAAAGTCCAGTTTACCCTCCTTTTTGAACACGCACTTTAAGTCACTTTTGATATTGTAGCACAGAAAAAAGGCCACTTCCACGCAAAATCAAAATCTGCCTTTTCATTCAGTACAAAATTTTGTATAATGTTTATTGTGCCTTTTTTCCTCTTTCAGGACTCCTGTATTGAGTGACAGTTATAATATCATGCCCCCGTAGCTCAGGGGATAGAGCAACAGCCTCCTAAGCTGTGTGTCGCAGGTTCGATTCCTGCCGGGGGCGCTTTAAGTCTTACATGGCGCAGGTTGTGGGCGTTGATACAGTCGCAAGCCGAATAGTAACAAAGGAAGCCTAACTTTAAGCCCTCTTTCCGTTTCTTTTATGTATGCGGAAAGGGGGTTTTTAAGGATTTGAATTAAAATACTTTAAAATTGTCATAAAATGTTCTAAAATAAAGGATAGTTACCGAAATGTTTATAAAACTTTATATAATTGTATAATTAATGCAATTATAGCGTATTGTGAAGTAAGCGGTTTTGCAACCGATTACAAATATTTCTTGATGAGGTGATAGGAATGGATATGCAGCGTATACCTGCACAAGACGGCACGTACAATCTGCAAAACTATGAAAACATGCGTAAGACGTTTTCATGGGAGGATATGAAAAAGCATTTCAGCTGGAACGATACGGGTAAAGTCAACATGGCGTATGAAGCTGTTGACCGCCATGCAGAAAACCCGGATAAAAAAGACAAAGCTGCGTTATTGTATTCATCACCAGACCGTGAGGAAAAAGTAACGTTTAATGAATTAAGCAAACAGAGCAACCAGTTTGCTAATGTATTGAAAAAATATGACGTTGAAAAAGGCGATCGTATATTCATGTTTATGCCGAGAAGTCCGGAATTCTATGCGGCATTCTTCGGTATTTTAAAAACAGGAGCGATTGCCGGACCGCTGTTTGAGGCGTTTATGGAGCAGGCAGTCCGTGATCGGCTGGAAGATAGTGAAGCAAGCATGCTGGTTACCACACCTGATCTGCTTGAACGGGTACCGCAGGATGATTTGCCTGATCTGAAAAAAATCGTTCTTGTTGGTGAGAACAATGAAACGTCCGACAAATACATTGATTATCAGCAGGAAATGAAAGAAGCATCAACGGATTTTAATATTGAGTGGGTTGACCTTGAAGATGGCATGCTCATTCACTATACATCCGGATCCACAGGTAAGCCAAAAGGCGTTTATCATGTGCATAACGCAATGATCCAGCATTATGCCACTGCTGAGTGGGTACTGGATCTTCAGGAAGACGATGTATATTGGTGCACAGCAGACCCGGGCTGGGTAACCGGTACAAGTTATGGTATTTTTGCCCCGTGGCTCTATGGTGTGACAAATGTGGTGCGCGGCGGCCGCTTCAGCCCGGATAACTGGTATGGCACGATTGACAAATATAATGTTTCGGTCTGGTATACAGCACCTACCGCACTTCGTAAACTTGTCAGTGCCGGCGAAGATGCCGTGAAAAAACATGAACTTTCTTCATTGCGTCACGTCATGAGTGTCGGTGAGCCGTTGAATCCGGAAGTTATCACGTGGGGCTTGCAGGCGTTTGACCTTAGAATTCATGATACGTGGTGGATGACTGAAACAGGTGCACAGCTCATTGTTAATCTGCCATCACAGGAAATTCGCCCGGGGTCAATGGGTAAGCCGATTCCAGGGGTTGAAGCTTCGGTTGTTGATAATGAAGGAAATGAAGTGCCGCCAAATCAAATGGGCAATCTGGCAATTAAAGCACCATGGCCCGCCATGATGCGGAAAATTTGGAAGCGTCCGGAAAAATACGAAAGCTATTTTATCAATGGGTGGTATGTATCCGGTGACAGTGCTTATATGGACGAAGACGGCTACTTCTGGTTCCAGGGTCGGCTGGATGATGTCATCAATACATCCGGTGAACGTGTCGGACCATTTGAAGTCGAAAGCAAATTGATTGAGCATCCTGCCGTTGCGGAATCGGGCGTTATTGGTAAACCGGATCCAGAACGTGGTGAAATTGTCAAAGCATTTATTACACTGAATGATGGCTATGAAGATTCCGAGGAATTGCTTGAAGAGGTACGGCAATTTGTCAAAACAGGCCTGAGTGCGCATGCTGCACCAAGGGAGCTGGAAATCAAGGATGCTATTCCGAAAACGCGCAGTGGAAAAATCATGCGCCGTCTTCTGAAATCCTGGGAACTTGGTTTGCCAACAGGTGATACGTCAACACTTGAAGAATAATTCAATCGTCAAAAAGGCTTTCAACGGGGATAAGTCCCGTTACTTGCCGCATATTAAGTAAATTGACCATCAATTTGTTTGTTAAATTGATGGTCAATTATGTTTTAAAATATGACCGGTATGTTTCAGTTCAATATGTGTCGGGTACAATTTATATGGAGCATTTTTAAAGGAGTGAATTCAAATGGCTAAAAAAATAGCAACCGTTATAACAGATATGTTTGAGGATGTTGAATATACAGAACCGGCTAAAGCATTTAAAGATGCCGGACATGAAGTGATTACAATCGGTGATGAGAAAGGCAATGAAGTTACAGGCAAAAATAACGAAACAACTGTTACCGTTGATGCGGGAATCGATGACGTAAAACCTGAAGAATTCGATGCATTGTTCATTCCCGGCGGATTTTCACCGGACATGCTCCGTGCAGATGAACGATTCGTGACATTCGCTAAACAGTTTATGGACGACAAAAAGCCGGTATTCTCCATCTGCCATGGTGCACAACTCTTGATTAATGCAAGATCATTGGATGGACGCAGAGCAACTGGTTTCAAATCCATCCGTGTGGACATGGAAAATGCAGGTGCAGAAGTATTGGATCAGGAAGTCGTCGTATGCGGCAATCAGCTGGTGACAAGCCGCGATCCGAATGACATCCCGGCATTTAATAGAGAGGCATTGAACGTGTTAAGTGCTTGATAAAAAATCAATCCCCCTGATCGCTCTTGTTAGCGGTTAGGGGGATTTTTTTAATTCAATTTCCTGATTGTAAAGTTATCTTGCAGGAGCAGCCAGTTTTGCGGGAAAGCAAGACCTAATTTCCAGTAGCTGATTCCCAGGAGACTCAATTCGTTGATCATATCGAATTTTGCCTGAATCGACCGTGCATCCTCAAACCATACTTCATGATTGTTTCCCTGAGCATCGGTATACGTAAAAAAGGGCGCCTGTGCTTCCTCGTCAAATTCGATAGCCACATTTTGATTGCGTGCGCGTGTGATAGCTTCCTGGGGGCTGATGGCTTCAGCAGGATCGCCTCCTTCTACAAAAGGCAGTGTCCAATCATAGCCGTAAAGGTTTTGTCCGAGCAAGATTTTATTGGCTGGCATGACACTCAATGCGAAGTTAACCACTTCCCGTACTTCATCAATCGGTGATACAGCTAGTGGCGGTCCGTAACTGTAGCCCCATTCGTACGTCATCAGTACAACAAAATCGGCAATCTCGCCGTGTGCTGCATAATCATGTGCCTCGTACCATGCCCCTGTTTGTTCGGCACTCGTTTTGGGGGCAAGGGCAGTAGACATTAATAAATCTTCATCTGTTAAGCGCTGCTTTGCTTTTCGCAAAAAGTTATTATAGGCTTCACGGTCTTCCGGCGGCAGAAATTCAAAATCAAAGTGAACATCCGTGAACCCAACCTCATTTGCCACATTGATGATATTGTCCAGTAATGTATTTTGTACGGCCTGGACAGTCAAAATAATGTGGCCGAGTTCCTGGCTGAATTCACCTTGTTCCAGGTTGGTGACAACGAGCATCAGTGATGTGTTCTGGTTTTCAGCAATTTGCACAAAATTATCCAGGAGCGGGGCTGTCAGGGTCCCGTCACGGCTGACTTGATAACTGAACGGTGCAAGATAAGTAAGATATGGCGTTGTTTTTTCTGCAGAATTGATTAACGTCTGTGAAACTTCTCCTCCAGTCGGTTCGATATAGGCATTTGAGGTGATGTCCGGTTTTGGCTGTTCGGGTATATAAAGTTGTGTCCCAACAGATAATATTCCTCCCACCGGGATATTGTTGATTTGTGCAAGCTGTTCGGCGGTCAAGCCAAACTGTTGGCCAATCGAATATAAGCTGTCTCCTTGCTGCACAAAATAAAATTGCCCCACGATTGGAATGACAAGTGTCTGGCCGACGACAAGGTTATTCGGTGCATCCAGTTCGTTTGCATCGATCAGAGCTGTCGGTGTTGTCCCGTATGTATCAGCAATTTGATAGAGTGTGTCGCCTTGGTTTACCACATGAATCTGCAAAAAAACCCCTCCTTTAAAATGCGTGTTCAAAAAGGAGGATAACAAGGACCGAGAATTTCGAGGCGGCGCAGTTTCGAGCAGCAGAATGTATGCCTTTATATACATGAGCGGCGGAGAAACAAGCCAATTAGAAACACGATGTGTCATTGTTACCGGACTTTTTGAACAGCCTCTTAAAATCATTTTCTTCTCTACAATATGATTTTAAAGAAGGGGATATTACTTAGATTGGCTCAATAATAGCATCCATGACCGAACGCATTAGGTAGAGAGCATATTCTGTTCCTTCCTTTTCCTCGGAAGCCATACAATTTTCCGGGATGTGCATGGAGTATTTATACATATAAGCATCTTTTGCTGTAAACAAAATACAAATATCACCAGCGATGCCTGCCATGATCAGATGTGTTTTGCCGAGATCATTTAACAATGCGTGAAGCGGCGTCTGGAAAAAAGCCGAATGTTGTGGTTTAATCAGGAAATAGTCGGAATCATCCGGTTTTAATGCCTGGATCATATGTTTGTTTCGGCTGTTTTGGCAGTGTTCAATAATCTTTCGGAAATCCGCTTGCCAAAGACCGTAATGATCATTAACGTAGATGATAGGTATATCATTTTCCTTACCGAATTGACGAAGCTTTTTTAAACCGGGTAAAATGTCATTTGTATGTTGGAGTAGATTTTCACTGCCGTCAAAGTCAAAATCGTTTATAATATCAACAAATAGGATAGCACTGTTATCAATAGAAGTATCCATTGCGTAACTCCTTTCTTCTTAGTCAGTTTTTCCTTTTGTAAGACTTTCAAACGTTAAGAGGTGTTTAAATGGCAAAAGATGCTGAATACATGCGTGAAGCGATTCAACAAGCGAAAAAAGCTGAAACGATGAAGGAAGTTCCGATTGGGGCCGTTGTGGTTTATCAGGATGAGGTCATTGCAACGGGGTGCAATATACGGGAATCTTCACAGACAACTTTATCACATGCAGAGCTTATTGCAATTGAAAAAGCGAACCAAAAAATTGGCAGCTGGCGACTTGAAGACTGTACATTGTATGTCACGCTTGAACCCTGTCCGATGTGTGCCGGTGCAATTGTTCAGTCACGCATCAAACGGGTGGTCTTCGGTGCCCCAGATCCGAAAGCAGGCTGTGCGGGCACACTTATGAATTTGCTTAATGATGACCGTTTTAACCATCAGGCTGACGTTGCAAGCGGCGTCTTGCAAGCTGAATGCAGCGCGTTGCTGACGGATTTTTTCCGGAAACTGCGGCAAACGAAATAATTCTTCGATAATGTGTCTATCCTAATCGACTAAGATTTTTGAGCGGTTTTGGTGAATTTGTCAGCATTGCCATGCGGCAAAAAACACTGTAAATTGTATCCACTCGTATGATTGTTATTGCATTTTGCAGTCATAGTAAGTATAATAATTATTGCCGTGCTAAGCGGGGAGGTAGCGGTGCCCTGTACTCGCAATCCGCTATAGCGAGGCTGAATCCCCATTCGAGGTTGGATGTCTGTAAGGCCTGCCTCAAGGGATTGGTGTTGACGCCCAGGTCCTGCGCAACAGGAACCCATGAATTCTGTCAGATCCGGAAGGAAGCAGCAGTAAGTGGTTATTCTTGTGTGCCGCGGGGAACCCTGAGCTGAGCCATGAACTTGGGTAACGCTTATGGATGTCCGATCAACAATGGGTGCACGGCTTACATAATGAAGAAAGACTGCATCAAGGTCGCAAGCGACGATTGATGCAGTCTTTTTTATGAATAAATATCTTAAAGAATGCTTTTTTGTTATAATTTTGACAAGTATAGTGCTGGATGTCTCAAATTTCAGCTATAGGAAAGCAGGTAAAGCGTGAAAATATTTAGCTTGCGGTTTAGTGTGTTTGCTATATTTTGGGTATTAATAATCGTGTTGGACAGTATCAATATACCGTTAAGTATTATATTTTTTGCAGTATCGCTTGCAATGTATTTTTTCCTTTCTCTTAGAAGGGCTCTTTTGCTGCTTTACATCATGCTTTCTGCCGTTATATGCGGGCATGGTTATTTGTGGACTGATGATTATTCGCTTTCGCTGCTTCTTTTATTGTTTATCACAACTGATGCTGCCATGACTTTGCCTGAAAAAATATTCCCGTATTATTTGACGATGAATATTGGGTTATCAGTTTTGTTCGGTATGTTTACTAAGGGATGGCTGCTTGAAATCATTGCCATCAGCTTGCTTTTTACATTTTTGGTGCTGAAATTAAGTCGTATGAATGATGAACGACGTGAGCAAAGGGATATTTATGACCAGCTTCTGGGAGAATACAGAAAACTAAAACGAATGAATCTGGCTGCAGAGCAGAATGCTAGATTGGAAGAACGGACAAAAATTGCCCGTGATCTTCACGATTCTGTTGGGCATCAATTGACCGCACTGATTATGAAATTGGAAACGCTTGCCATTGAAACAAAACAATCAGAATATAATATATTAAAACAAATGGCCAGTGAAAGCTTGGAGGAAACAAGACAGGCAGTAAAGGCACTTAAAACAGACGAAAATGAAGGGATTGCAACAGTAATTCACTTGATACGCAAATTGGAGGCGGAAAGCCATTTGCTCGTTCAGTTTACCATCAGGCAGGGTGTTTTGTCGGTTCCGCTATCAAATGAGAAGAGTGTTATTTTATACCGCGTCATTCAGGAGGCGTTGACTAATGCTATGCGGCATGCCCAGTCAAGGGAAGTTCATGTCACGTTAGGGAAATCGGCGGTGGAAGAGGTTTCATTTGAAATTGCTAATACAATCCAGCATGTGAAGCCATTTGAATATGGATTCGGTCTGTCGAATATGGAAAAGCGAGTAGAGGAAATAGACGGATTTCTTGATGTGTACCAGACAGATGAAAAGTTTGTAGTTAAAGGAACAATACCAGGGTCATAAGAGGTGAGCTTTATGTGGCGTGTGCTCCTTGTCGAGGATCAAGCAATTGTCAGACAGGGTCTTAAAGTTATTTTAGAGCAGGATGAAAACATCAATGTGGTCCAGGAAGCGGAAAATGGCGAAGAAGCTATAGCAATACTGGAAAAACATCTCATCGATTTTATCATGATGGATGTGAGAATGCCGGTCATGAATGGCATTGAGGCGACAAGGCAAATAAAACAGCGATGGCCGGATATAAAGATTTTGATATTAACGACATTCAATGATGATGAGTATGCACTTGAGGGTTTGAAAGAAGGGGCGAATGGATTTTTGCTGAAAACCTCGGAATCCGATAAGTTAATCGAAGCCGTCTACAGCTGTATGAGCGGTGGAATGACCATTCATGAAGAGGTCGCTGCTAAAGTGATGCCGCGTCTTCTCAAGCGTTCAAAAAGCGAACAAACTGCAGATGTCCCCCTTACAGAACGGGAACTCGTTATTACAAAGCTTATTGGAGAAGGCTGGACTAACAAGGAAATTGCCGAGGAACTCTATTTATCCATCGGTACGGTAAAAAATTATTTGACGCAGATTTTACAGAAGACGGGATTGCGAGACAGGACGCAATTGGCCATCTATGCAGTGAAGCATCATATTACTGATGATTGATATGCAATTTAATCAACTGTCCAAATTATTTAGGTATTGTATTTAGTTGTTACAGTTATAAACTGTGACAAAACACACCACTTCGTTTGACGGATAACGGTTCTATGAAACGAATTGTTTCTTCGCTAAAAGATGTTTGCTGAACAAAAAAATCCTTTGCTGTTCGGGATGTTGATCTTCAATTAACGGGCCATTTAATGGAATAAGGAAAGGTGAGCTCAATTCAATCAAAATGAATCGGGCTCCCTATTACACCTTCGCTAATTAAATTTCTCTGGATAAAAAGGACTTGTCTGTAAAACGTCTATCACAGTACTTAACTAAAAAAGGGACCATAATTACGTTTTTTATGTTGAACAGAAATCCACCTAGTAGTCGTAAATTCCTCAAGCGCCCAGTCTCCGTTAAAACGACCAATCCCTGAATCCTTTTCACCGCCAAACGGCACGTGTGCCTCATCATTGATCGATTGGTCATTTACATGAACCATACCAGTATGAATTCTTCTGGCGACATTTACACCGTTTTCTAAAGAGGCAGAATGAACCGCTCCACTTAATCCATAGGGTGAATCGTTAGCAATTTTAATTGCCTCATCTACATCCTTAAACGCGATAATAGGGGCGACTGGGCCGAAAATTTCATTGCTGGCAATCGGCATATCGTTTGTCACTTCGGTGAGGATCGTCGGCTCAAGGATATTGCCTTCAGTTGTACCTCCCATAACTTTTTTCGCACCAAGTTCCACACTCAGATTAATATCTTTAAGAATACCTTTCAACTGACCTTCGTTAATCACTGGTCCAACATTTGTTTTGGGATCTTCCGGGTCTCCTACTTGCAATTTATCAACTTTATTTCTGAATGCCTCGACAAACTCATTATACCTTGACGCCGGAACCAAGATGCGGTTTGCGGCAATACAAACCTGTCCCTGGTGAAGAAACTTACCAAAGACGGCCGATTCCACTGCATCCTCAATATTTGCGTCCTCCAACATGATGAAAACATTGTTCCCGCCAAGTTCCAATGCTGTTTTCTTTAATGATTTGCCTGCCAGTTCACCGATATGTCTGCCGACTTCTGTTGAACCGGTAAATGAAATGAAACGAGGAATCGGATGTGTGACCATATCATCGCCAATTTCAGAACCACGGCCAGCAACAACGTTCAGCAATCCTCCTGGCAAACCCGCCTCCTCAAAGAGACTGGCAATTAACAGCCCCCCGGTAACAGGGGTGTCTGTCGCCGGCTTAACAACAACGCCATTACCAGTTGCAAGTGCTGCGGCGACTGACCGCATTGTCAGATGCAACGGAAAATTCCATGGGCTGATGACACCTACTACACCAAGTGGCTCACGATATACCCGATTTTCTTTTCCTTCCGTTTTCGAAGGTGTAATCACTCCGTTCATTCTCAAAGGGAAAGTTGATGCTTCTCTTATATCATTGTAAGCTGCTTGGAATTCAACCATTGCTTTTATCCTTGTACTGCCAGACTCATTTACTAACCATCTAATTATTTCTTCCTGATTTTCTGTCATCAGATTGGCTGCTTTCTCAAATATTTGTTGCTTAAATTGAGGTAACGTAGCAGCCCAATCCTTTTGTGCACTTTGAGAAGATTCGTAGGCATCATTTAAATCATCACTGTTCCCTGCCTGAATTTCCAAAATCAACTCTTCGTTATATGGGTTGATATCTTCTAATGTTCGATTGCTTCTACCTTTTCTCCATTCACCGGATATATATAAGTTACTGAAGTCCCTATCCATGGTGTCCCTCTCCTTTATATAGTGGATCGCCATTACGGCTCACCTCTTTTCACGTGTTATTTCACGCTAAGAACAATTTTTCCTTTCGCATGATGCGTCTCACTTAACCGATGGGCTTCCTGAATATTTATAAGTTTCATGACGGTCCCAACATTCGGGTGGATTTCACCTTTTTCAATCAGTTCTCTTATTTTTTCCAGTTGCTCTCCATCTGGGTCTAAGAAGACATAGCCTGCTTTAACACTTTTCTCTTTTGCAAGTTCTTGATCTGGTTGGTCGGCAATTGAAACAAGATAGCCATTTTCTTTCAAAACATCGAAACTCTGTTTTTGGATGTCGCCGCCAAGCGTATCAAATACAATGTCCATATCAGCAAGAACGTGTGTGAAATCTTCGTTGCAGTAATCGATAACTCTGTCGGCCCCCAATGATTTAACAAATTCAACGTTTTTCGTACTGCATGTCGTCGCCACCCAGGCACCGAACGATTTTGCTAGTTGAATGGCAAAACTTCCAACCCCTCCTGACCCAGCGTGAATTAACACTTTGTCACCTTGTTTGATGCCAGCAAAGTCAACTAGACATTGCCACGATGTTAATCCAACAAGTGGAATCGATGCAGCTTCCTCGAATGAAAGGTTTTCTGGCTTTTTTGCAACGAGCTGTTCATCAACAGCAACATATTCCGCATAGGTTCCATTGCGGGTTATATCTGGCCTGGTAAATACCTGGTCTCCAGTCCTAAATTTCGTCACATTCTTTCCTACTTCTTTTATTGTTCCTGCGGCATCCAAACCGAGAATAAATGGAAAGTCATATTGCAGCATCCCTTTTAGATACCCTTCACGTAATTTCCAATCAACGGGATTAACGGAGGTTGCTGCAACCTCGATCAAAACGTCATTGTCTTTCAAATTTGGTTCGTCTACTTCCATATATTTTAACTCATCGATGCCGCCGTAATTTTCGATAATAACTGCTTTCAATTTGGCGCCTCCTTCATAATGCAAATTCTCTATTCCTGGTTAGTTATTTCGTCGTTGACTTTAACAAGTTGTTTGCCAAGGTTTTCACCTTTGAATAAGCCAAGAAATGCCTGCGGAACGTTTTCAAATCCTTCCACAATGTTTTCCTCGTATTTTAAACTACCTTCAGATACCCATTTCGCAAGTGTTTGAATACCCTCATCGAAACGGTCAGAATAATCACCGATAATAAATCCTTTGATTAAGGACCGGCTCTTGATCAGATTCGGCTGGATCCTTGGACCGATATCACCATCTGTGCGGTTATAGGATGAAATAGCACCGCACAAGGGAATGCGTGCAAAGTCATTCAGCAAACTCATTACCGCATCCGAAATCTCTCCACCTACATTGTCAAAATAAACATCCACTCCGTTTGGGCATGCCTGTTTGAGAGAATCATTGATATTACCCGCGGTTTTGTAGTTGACGGCCTTGTCAAATCCAAGCTCCTTCTCCAGAAAAGCGGTTTTATTATCAGAACCGGCAATTCCCACAACACGCGCCCCCTTAATCTTTGCAATTTGGCCAACTATCATTCCAACAGCTCCAGCCGCTCCAGAAACAACAACTGTTTCACCCTCTTGTGGATTTCCGATATCCAGCAAACCGAAATATGCAGTCAATCCAGTCATACCAAGAACACTTAAATAAGAAGATAGTGGCGCTATTGTGTCATCGACTTTACGTACTCCGGATGCTTCGATAACATTGTAGTGTTGCCATCCAAGCATGCCAATCACCTTATCGCCTACACTCAGTTGATCAGATCTAGATTGAACGACTTCCCCAATTATTCCGCCAGATATCATCTCATTTAATTTGTATGGTTCTGCATAAGATTTTGCATCACTCATTCTCCCCCTCATATATGGATCAACTGATAGATATATGGTTCGAACAAGGACTTGTCCATTTTCTGGCGCTAAAACAGCAGTGTTCTTAAATTCAAAGTTTTCTTCAGTCGGCATCCCCTCTGGACGTTTTGACAATAAGATTTGTTGATTTTGTAAATTTTGTGTCATGTTATCACTACTCCAATTCGTTTACACTTAATTTGACCTCAATATTTCCCCGTGTTGCTTTTGAATAGGGGCAAATCTGGTGTGCTAATTCTACAAGTTCATCTGCTGTATTTTGATCAACCTCGGGAACGTGAACATCCAATTGAACAGCAAGAGCAAATCCACCATTTGTATCTTTACCAATGGAAACACTAGCCTTAACCTGTGTTTCACCTATTTTAATTCGTTTTTGTCTAGCTGCCATATTCAGTGCACTATCGAAACAAGCTGCATAACCCGCTGAGAATAATTGCTCTGGATTCGTACCTTCTCCTCCAGAACCACCTAGAGTTTTCGGCATGGTTAATGGCATATTAATATTGTTATCATCTGAAACGACGCGACCATTACGTCCGCCTTTTACTGAAGATGTAGTTGTATACAAAGCTTTCATGATTATCACCTCAAATTAAATTTTATGCAATTAAATTGTGCACAATTAATATTATACACAAAATAAATTTTCGGTCAACATGATAAGATTGACAATAAGTAGAGTTCCATTTAATTTAAAAGAGAAGAATGAAAGGATGAGTTTTTACTGATGAATAAAAATGAGGCAATGAAACTTAGCAATCAACTTTGTTTTTCAATATATTCGCTTTCGCGAGAAATAAATAAAATGTACCGTCCATTACTTGGAGAGTTAAATTTAACCTATACTCAATATCTCGCTTTACTTGTTTTATGGGAAAAAGAAACATGTACGGTAAAAGAGATTGGAGAAGTACTTTATCTTGATTCTGGAACCTTAACCCCAGTACTCAAACGTATGGCTGAGAGAAACCTAGTCAATCGAAAGCGTGATTCTAAGGATGAGCGTAAAGTCTTAATCTCTTTAACAGAGGAAGGATGGGAATTGAGGAATCATGCAAAAGAAATCCCTTCAGAGCTTATTAATAAAAGTGGCCTCACACAAGAGGAGTTCACTAAAACTCTTTCGGATTTCACTACATTGTTAAAACAAATACAGCAAGAAAATTCGAAATAATAATCAAGTTTCGCGATTAAATGTATAGTGAGCGCTACCTATATACCAAAAGACCATCATTCCGACTGTTTGCACAATATAGTCCCGTACCCCAGCTGAAAAACCATATATAAGTGCCAAACAATGCTCCATTTGACAAGTTAAATTGTAACTATTAAGATTCCATTTTTTAATAAAACTTAACAATAGGGTGCCGCTCGACAAGTTCTGTTATAAACGCTGCATAGTGTTTATAGCAGGAAATTAAAACAATTTCAACTTTGCAACGGAGAATGGGAATGACGGAACCATGTTTTTTGAAACCATCTCGTTAATAAATCCTGCATGCGTTAAGGCTGACAGGCTTTGGGTTATGAAGCCGAAAGGCGACAGGAACCGAAAAATAACTGGGTGGATAGTGTTTGATAACATAACTCGAAAGATAGCTGACTTTCAACTGGTGTGCAACATGGGATAAGGCGTTGGTGAATCATTCAAAAGGATGGTAACAGTCGATGAACACTTCAATAAAGAAGTCCGCATTACCATCCCTTACTGACTGGAACAGTATGAACTGGCAAACATTAATCGGTATGTAGAGAGATTACAACAACAAATACACCATGCCGTACACATGGATAAATGTATGCTTGAACCGTATGTGCTGAAAGGCACACGTGCGGTTCTTAGGGTGGATAGTAATATCCCTGACCTACCCGACAAAAGGGAGCGATAACTTCACCCCCTTACCTATCTGTATAATAAGTCTTGCGCCTTCTTTTGCTTAAAGGGCCATATTCTTGAGGAGGGAAGATCAATAGGTGAAAAGCTTGCTTGATGCTCAACTTGAAGGGAGAAATGTGCAGCCAATGGCATAGCATATAAAATTGATAATGTATTCTTAAAAAAGGAGAACCGAAATGATACTACATATTATTGAAGGCGAAGAATGGATAAAGGCAAAAGAACAGGGGATTTATACACCTGCTAGTATTGTGACTGATGGGTTTATACATTGTTCGACAACTGAACAAGTTATTGAAATAGCCAATTTTTTGTATAAAGGATACTTTGGACTAGTACTGTTGTGCATAGCTTCTAATAAGGTAAATTCCAAGATTGTTTATGAGGATTTATATGAAACAGGAAAATTATATCCGCATATCTACGGTTCTTTAAATGTAGATGCTGTGTTCAAAGTGGTAGAATTTGAAACGAACAGTGACGGAAGCTTTGATTTACCTTATGAAATAAACGAAATTGTAACTTAACTATCGGATGGTCTTCATTAAGTAACTTATGAGTCATTTATACATATATTTTCTACTTTTGTGGTCTTCCAGAATCGGGCGCGCGCGACAAGTTCTGTTATAAACGCTGTAAAGCGTGAAAAACAGGAAATTAATATAAAATAGTTTCAACTTTACAACGGAGGATGGGAATGACGGAACCAGGTTTCCTGAAACCATCCATTTTCAGTCCTACTCAAACGAACGCATTTCCTGAATAAGGATTTGCGTCATTTCTTGTGAAAAGGGCCATTTAATTAAATAAGAGTTTATTAAGCTAAACGATGCAGGTTAGTTTAACAAGGGTCGGTATTGAACCTTTAAAATGCATAAAAAGGAGGCTGAAACCAGCCCCTTTTTTATGCATTTAGTTGTTTTAAAACAAGCTCGGCTACTGGACCACCAGAAGCTGGGTTCTGACCTGTAACAAGACGTCCATCTTCAACTGCGTAAGGAGCAAAAGCTTTTTCTGATTGATATTTAGCTCCTCGGTTGATCAATTCTGTCTCTGTAAGATAAGGAACATACTGATCTAATTCAGCAAGCCTTTCTTCCTCATTAGAAAATCCTGTCACAACTTTACCGTCTATGAGATATTCTCCATCTTGAGTTTTTATATTCAACAAACCTACTGCACCATGGCAAACAGATGAAACAATCCCACCATTTTTATAGATGGTTTGACTAATCTGTTGAAGGTCTTCATTTTCAGGGAAATCCCAAAGTGTTCCATGACCCCCAGCATAATAAATAGCACTGTAGTTATTTGGGTTTACTTCACTTGGTTTTAAGGTTTTCCCTAATTTGCCCATGAACTCTGGGTCTTGATAAAATTCCCAGTCAATTTCTTCGGCTTGAGCGAGACTATGAGGGTCAATTGGTGTGTAACCACCTTTAGGACTGACATAGTCAACTTCATAACCAGCTTCTTCTACCTTTTTCACAAAATGTACAGCTTCTCCCAGCCATAAACCTGTAGCTCTATTTAAATTTGGATATTTTGGAAAGCTACTAACAACAACAAGTATTTTATTGGACATACGCTCACTCCTTTATTAATATATTTGTATCTTACCACTTAAAGTGCACTTTAAGTCAACAGAAAGGAACGTTTATATTGACCAGATATACAATGAATGAAGTGAAACAGAAGATTGGATTATCTGCTTCTACGCTGCGCTATTATGAAAAAGAGCATTTAATTCCAGAAATTAACCGTGATTCATCTGGGAACAGAAGTTATACTGACACAGATATTGAGTGGATTTCTTTTATTAAAACGTTACGTGATACGGACATGCCCATTCATCTTATTAAGAACTATGTATCATTATTTCAGGAAGGGTCTAAGACAATTGCTACCAGAAAAGAGTTAATTGAATCTCATACAGAGAAAGTACAAAAAGAGGTTGAACAAAAGCTGGAAAGTCTTAAAGTCCTACAAAAAAAGGTTAAGTATTATGAAACCGTTGATCGTCGGAAACAAAGGTTAAGTCAGCGGGCTTTTAAAAAGGGTTAATTGGAAATGTACCACAATCGGGCGCGCTTGTCGAACAAGGCGCCCTTTGGAATTGTGCCACTTAATGGAATAGTGTATGTTAAAATTCAGGTAAAACATCAATGAAGGAGGAATTTATATGCAAAATGAGTATCTTATCTTATCGTCAATAGGTCTTATTTTAACGACTATCTCTTTACTGCTTCTTAACGGTTTTTTTCAATATCTAACAATGGGAATCGGCTTAGTTTTATTGTCTTTTGCCACTTTTAAGCTCCTCGTTATAGATCAAAAATCGGAACAGAAAAATATTTCGTAATGGAATAATCATAGTTCTGCAAACGGGCGCTAATCAGGAATAAGTATTTATGTTTCGAATACAATCAGATTCTGATGTGGAGGGTTTAGATGACAGAGTTTTCACAGATACAACGACAATACATTGAGCAGTATAAAAAGAAAAACTTTAAAGAAGCAATGCATTTAGTTGAATTAGCTGAACAAAATCACCCTGGGAAAATAGCGGAAAATTCCTTTTGGAAATCAGTTTTATATTGTTGCTTAGGTAGTAATGAAAAAGCCCTTTTTGAATTAAAAACAGCTATGGCACAAGGTGTATGGTGGAGTCCGGAACTCTTCTTATCAATACCTGAATTAAAACCTTTGCAAAATGAGACAGAGTTCAAGGAAATTTTAACAAGCTGTGAAACAAGACTGAAAGAAGTGCAGTCACAAACCAAAACTGAAACGATAGTTTGGCCATCAAAAAATAGCTCAGTTCATCCTTTAATTTATTCCCTTCATTGGCGCGGGGATAATATAAACAACTTTTCAAGTTACTGGGATGATGAAGAACTTAAAAATCGATATTCAATGGCGTTTCCACAATCCTCGCAATTATTTGCCCCAGAGGCTTTCTGTTGGGATGATTGGAAAAAGTCAAAGGATGAAATCATTGAAACGTATCACAAAGTTATATCAAATGATAATCTACATAAAGGCCCATTAATAGTTGCAGGTGCTTCACAGGGTGGTAAACTGGCTGTTGAATTAGCTCTTGAAGAAAACTCTATACCGGCAAAAGGTTTTATATTGATTGTTCCTGCAGTCGGAGAAGCAAACAAATATGAATCTATGATTAAAAAAGCTTTGTCACGCAATCTTCGTGGGGTTGTGATTACTGGGGATCAAGATCCTTACTTTGATGAAGCCAAGAGATTATGTGCAGTATTTGAAAAGTATAAATTCCCTTACAAACTAATGGTAAGCAAGGGGTTAGGTCATAACTTCCCGGAGGACTTTCGGACAAGATTAATTAAAGCCGTTGATTTTATTTTGCACGATGACTTAAAAGATTACGAATCGTTCTGAATAGTGTTCAATTAACGGGCGCGAACACGGAATAAAGAACGGTGCCTAAAGTGGCATTATTGGACCATTTTCTTGAATAAGAATATATTTTTTGAAAGAAGGTTAGAGATTTTGGTTATGAATGCTCTTTTAAGAGGTGGAATACCATTCATCATTATGAGCGGTATTGCTTTATTACTTTATTTTCAAGGAAAGTACTCGGATGTTAAAGGTACATTTGTTGCAAGCCTGATCGCTTTTTTTGTCGGCGCTGCATCCATTATTTATAACATAGAGCATTGGAGTTTGATTAAACGAAGCGGTGTCCATTTTATAATAATGCTTATAACAATTTATCCTATCCTTTTATTAAGTGGTTGGTTTACGATTGCATCTGTATTTGACGCTGTTAAAATTTTTATTCTTTTTGCTTTTGTTGGCATAATTTTATGGTCCTTATTTTTTATATTAGCCAGAATTTTTTCTTGGTAAATAATTAAGTGTATACCACAATCGGGTGCCTATCTGGAATAAGGATGGGCTTGTTACTTTGCGGAAATGGGGCAGGTAATTAAACGAAATTTCTAGGAGATGAAAAGTGAAGATTATTATTATAGGTTTAGCAATATTATTAACACTAACAATCGTGTTTGTTATTTCAGGAATTGCCTTGAATAAGCATAATATGAAGAAAGATAAATATGACCTATTAAATTACTTTAAAAAACATAAAGGTTCATTATCTATTACGCTTAAAGAAGATGGTCAAGATACGCTAGCTATAAACTCTGATAAAAAGTTTCCGTTAGCGAGTACCTTGAAAATAATAATAGCATTTAATTTTGTTAAGAGTGCAATGAGTAACAAAATCTCCATTACTGACAAGGTAAAATTAAAAGAACTTGATAAATATTACATTCAAGATACAGATGGAGGCGCTCATCCTAACTGGAAAAGGTCTATAAACTATCCGACTGAAGTATCTTTATTAGAAATAGCTAAAGGAATGATGCAATTCAGTTCTAATGCCTGTACGGATTTTCTAATAAATAAAATCGGAGTAGACGTTATTAACGAAAATATCGAAGTGCTCCAGCTAAATCACGATAAAATAAGTTATTTAACACCACCTGTCATAATGCCGGGATATTTATCAAATAAACGGAAGCTAGCTATAAATAAGATAAATGCAATGAATGGGCAATCGTACGAAGAATTATCGAATGAATTATTTGAAAAAATGAAAGATGATGAAAGTGATTATCTTAAAGAAAAAACGTCTAAAATGCTGGATCAAAAAACGCAACTTTTAATCACTAAAAAAATGGCTTTTTCATCGACCAAGCAATATGCTGACCTAATGCTTAGGTTGGGAAAGGAACTCTTAACCAAAAAGGAAAAAGACTTATTTAGCGAAATATTAATAGGTAAAAACGTCAAAAATGGCCAGGATGACTATTTTTGGTACAAGGGTGGAGCTACACCATATGTAATAACTTCTGCCTTATATAAAGAATCTCAAGATACCACGATATCGGTTTCTCTGTTTATCGAGGATGACAAAGGTGGAGAATTGTATTGGATAGGAAATATATTCAATGACTTTGTTGTAAGTGTTGCCACAGATACGGAGTTTAGAAAAAAAGTAAAGGAATTAGCAAGTTAAAGTATTACACAAACGGGCGCAGTTGTTGCATAAGCATTACGCCTGAATAGGGCCAGATTGAATAATAAACACATCGAAAGTAGAGGTGAGATTTTGAAAAAATTAATTATCTTTGGATTGCTTTTACTAATATTAGTAGGCTGTAACCAACGTAGTGAAGATTTAGAGGAATCCATTAATTCTGTTGTAGAGGATAAAAGTAAAGGTGAGATTGATGTAAATGCATATACGAACTTTGATTGGGAGAAAGCCTTTCTTTTCACTCCGTATAGTACAACTGAAAGTATTGAAGAACAATTAGAAACTAGCTTCAAAGATAAAAGTAATATCCATATCAGAGATGATATATATTTATTAGTATTCCTTAATGAAGATGAGGTCGTTCAGTATGCTGAGATAAAACGACAAGGCTCTGACTTTTCCATAAAAGAAACAGACAAAGAATATCTAACACTGTCTGAAGATGTTATAAGCTTTGAGGTGCATTAGAAATACATAATTCAACAATCGGGCGCCATTCCGGAACAAGGATTTGCGCTCGTACTGTAATAGGGCCAGATTGTTCCGTTATGGGGGGATTGAAGTTGATTATAAAAACAATTGTTGGCTCCTTGATAGCAGGAGTAATTTACACCATTATTATGGGGATATATTTCAAAAAGATTGGAATAAGCTCTTCGAGAAAATATATAAGCGGTATAGTGTTTACTGTTATTTTCTTTGTTTTATCTTTAATATTGAACAACTTTTTTTAACTTACAAACAGCAACTGCATATTAAGCAATAGCAATTCTGAAAGAAAATATTGTGGAAGAAAGGCTTATTAACACGGTTTGTTAATTATTATAAAACAATACCTTGCATTACAAGATAATCAAGTATACAATACACATATACCTTGTTTTACAAGATATAAGTGAGGTGAAAAAATCTTTGTCAACAACCCAAATGATGAAAGGAATTTTGGATGGCTGTCTATTGGCAATTATTAAGGACAGAGAGGTATATGGATATGAGCTGGCTGAGCAGCTTGAAATGTATGGATTTGACTCACTTAGTGAGGGAACAATCTATCCCCTCTTATTACGGATGCAGAAAGAAGAACTTGTTACATCTACTCGGAAGAAATCAACAGCCGGGCCAAAACGAAAATATTATTCGCTTACAAAAAAAGGGGAACAGGAGTTGGGAAAATTCCTTGAACGATGGAATTATTTACAGGCGAACGTTAATCGAGTGCTGAAACATGAAACAGCAACCGATCAATTTCCGGAAAGGGAGTGATGGGATGAATAAAAAAGTACAATTGTCCTACAAGAGCAGAAAATTCTTAGAAGACTTGCGGGTATATTTATTTTCCAGTGGAAAGGGTTCAGATGAAATTGAGGAAATTGTAGAGGAATTGGAAGTCCATTTGATAGAAGCAGAGAAAAACGGAAAATCGACCGAAAAAATTGTCGGCCATACTCCTAAGGAATATATGGAACAGCTGTCAGATGAAATGCCTGTTGATTACAGATCGTGGTTTAAGTATGTATTGATTATCATCTTTGGGGCGTTTTCCTTTACACTGGCTAATGACTTGATGGAGGGTACACTGTCCTACTCTCTGCTTGAATTGATAGGTCATGTTATCATAGCTGGTTGTCTTATAGTTGGTCTTTTTGCCGCGTTTAAATATATCGCTGGAAATCAGCTTTCAAAGTGGAAAGAAATTACTGTACTGTTTGCGTTAGGTTTTGTTCCAATCACTATGTTTGTTGGATTGATTTTTTTAAATCAATCCATTGAAACTCCGGTAATTCACTTTGGTACAACAGGTACTATTTTGACAGCAGTAGTTACAGCTATTTTTCTGATCGCTGTATCTTGGTGGGCAAAAACTTGGGTGTTACCGATTATTTTGACATTGCTTCTGCTTCCAGAATATCTGTTTGGACTTACTGAGATGGGCGAGGAAATGGTGTTGGTATTGGGTACAATTTTCACTTTCGGCGGTATCGGTGTTTATCTATTTATTGTAAGCAAGATGGATAAAGCATCATGATTGTGAAAGATGGCTCTGTTGTTTTGACAAAAAGAAATCATCCAATAATCTCACAGGCGTGGGATAGCCAAATGGACGATATAGTCAAAAATCTGATTAGAAAGGTAAAACAAGGAGACCAACTTGCTTTTAGTGAGTTAATCGAACTCTACTAGCGTACAAAGTACACAATTTGATGATGAGCACCCTGTAATATCTATAACTGTATATGATGAAGAAGACATTACGAAAGTTGAAAGTTATTTAGAAGATAATTTGTCTGATGAAGATTTAAAAGAATACCAGCTCAATGTGTATGAATGGTCATCAAATCCTAAGGAATTTCGTAAAAATGCACGGAAAAATATAGATTCAGATTATAAATAATTAGACGTTATTTCCACAATCGGGCGCAGTTATGGAAGAAGCACTGTGTCCGAATCGGGCCATTATGCAGAACAAGTAAGGGGATATATTATTATGTTATTTAATAATAAAGAACATCCGTGGCGTTTTGCTATCGGAGGTTGGGGAGCATTTGTTGTGGCAGCTATTTTGTTCTTAATATTCGATTATGATATATATCTAATGCTTGGTCTTTTAACCGCAGCAATAATTGTAACGATTGGGAACGCTATTTATGTACTTTACACAAAGCGAAAATCAAAGGGGGAATAGAGCCTTTGATTTCAGACATCAACAATACAGTATTTTAAGCAATCGGGCGCGCTAATCGAATAGTGCGTCCTTCTAAATCGGACTATTATTATTGAAGATAAGAAGGGATAAGAAGGTATTTCAGTAATGAAGCAGAAGTATGGAGTAAGGTCATTAAAATTATGAGAGGAGTGGAGAATTTATGGTTAAGCATTTGATCGTTGGCGACATAACGCATGAACTAGCCACCACGCGACGCGTTCTGGAACGCTTGTCCGAGGAATATATGTCGTGGAAGCCGCACGATAAATCAATGTCGCTCGGAGGGCTGGCCACGCATTTGATTAATCTGCTGAACTGGCAAATCGAGATTTTTCAGTACCCTGAGTTTGATCTATCGACCGTGCCGTTAAGACGGGAACCTTTGGAAAAACGCTCTGACGTTCTGGGGGAGTTCGACGCGAACGTCGGCAAGTTAGAAAAGCTGCTAGCTGAATGCGACGAGAAAACGCTTGGCGAGGAATGGACGTTGCGCCACGGTGACCATATCATCCAATGTGAGCCGCGGGCGATTGCGCTTCGCACCTTTGGACTAAGCCACATGGTTCATCACCGGGCGCAGCTTGGGGTTTATTTGCGTTTACTAGATATTCCGGTACCGGGTATCTATGGTCCCTCGGCCGACGAGGAAGCCCAATAAATCAGTTTCTCGATGCGCCAAATGTCGCAGAGCATCGGCATGACCGCTGGTACTCTCCAACTAATTTGATCAGTATTCTGGTACGGTGTGAACAAGGGGTACTTCACTGAAAGACTAGGGGGTACTCCTTAAATATCGCTTACGCTGTCTTTAATGTCCTACAAAAATAAAGTCGGTAACTCTACAATAAAGTTGTATACAAAAATCGGTTACCGGTATTCCTCAAACGGGCGCTAATCAGGAATAAGTATTAGCGCCTAAACTGGATATAAGGGGCCAGATTGTTGAAGAAATTTCATACGGTGAAACTTCATAATTCTTATAACGTATTTAATTGTATAGAGAAAAATATTTAAAATCACATTTACCGCTACAAAATTTAATTTAAAGCGATTACAAGAGGGTTAGGGGGTGACTTAAGGTATGTGGCGGAAAGTTAGTCATTCTTTTTGGGTAGTTGCATTTGTATTAATGTTTTCTGGATGCGGAACTGATTCAACTGAGGCTGCAAAACAAGCGGCTACAGAATTTAAAGAGATGCAATTTAATATTAAATACGAAGAAATCTCTGAGAAAAAAACACCAGATAACCTTGAAGAAATAAAAGAAACATTTGGGTTGTATGCGACTGAAAAGGAAAGTAAATATTTATTTAACCAGGGTATTATTAGTTATATTAAAAGTTTTTCACGTCAGACAAAAAGTGATTTATCTGTGAAAAGTCTTTCTTTTGAGGTGGGTAATGTTAACACGGATGATGAAATTAGTTTTGATTACGATATAAATATTGAAGTCAAAGGTACTGGAGAAAAACCTGAAACGAATTCCATCAAGGATTTTGGCCAACTTGTCATGAAAAAAACAGAAGAAGGATGGAAAGTGGATAAAGACAGACAACAGATGGATGGCTTCGCTGAGTTACGACAAGAACTTATCCAATAAAATTTAAGAGGAATTTGTATTCAAATCTTCCAGAAAAGAGCGCAAAAATTGAATAAATCTGATAATCGAAAGTAGCCTTTTTATTGAGATAATAAAGATGGTTAAAATAATGGAGGGGATTACAGTGAAGCATTTGGCTGTTTTTTGTGGATCAAGCAACGGAGCATCTGATGTGTATGGTGAAGGTGCTGTTCAGCTAGGAAAAGAACTCGCTAAACAAGAGATTACACTTATATACGGTGGAGCGAGCGTTGGAATGATGGGGTCAGTAGCAAATGCTGTTTTAGAAAACGATGGGCAAGTCATTGGGGTCATCCCTGAAATGTTGGAAGACCGAGAGATTTCGCATCCCAATTTAACTAAGCTATTTGTTGTCCAATCCATGCACGAACGGAAAGCTAAGATGGCTGAATTAGCCGATGGTTTTATTGCTTTGCCTGGAGGACCAGGAACACTAGAGGAATTTATGGAAGTCTTCACTTGGGCTCAATTGGGTGAACATCAAAAACCATGCGGCCTTTTAAATATTAATCATTACTATGATCCACTTGTATCTTTTTTTAACCACATGGCGGATGAGCAATTTTTAGATGAAAAATATCGTTCAATGGCCCTTGTGGATTCGTCTCCTCAACATTTAATTGAAAAGTTTTATACATATCAACCACCGGCAGTAAAAACATATATTAAAAAGATCAAACATAGGTGATTATCGTTCATCTTTCCGCAATAGGGCGCATTACTTTAACAACGGTAATGCTCTTTCCTTATTCAAGTAAAGGCAGGTTAGTTGAATTTTATAGCTAAAGCGTTTCTCGCGAGGGAGGGTATAGTGAATATTCTACTGTATCTTATTGGACCATTGATAGCGGTTTTCGTTGTTAGTACGGTAATGTCGGTAATATATAAAAATGAAGAAAAAAAGGATAAAGGTTTTGTACTAAACTATCATAAATTAACTTATAGAAGGAGATTAATACGTGCAGTGTGGGGGGTTCCAATTGTTTCGCTAATATACCTCGCTTTATATTGGTTTAGTGATTTAACGTCAAATGAATACAAAATCATTGGAATCATTTTCTTATTCCTAGTCTTACTCGATATCGTCCACAATTATGAAAAGTGGAAAAGAAATGAGAAGAAATGATAACTTATTATGAATAAGTAACGGTAGTGTTATTTTAATAAGGTTCTTCAGAAGGATCTTCCATAATAGGGCGCAAGAATTGAATAATAACTTGCGTCCATTCCTGCTCAACTGGGCCATTTTGTTGCATAAAAGAAACTTTTTATATGGCTAATTCGTACAGAGTAAGACAGCTCGATTAAACGAAAAGATGGTTCAATAGTATGAGTATGAATTTGTTAATATTAAAAATGACTGGCACGTACCCAGGGTAAGAAAAAATCAAAAGGTGCTCAAAATTTATTAGATAGTTTAATACCACTTGGAATGACGATTGGTTGTGCTATAGGATGAAACGAAAAAGCTTAAGAATGAGAATGAGGAATTAAAAGAGGAAAATAAACAATTAAATGCTTTCAGTTGAAAAGATGGTAAAAAATACGACAAAGCTTTATAAAATCTGCAGGAATCATTATAAGAGCTTTGAGGAGAGACATAATAAGTTTGCTGTTGTTTTTCTCAGAAAGAACGTGACAGAGCCTCTGAGCCATTTTATGAAAGAAATACAGGGTGCAGTGCATTAACAAGATCGAGCAAAGGCGAGGAGCAATGATTTAGAGCTTTAGAGGACATTTGTTATGCCGAGAAAACTTTTGGAGGGAAAAGCAACCCTGAATAAACTAAAAAGCCGGTAGGCAGATACCGTTAGGTATCAATTTTGCCTACCGACAACTTTTGGTTTTTAGAGTTGCTGTTGGTTCACAACAAAAGGAAATTGGAATAAAAAATTAATAGTGTTATTTTGTAAAAGGGGTGTTTTGATGCAGTATTTTTTGTCTTTCTTGTTAGGTATTCCATTTTCAGTTTTGTTTTTTATTTCTATAACTTATTTGAACGATAATACAGTTGTATTTAGCATCAGCATTGTAATTTGTATAGCTTTAATAAGTATGATTGCTAATCCTATTCTGAAAAGATTGTCCGGGTCTAAAAAATATGAAACTGTGACTTCTTTTATTTTTATTTTAGGATTGGTCATTCCGTTGTTTTTTGGTCTTATTTTTGTTTGATTTTAAGACGAGTGAAACCTCATAAGCGAGTTTTTTCGGGGAATGTATATATCACTTGTACTAATAATATTGGTTATTCTGGCTGGTAAATACAACGTTTTTTGATAACGAATACTCAGTAATGGCTACATTTGCATATTTAGGTTTATTCACAATAGGGACTGCCTTTTTTATAAATGCCAAACAGTTAAAAACCTCAAATGAAGAAGAATCTTAAATTAACGGGCGCGCTAGTCGGTGCGACACGTTCCTGACTCAAATGAGACGTGGCTAACACAATCTAGGTAAAGGTCAGGTAATTTATGATTTAATTGAAGGATATTATCAAGGAGTCGAATGATGAGGTAACGCTCTGAAGGGCTCCCCCTGCGTCGAATAGCACACTGTTTAGTAAGAAATAGTGTGTTATAAGCTCGGCTAATAGGCGTGAGAATTTACCGTAACAGTCCGGCTGACGAAAGCCTACCCGATGGGACGGTGTAAATCATGGCGCTTGGGTTGAATAGATATGGTGAGAATGCAATGTAAATACAATAACATACTGTATTGCTGACGAACTGAAGGTACGGGTCTAGACGCGCATTATATAGAAATGTATTGACTACCATATGTAGGGTTAGCTATGGATGAGTAAGAATCGATTATATGAAAATCCATTCTGTGTTACAGGCACATGCAATGCTAACAGGCTCATAGGGAGCGATAACTTCAAACCCTTACTTATCTGTATAATAGTGTGTCCTTCTGAATAGGGCCATATTGTGGCATATAAAATTTTAAAAGGAGCATTCCTGTAAGGAAAGAATGTGAGGATAAATCGGGGAATATGACAAATGCATAAAAAAAGCCCCCTTGGTACGATAGAGAGTGTCATCGCGATGACCTCGAATTAAGTACCGAAGGGAGACTTCACTTATGGATTTTACACAAAATCAGCGCTTAGCGCAAATGAATGAACGAACATTGATCATCGGCGTCGACGTGGCCAAACACAAACATGTCGCACGGGCCATCGACGATCGGGGGCGCGACCTCACTAAACGGCTGGTCTTCGCCAACACGATGGATGGATTTTCGAATCTCCTAACTTGGGCGAGAGAGCTTTCCGAAGCCCATGACCGCCCGGATCTCATGATCGGGATGGAGCCCACCGGCCATTACTGGCTGAACCTGGCGTATCACTTGAAAGCCCGTGGGATTCACACCGTGGTCGTCAATCCGATGAAGGTGAAACGGTTCAAAGAGATGGACGATGACTCCCCAACGAAGAACGATACGAAGGATGCGAAAGTCATCGCTCAAATCGTCAAAGATGGACGGTTCCATGAACCGACCCTGCCTGAGGATGTGTACGCGGAACTGCGCGAAGGCATGAAGGTCTACGACATCATGCAGGAAGATCTCTCTTCCATCAAAGCACAGATGCAGAATGCCCTGGATCGGTACTTCCCGGAGTTCCTCCAGGTGTTCAAAGACTGGACCGGGAAAGCCGCCCTCCACCTATTGGAGAAAGGCTTCCTCCCGGAAGATGTCCGCCAAGCTTCGGAAGAAGCGTTACGGGCGGAAGTGAAGGCAGCTGCCAAACGGGCGGTTGGTACCAAACGCATCCAGGCGCTGAAACAGGCGGCTGAAACCAGTGTCGGTCTTACCGTCGGTCTGCGCATGGCCCGGGAGGAATTCCGTTATCTGATCGAGCAGTACAAACGAATCGAAGAACGTCTCGTCGCTCTTGAAGCACAACTCGAAGAACTCGTTCTTCACGTCCCTGGTGCCGATCAGATGACGGCCATCAAAGGTGTCAGCGCCCTGACGGTAGCCGGTTTCTTCGCGGAAGTCGGTGACTTGGCCAACTACAGAGATCCACGCCAAATCATTAAATTAGCGGGACTCAACCTGAAGGTGAACCAATCCGGAAAGTTCAAGGGCCAGACGACGATTACGAAACGCGGGAGAAAGCGACTGCGGAGCTTGCTGTTCCAGGTCGCCCGCCCTCTCGCCTTTCACAATGAAGCGTTCCGGAAACTTCATGAACACTATCGTCACCGGTCCACCAATCCCCTTACCGGGAAGCAGTCGTTCGTCGCTCTGAGTCGCAAGCTCGTCAAAATCTTTTATACCTTAGGGACACGGGAGTGTGCCTTCAGTGAAACACGCATGATCCGGGACATCCCCGGCATTTCAGACTTACAGGAAGCTGCTTAAGAAGACAGAACCATTTCGTTGAACCGTTGCATGTTTATTTCGAACAATAGAAGCACGGAGAAGCCGGTCGATATTTTTTCCGTTAGGGCATAGACCCGCTAAAGGAGCATTTCCGGCATCCACCATGGTCAGGTCGAACGAAGGAATTTGCGCGCATTGACGCCGAGAGACGTGGGAGGGTCCACCGCCATGTGTAACGTGGAGATCCAAGGTACGATCATACGATTCATATCCATTTCATGGAAATCATCCATGGATGTCTGGCTGGTGTCCTGCTCAAATTCCAAATATACCCTTTATTTTCAAATGAAGGATTCGATGATTACCATATGCTTCTGGGAATCGAAAGAAAACGGAAGAAAAACGAAGGAATTCTAAGAATACGTTAATATAAAGAGGGAGAAGATATTATGGCGAAAAAAATTCATATTTATGACATTACAATGTCCAATGGAGAGCAGTTTGAAAACATACGAATTGAGGGTTCAATCAGTCGTAATTACTCGGGGATTGCGACTGATTTTATCCCTGTGGAAAATACACAAGGCCAAACAGTTGAACTAGTTAAATATCAAATTCTTAAGGCTGAATTGGTTGATATAGAGGAATAATGAATATAAATTGGTTTTGGATGATTATATTTCTTATGATGATGACAATTATAGGATTCGTGGTATTCGATAGCATAGGTGCTTCATTGGCTTTTGGAATAGCAACAGGCGGTATATTTGGTTTAGTATTTTCCGGCAAAAAGTCAAAGAAAGAGCAGGAATGAGTTTTTTCTGCTCGTAATTTACTTTATACCGAACGGGCGCCTACCTGGAATAAGAATTGGCGTCCTATCTTGTGGAAGTGGGTCGTAAGGTAAAGAAATATATGTAAGGTTGACGATGCGGAAGGAGGATTATTATGTTTGGAAGCAAGAAAAAGAAAGTTAGCCGATTCTATATAAAAGCTGTAGAGAATATACCTAAACTGGGGAAAATGACAATTTTTGTCGACCGTGAAACTGGAGTAAATTATATTCAATCATGGGTTAGTTCAGGTAATGGTATTACACCTTTACTAGATGCAAATGGAGAGGTCATTGTAGATGATTGATTTCCGTGATACGAACGGGCGCCATTCTGGAATAAAGATTCGCGCCCTGTATTGTAGAATCGGAGCCGATAATGGAATGAATTATGTTAAAATTGTATTAACTTAAAAACGAAGAAAAGTTTTTTAAATATTAAACAGGTGTTCTTAATTATGGAGCTATAATAATAGTGTTTAGGAAACCTAAGTAAGTAACAAACGGGCGCCAATCAGGATTAGGCCTGATTTGCGCCTGTTTTTATATTTTTTCCTTGAATCACACGTAACGTGGTGTATTATACAGAGAATACAGCTAATAAAGGATGTAAAGAGAATGTAAAAACGTACTCCATCGGCCAATTATCGAAAAAAACTTGGTATTACAGTCCGGAAATTGGATTACTATGATGAAATAAATTTGCTCAAGCCATCTTCCACAACTGAAGGGGGCCATAGCCTATACGATAAAGATGATGTGCTACGCCTGCAGCAAGTGTTGGCTTTGAAATATATGGGCTTTTCATTGGAGCAAATCAAGGAAAAGCTAGATGGCAACAATCGGTTGAACAGCAGCTGGAAATGGTAGGACGGCAGCAGAAACGGTTACAGGCATTAGAACAGGTCCTGCAAGGGATGCTATACTCCATTCAGTTTGAAGGTGAGATTAAGTGGCCCATCATTTTTGAGATTATACATTTATTCCAACCAACAGCAAATAGTATTACTAAAGTCTGTAGTTTGTCTAATGTTCCCATAAATAAATCTCTTTCTTTTAAAAAAAGGTTGTGAACGATTAACAGACCTTTAATTTTTGTGGAAAATATTTGCTGAAACCAAGTATACTATTAATAGGGGAATGCTAAGGTTTTCTTTTCGATTATGTTTTCAACGTGAAAAGTGCTACAATGTTTAAATGCGAAAAAGTTATTGATCCTCAAACTGTCAAAATGATAAAGAATAAAGAAGGTATATGCATGAAGAATGGCTGGAAAATTTACTCGAAAGATATGAAGAATATAACACGCAATTGGGTTGCAGCTATTTTGATTGGGGGACTTATTATATTGCCATCATTATATGCATGGTTTAACATAAAGGCCTCCTGGGACCCATATGGGCAGACCGATCAAATTCCAATCGGTGTTGTGAATGAAGATGCAGGGGGGCAGGTCAGGGACGAAAAAATCAACGTTGGTAACGACCTTGTCAATACACTTAAAAACAACGATTCAATGGATTGGCATTTTACAAACCGTGAAAAGGCAATGGAAAATCTAAAATATGGCGATTATTTTGCTGTCATTGTCATACCGGAGGATTTCTCCGATAACCTGTCAACGGTAATTACAGATAATCCAAAAAAAAGCAAAACGGAATACTACGTAAATGAAAAAATCAATGCCATATCCCCGAAAATAACAGACAAGGGTGCCAGTACGATTGTGGAGCAGGTCAGTAGCAATTTTATTTCCACAGTAAATGGCGTTATTTTTAATATGTTTGATGAAATTGGTGTAGAGCTGAACGAAAAGCTGCCTGATATCAAAAAGTTTGAGGATTATGTTTTTACGATGGAAAAAAAATTACCGGAAATTCATGATTTGATTTCAAATGGCCTGCAGGATACAAAGGATGCGCAGTCTATCATCAATAAAGCGCAAAACATGCTTCCGGAAGCTGAGCGGACAACCAATGATGGCCTTCAAACGGTTAATGAAACAGCTGACTTAATGTCAAAAGCTGAAGGCCGCTTAAATGAAATGGCACCGAAAATTGAGGAGGATTTGAAAAAAGCGCAAGGCACTGCTGAAGACATCAACAAACTGCTTAAAGATGCCCAGAATGTGAACATTGATTTTAGCAAGGGTAAAGAACTGCAGCAAAGCATTGACAGTTCATTGGGTGATGCAACCAGTCACATCGGTGAAATAGAAGCAAAGTTGAAGCAGCTGAAGGAAATGAATCAGGAGCAACAGGCCGATGGCGGTGAACATGGAAATAAGCAGAATAGTGATGAGGGTTCAAACGGTCAGGAAAACAGCGACCAGAATAATAATCAGAACAACGGCCAGAATAACAGCGCTAATCAGGATCAGGTAATTAAAGATGCCATAGAACGATTGAGCACACTGCGTGGAGCTCTTGAAGAAGCGCAGAAGAATGGTCAAAACATTACAGCATTCATTGAGGACAAAAAGCAGGAAGTCGATTCCGTTATCATCGATTTAGAAGAGTTATCTGGCAATACAGCAAACAGAATAGGAGATTTCCTGACAGATTATAAAGAAAATATTGAGCCAATAGTCAAACAGAAAATCAACAATGCGCAACAGACGTTATCTGATGCAAAAGGGATTTTATCAGAAATCAAGTCAACAATTCCGGAGGTAAAACAAGTCCTGTCAAATACCGAAAATAATATTGGTGAGGGGCAGGAAATGCTGAATACAATTCTTGGCGAATATCCGTACGTGAATAGTAAAGTCAATGAACTTGCTGATAAAATTCGTGACATCCAGGGTGAAACTGACATCAATGAAATTATTGAATTATTACAGAACGATCCTGAAGCAGAACGGAGCTTTTTTGAGGAACCGGTCAAGCTCAGCAAAAATGAACTTTTTCCAATTCCGAACTACGGTTCCGGGATGACCCCATTCTACACTGTCCTGGCTATATGGGTTGGCGGTCTGCTACTGATTTCCCTATTGGCCGCAGACGTTCATGGTGGGGAAGAACTAACGGGCAGGGAGCGTTATATTGGAAAGTTGTTCACGTTCCTTACGATCGGATTACTGCAGACACTCATTGTAACGCTGGGTGACCGGTTTATTGTTGATGCTTACATGGCACATCCTGTCTGGTTTGTGATATTCGGCCTGCTGATCAGTTTGGTGTTTATGCTGATTATCTTCACACTTGTTTCACTTTTTGGCGATGTCGGAAAAGCAATGGTCATTGTCCTGCTTGTTCTGCAAATTGCCGGTGCGGGCGGCACATATCCGGTTGTTTTGCTTCCTGAATTTTTCCAGGCAATCAACCCGTTCCTTCCGTTCACCTATGCCATTGATTTAATGCGTGAAGCAGTCGGGGGCATTATATGGAAATCAGCAATACACGATATGGCTATTCTGGGTTTATTTGGACTCGGTTTTGTGTTATTCGGTGTCCTGTTTAAAAATGTGGTTAATAAACATACCGACAGGCTGATGAAAAAGTCCAAGGAGGCTGGTTTATTCCATTAATGTTTATCAGTATAGAAAAAGCCCGCTATAGTGCGCCGTTCAACAAGCTATGCTATAAGCACTTTGAAACGTGAAATGCAGAGGATTACTTATAGTTAATCCAAACTTTACAACGCAGGATGGGAATGACGGAACCATCCCGTCAATACTCCTGCATGCGTCATGACTGGCAGGTCATGGGGTTTTAAGAACAGGTAGATTCGGCAGAACAAAGGCTGAAGCCATTCCTTTTGGAAAAGGTATGCCGTACGGCTGAAAAACTGGATAAGGTGAGAATGTTCGGAACTGGCGAATTTCCGAATGTACGGGTCTAAAGATTAAACATAGGGAAACCTATGAGTCATCCAACGATGGTGTGAGTGGTGTAGAGTAAAATTCGCCCTTTGAAATACACTATACCGGACAACGGCGGCATCCATCAAAGGCTTATAGTAAGCGCCTACGTCCAGAATAGATAGTTACGTTGTAAGGGACTTGGAAAGCAAGGAACGTTGGAACAAGGACTGTCATCCGAAACGGTTGCTATAAGGCTTATGCCAAAAAGCACTTATCCTTGTGGAAGAAGCCATTCAAATTGGAATGGAAGCTACTTCGGTAACCCAATACTAAGCAGCTTTTGTTTTATTCATCTTACGTGAATAATTACGTCTTTGTATCATTCAATTATCCAGTTTCATTTTGAACATTATAGTTCCAGAAACTGGCCCCGATTGCAGAATAACAGTAATGAAGTTTATTACCAAAAATTCCAACGTGATACTTGAGTGGATATAAAAAGAAAGAACAATTTTTTCAAAAGCCGCATTTTATCAACGGAAGAATGCGGCTTCATGATGTCTAAAAGTAAACGACTTTATTTTCACTTAACAGTTTAAGCATTTTATTGATAGAAATCACTCTTTTCTTTTGTTGTCTAAGCTTGTAATTGGCGCATTACTTTTTCAACAGATACATCAATGGGATAGAAGCCTTTGGCGTTCCATAATGTAAGACCATGGTTAAGGGATTGATAGTATATAGCCAGTTCCATTGGATCCCCTTCTATAAAAAGGCCGTCCCGTTGTCCCCTGGTAATAATACGACTAATACCCTCCATTGCCGTGGTATATTTTTGAATCATTGCTTTCTTTTGTTTATCAGGAAGGGACTCCGATTGAAATGCTTGGATAATAAGTATATGACGATCAAGTTCTTGCTCTAAAGAAGCTGAATACGTTTTTTTAGTGAGCCAAACGATTTGCTCCCAAGGTGTTCCTTTTTGGGATTCAGCTGTCTCCACTGTTTCAATAAATAAATCTAATACATTCATAATTATGGACACATAAATGTCCTTTTTTGAATCAAAATAATGGTAAAACAAACCATGACTCAAATCCGCAGTTGATGTAATATCACTAATTTTGGATGCGGCAAAGCCCTTTCTTGCAAAAACTTTTAAAGCAGCATTACTGATTTCCTCGTAGCGTTTATTACGTATATCTTTAAATTGTTCATCGCTTTTTGGTGCCATATTTTTCAGTCCTCACTATTTTTTTGATTGACTAACAAGTCAATTAAGTATATTATTTTAGACGAAATAGTTAAGTGTTGTCAATGTAATGCATTAATTTGAAACGGAGTACAATCAAATAATTAGTATCGGTTACTTTCTGGAGGGAATGGTAATGTTAAGGGTTAATTTTTGTGTATTGACAAGGAGACATAATATTGAATCATGGGATATTATCAGCAAGAACTTTTTGCTGTATAGTTTCGAATATCTTATCACTATCAAAGTCTGCACCTCTGTTGCATAGATCAGGAAGTAGATAAATGTTATTAAATATTTTAACTTTAAAATAAAATGGAGGGATGAAACATGAGATTGAAGGATAAAGTCGTTGTCATCACCGGTGGTGCTGGAGGGATTGGTAGCGGAATGGCACGTGCAGTGGCGAAGGAGGGAGCCAAAGTTGCTATAGTAGACGTCAATGATCAAAATGGCGTAAAAGTTGAAGTCGAACTAAAAGAGATTTCTGATGCGGTTTTTATGAATATGGATATATCAAATCCCGATAATGCAAGGGTTATTAAAGAAAAGGTCCTTGAGACTTTTGGAAGAATTGATGTGCTCATTAATAATGCCCATGTTTCAAAACAAGCATCCTTTGCCGAAACAACACAGGACATGCTTGATCTGTCTTTTAACACAGGCTTTTACCCAACTTTTTATTTAATGAAAGCTTGTTTTGATGAATTAAAAAAGACAAAGGGTTCCGTGATCAATTTCGCCTCGGGTGCTGGATTGGAAGGGCAAATAAACCAGACCTCCTATGCCGCTGCAAAAGAAGCAATCAGAGGAATCTCAAGAACAGCTGCCAATGAATGGGGAAAAGATGGCATTAACGTCAATTTGATCTCTCCAATTGCTTTAACTGAAGGTGTGAAAGGATGGCGCCAAAACTTTCCGAATCAATATGAGGAAATGGTCGATAAAATCCCATTGGGTCGTTTGGGTGATCCCGAAGAGGATATTGGTCGAGTCGCTGTATTTTTGGCAAGTGATGACAGCAAATACATGACGGGGCAAACGCTTATGGTCGATGGAGGTTCCATTAAATTACGTTAAGGGGCTATTCCTGTATGAAGAAAAATAAGAATTAATACAAAAAACCCCTTGGTGTAGAGAGAGAGCTGAACAAACAGTAAGGGAAAACAAATAGAATTTAAACAAAAAAGAGGGTTGTTATAATGTCAAAATTAATGGAAGGTAAGATTGGTATCGTTACGGCTGCAGGTTCGGGGATTGGACGGGCCAGCGCAGTAGCATTTGCTGAGGAGGGTGCAAAAGTTGTTGTTTCAGATGTTTCCGAAGAGACTGGTGAAGAAACCGTGCGCCTGATTAACGAAGCTGGGGGTGAGGCTATATTTATTAAATGTAATGTCGCTAATGAAACAGAAGTCGAAAACCTCATTGATACGGGTTTGTCAAATAAAGTGTGTAAATTATAATTCACGCCAGATATTTTAAAACCCTATCCTTAAGACTCTCGTGTACGAGGAGCTGATTCATTACCATTGCCCAGTTTTGTATATGGCCACCATCCCATTTGGTTTCCAGCTCTTTGATTCGCAAATATAATACTTTTAAAAGGGCATTTTCGTTTGGAAATGCTCCTTTTTTGGTCACTTTTCTAAAGCTGGAATGGATGCTTTCTACCGCGTTGGTCGTGTACATCACCTTACGAATGGCACTGCCGTAGTCATAAAGCTGCTCAACGTGATGAAAGTTTCTTATCCAAACATCAATTGCTCCTGGATAGGCAGCCCATTGTTGTTTGAAGGATTCGAATGCACTATGACAAGCCTTAAGGCTTGGTGCCGCATATACTTTTCTTAATGCTTTGGTGAATGCTTTATAATCCTTGCTCGGAATATATTTAACAGAATTACGAATTAAGTGAACCATACAACGTTGTACGATGACATTAGGGAAGATAGACCGTGCACCATCCTCTAAACCGCTCACACCATCCATCGAGATAAAGAAAATGTCTTCAACGCCTCTCGCTTTGATTTCATCAAAGATTTGCATCCATTTATGTTTACTTTCTGTCTCATTTAACCATAATCCCAGAATGTCCTTTGTGCCTTCCATTGTGTAGCCAAGAATCGTATAAACGGCATATTTCTTTGTCTCATACTGGTTTCGAATCGTTGTATACATGCAGTCCACAAACACAAAGGCATAACAGTTACTCAGCGGTCTTGTCTGCCATTCCTCGAGTTCAGGGAGGACACTATCCGTAATATCAGAGATCATATCGTGGGAAACCGAAAATCCATAGATGTCCTCAACAGTTGAAGAAATATCGCGTTGTGACATCCCTCGTGCGTACATGGATATTACCTTGTTCTCAATCGCAGAAACGTCTTTTTGACGCTTTGGTATGAGTTTTGGATCAAAGGATCCATCACGATCTCGAGGCACCTGAATAGCGACTTCACCTGAACTGGTCTTTACTGTTTTATCGCCGTATCCATTCCTTCTGTTTTCTGTTTCCTTTTCGGCTTTATTATTGGATTCATAACCTAGGTGATGGTTCATTTCGCCTTTTAACATCGATTCAAACATTGGCCCAAATATATCCTTCAGTGCATTTTGCATATCTTCTACAGTCTCTGGTTGGTAGTTTTCTAGTATTTGGTTCGCAAGCTCAACAGATTTTGTATCACGCTTCGACTTCGCCAATAGAACAACCTCCCACTCATTTGTTTTTATTCTACCAATAAAAAACTAAACTGCGAAGTAAGAGCCGTACGCACTCTCACTTACACAGTTTAGTTTACACTCCCATTGATACAGCAGTGAAAACGTATGGAAGACTTGACTGGGCTCATAACAACGCCGGGATTGGTGCGCCGACTGCTCCTGTTACGGAAACAAAAACAGAAGACTGGAATCGGGCTATGGGGGTCAATCTTGATGGGATGTTTTATTGTCTGAAACATGAAATTCGCGCAATGACCAAGTCGGGAAAAGGAGCCATTGTGAACACAGCATCTACCGGTGGATTGGCTGGAACACCAGGTCTTGCCGCGTATACATCATCAAAATGGGGCGTGAACGGGCTGACGAAAACGGTTGCTCTTGAATCTGGTAAGAAAGGCATTCGAGTGAACTCTATTTGCCCAGGAATGACACGGACAGCGAGTGTTGAACATTGGTCAGAAGAGGCCTCAGAACAGGCGAAAGCATATGAACAGTCCATTCCCATTGGACGAATGGGAACACCAGAAGACCAAGCCAATGCAGCAGTTTGGTTGTGTTCTGATAAGGCATCGTATATTACAGGTGTGAATTTACCAGTGGATGGTGGAGAAACTGCTCAATAACAATCAGCTAGATTAGACAGACAATTAGAATAGGCAAAACAGTTTTTTCTGAACTAACTGGAGGGGATCAATATTTAGCAATACTATTTCAAGCAATTTAGCGTCCTAACCAATAAGAAGGGCGCCTTTTTAAATGCCAAATGGTTTGTACGAAAGGTTCTTATTTTGGGTTGCATGATTACAAGTGTACAATAGTGATAATAGCTTATAATCATTAGAAGGAGAGGCGCATGGATGGGACGACTTGAAAATAAAGTAGCGCTTATTACTGGAAGTGGCAGCGGCATTGGGAAAGAAATTGCCTCCGCATATGCAAAAGAGGGGGCAAAAGTTGTTATTGCAGACTTCGCTGAGGAGGCAATGAATAATACTGTATCGGAACTGACAGATGCTGGCCATGAAGCTATCGGTGTGAAAGTGAATGTTGCTGTGAACGCTGAAGTTGAGCATATGATAGATGAAGCGATTGAAAAGTTTGGACGGGTGGATATTCTAATAAACAATGCTGGAGTCGGTGATAATATGCAAGCGGCTGCCAATGTTCAAGATGATACATGGGATCGGGTTATGAGCATCAACTTGAATGGTGTTATGTATACTATGCGAAAAATAATTCCTCACTTTCAGGATAATGGCGGAGGAACAATTATTAATATGGCATCAATTACTGGTCTGACTGGAGGCCGTGGCGGACTAGCATATACAGCAGTTAAACATGCCGTGGTCGGAATGACAAAAAACGTAGCATCACATTATGGATCACAGAATATTCGTTGTAACGCTATTGCACCAGCACAAGTGCAAACTGGTTTTGCTACATCGATGGATAATATTGATTCATTTGGCATGGAGGCTGCCACACGTGGAACAAACTTAATACCCAGGGCTGGAACAGTGGCTGACATTGCTAATATTGCCCTATTTTTTGCAACCGAAGATTCCGCATATGTCAACGGTGTCACATTGGCTGCCGATGCCGGATGGAGTGCTTATTAAGGAGAACAGTTTTATAACTGATGAGGGAGCCGCCTTTTCGAACGGTATTCTCATCAGTATCTTTGCCTTTGTTGGACGGTGAGCCTGACCAAAACTGAAACTGAATAATAGTTTTAAGCAATAGGGCGCGCTTATGGAATGAAAGGCAGCATTTAAATTGCGACTGTAGGGTCATTTAATGAAATAACTTTTTTAAATTGAAGTCACGTTTCTTGCCAATATATTAATTCAGAATATTTATTTAAAAATGAAACCAGTTTAGGTACCAATCCGTATTTTATTATTAGGGGTGTTCGGAATGAAACCATTTTATCGACTTATTATTCCTTTTTTGATACTTGGAGCTTTTTTATTTATTGTAGGTTGCTCATCAAACAATGATAACTTAAGTACTTTAGAAACTGTTTTAGAAAATACTTTTACGGGACCTGACCAAAAACTAAATAAACTGTTAGATGACCCAGATAATCTCACTGCTGTTGGAGCCAATGCCGAAACAAAAAACTCAGAAACGCCAACTGAACTGGACTTGTATTTAGAGGAAATGTACCAACCTCATTTCACTGAAGATATGTACAGTGAATATGTCGGAGAATATGCTTTTAGTTACCAAGCAAAGCAGGGGGATAAATTGAAGATATTAAAGCTTATTTTATCTATAGCTGGTGCTGGGTTTGCACTCTTTATATTAACAACTAAAAGTTTTGAATTTATGCCTTATATGTTATTGGTGTTAGGTGTATCTTCTTTATTTACTGGCGTAAGTGAACTTCAAAAAGATAAAAAGGCATTTTGGGGTTATATGAATATTATTGTTTCTTTGTTTGTCTTTTTTGTTTCTATACAGGGATTCTTGCTAAATTAACGGGCGCCATTCCGGAATAAGACTTGGTGCCCGTGTGCCAAGGCCTGCTCTGTGAAAAAGGGGATTATAAGTAATTTATGGAATTTAATCTATATCACGTACACATTCTCAAAAACTTGATTAAATTTTGTAAAAAAATAGGTGTTGCCTTAATATCTTCTATTATCCTTAGTTTTATATTGCCTTTTGTATCCGCCTCTGACACCAATGAACCACTTCTAGGTATAGTAATGATAGGTTTATTTAATATACTGCCTGCATATTTAATTTTTGGCATACCAAGTTCATTTCTAATCAATAGGATAGTTCAAAGACTATCCGTGATTTCAAAGCTTAAGCGATACTTTCTAAATTTATTCCTCTATGGGTTTTTTGGGTTTCTGATAGTATTTATACCAGCCATATTATCCAAAGAAGTGATGTTAGATTTTGAGTTTTTTTCTTTAATGGGTGTGATTGCAGCTTTAATTTTTTATCATATATCACTTATATTTGAAAAATCCTATCTTCATTAAACAGGCGCGGTTATCTAATAGGGAGTGGTTCTTTTGTGTGAGGGTGGCTTGTAATGCAAAAAGGTTATTTTTTGGGAATAATATCCGTTTTAATCCCTTTTGTATTACTGATATTGATTATAAATTTTTTCGCAGGTTGGGTTTCAATAGATAAAAATCAAGGTTTACCAATCATAATGCCAATCATTCTTTGTCCCATCGGGGTTGTCTTGGGTTTGGTCTCTTTTAGGGTTAAGAAAGATAGATTATCGTTAACTGGAATTGTATTAAACATAATTCTGTTTCTATTTCCAATACTGTACCACTTCATTGGTACGTTAGTTTTCGGAGTGTAAAGTACTTCACAAACGGAGCGCTTTTCCCTAATAAAATGAACGCCAATATCGCATATAAAAATAATTTTAAAGAATGAATATCAAGGGGTATCCTCATTTTTTACTCTTTTTTCTTGTGAAAAGTAGTATTTGAGAGACAATGGCAAGTACGGGTAATTCAATCAAAGGTCCAATAACTAAAGCTAAAGCAATGAGAGGCTGATCAGGGAATGCTGTCACAGCTATAGCTAAAGAAACTGGTGAATTCCTAGCAATAATCGTCATACTTAAGCTAACCGAATCTTCATAGGAAAATTTTAAGAACCTTCCAACCAACCGTCCTACTACATAGTTAATAACAAAAAACATCAAAATTGGTATAATTAAAATGTAAATGACTTCCAGGTTTTCAAGTAAGTAAGAACCTTGGGAAGCAAACATTGCCATAATGGCCAATGATAAAAAGAAAATCTGAGCATTGGCGAAAAAGGGGATAATCTTGTTATTTAAAACAGACGTTCTTCTTCTTAATAAGAAACGCGTAAGATGAGCAAGTGCAAAAGGAATAACCAATACAATCAATATACTCTCTATAAGCGTCGATATGGGTATTGTTTCAATGGTTCCAGCAAATAGTAGCAAATATACCGGCAAAAGTACGACTTGTAGAATTAGATTAATCGGTAAAACCGATGTTGAAAGAGGTATATTTCCTTTTGCTATGCCAGTAAACGCGAGATACCAATCTGTACAAGGTGTCACCATAAGCATGATAAACCCAATCCATAAAGCTGGATAATCAGATAAGAAAACGGCTCCTAACCCCCAAGCTAATAGAGGTGTCCATATAAAATTAATGATAATGCTGGAACCAAGGAATTTAATATTTAAAAAAGTCCTCTTTAATTGCTGCAATGGTATTTTTATAAACAACCCATATAACATCAAAAATAGAGACGGGGTAACGAAAGTCTCCGCATATTGTTCAATTGTATCTGCTTGTCCTAACAAAAGACCTAGACCAACAGCAAATAGTATGATAAAGGTTTGTAGTTTGTCTAATGTTCCCATAAATAAATCTCTTTTCTTAAAAAGCTAGGGTGTGTACGATTAATTTTCGTACATATAATTATAGTACAGTGCATTATATTATTGCCTTTATTTCCAATTGAAATTGTTGTTTAGTGGCAACAAAGTTGTTACACGATACGATTGTGCCATATTTTTGAATAAACAACATTGATATTATTTTAAAGTAAACACAGTGATGGAGCCACTCTAAAGAACAGAGTGGTTTATTTTTTATATCTTTTCCATAGTTACTTAGTGGCTAAATATTGACAGAAAAGAATGATAAATTTAAAATATGAATTATATTCATAAATGAATATAATTCAGTATTGAATAAAATTCCATGGCTATTTCGTTTTATAAAAAAGCAGAGAAGGGATCAATAATGAATGATGAAAAGCAACAAGGGACGGTTTTTGAAACAAAACAATGGATGATGTTAATTGTTTTGACAATGAGTTCGTTTGTAGTGGTTTTGGACTTTACCTCCATGTTCATTCCGTTGCCAACAATTATGGGTGACTTGGGAGGCTATCTTGATGAGGCTACATGGGTGATTGCGGCCTTTATCCTAACTTTTGCTATCTTCTTACATCCAAGTGCTGCACTGGCTAATATCTATGGGGAGCGAAAAATTTTCCTGTCTGGCGTAACAGTCTTTACCATTTTTTCGATTGCGTGTGCTCTCGCTTCATCAATGGCGTTTTTGATTGGTGCTCGGGTCGTGTTGGGTATCGGTGCTGCCATGATAGAAGCAAGTGTCTTTGCGTTGATTAAGTTCTCCTTTTCAGGTGAAAAACAAAAGTTAGCTTTTAAAGTACAAGGTTTTGCCTTTATTCTAGGGGCACTGTTGGGAACGCCGCTAAGCGGGGCTATAACAACAGTTCTGTCCTGGGAATACATCTTTTGGCTGAACGTCCTAGTAGGGATAGTTGTTATTTTGATTACGCCTGTTGTCATTACCAAATCAACCCCTGTTTATGATCAACAAATGCCAAATATAGCTGGTTTGTTTTTTAGTGGTATTGGACTTTTTTTATTGTTTTTCTCAATCGTTGAAGGCTCACAGTTCGGGTGGCTTTCACCGGTGATTTTAGCCTCTTTTGGAGGGTCCATCGTCCTGTTATTCTTTTTTGTGGTTTTTGAATTGCGTGCACAGCAACCATTGGTTAACCTAAGACTATTCAACAATAGATCTTTTGCTTTGGGTAACTTCCTACGTTGGGCCAGTGAATTCGCAAGTATGGGAATTTATTTTGCTATTTCCGATTTTTTGCAGACTCAAATTGGTTATTCTGCATTGATTACCGGATTGCTATTGTTGACTGTTATTGTCGGTGGAATGATCACGGCACCTGTTACTGAACACCTTACTAAACGTTTGGATGCACGATGGTTGGTGGTTCCTGGTTTCTTATGCGTGGCTATTGGAATATTTTGGTTGGCACATGTCTCTGCCGAAACGGCATGGGTGTTTTTCCTTGCTCCGTTAGCAATTGCTGGAGCGGGGTTCGTTGCCCAGGAAGATTTGAGTGTCAAGATCCGGGACAGAGATATTTTACCTGAGCAGTCGGATGCAGCTTGGCGTATTTCCTATTCGATATTTCTTCTTGGAGTTGGATTGGGCATATCTGTCGTTTCGGCTATCTGGCAAAGTCAGCTCAAGGCTAATATAAACGAGGCGGAAGCGATTAATGAAGCGCTTCTTAGTTGCGTTGTGGTGTCAACTCTGGGAGCTATCATCGCTTTGTTTATAACCGCAAAACGAAAAGAAACTTCTAATGTTTATAAGTAAATGAAAACGATACTTTGATGCTATATCAGAATTACTTTATACGAAGAAAGGAAGTGGAATCAAGAATGAGTGGCCTTAGAGAGCGAAAGAAAGAAAAAACACAAGAAGCAATTTTGGAATCAGGCAAACGTCTATTTGTTACCAAAGGATATGAAAAAACATCCATGAAGGACATTGCATATGACAGTGATATCGGGGTAGGCACCCTTTATAATTACTACGAATCGAAATCAAAATTACTGCAGGAAATATTCCGTGAAAATTTGCCTAATTTATCATCACAGGCTGCAGAGATTCGACAGGATAATTCTCTGAGTCTTCAAGAAAAAATTCATGACATCATTTCACTATCAATGACAGTGTTTCATCAATTCCCGCGTTCATTTTATAGAGGGTTGTTTTCAGTTATGGCTAATGGGACCGAAAGCTCTGTAGACGTGTCTGACAAAATGCTCGATATTGATGAACAGTTCATGTCCTTAATGGCGGAAGTGCTAGAACAGGAAAAAGAAACTGGCCATTTATCTGATTCCTATCCAGTCGATAGATTAGTCACTCTGATATACAGTGTCTTGGCGGCCCAAATCATGATGTACTTGCTGGATGATCGGGTTTCACAGGAACACGTATTATCGGAGATTATGAATCAAATTAATTTTTTGCTGGAGTTGCCGAGATCATAAGCAAAAGTCTCGATAGATTAGTCCGTATTATCTAAGTGCCAAGACTATCTGGTTCAATCTTCCGTTACGGACGCCATTCCGGAATAAGAAATGCGCCCGCTACTGCTTTCTAGAGCCAGATTTTGGAGTTCCGTTATGATAAATAATAAGAATTGATAAATAACTGGGGTGAGAAAATGAGCATATGGGTTAGTTTAGCTTTTTTTCTTGTCTCTATGTTTATTATAACGCGAAAAAACAGTTTACAAATAAAAAATAAGAGATTGTTTATAAAAAAGGAATAAATTTGTAATTTTGTACATCCTTTATAAGGAGGGAGGGTACATATGAAAAAAGTAATTTCTTTCATTTCGTTAATTATAGTTTTAGCTATTGGTTCGGTGTTAGCTTTTACATCATTAGAGGGTACTCAAAAGGTACAGGGCATTACAGAAGGTACTCAAGAGGTAAATGACACTATTTTTTCCAGCAAACACATTGATGATGCTGGCGTAAGAATGACCGTTAAGTCGGGAAAGGGCCAAGTACTTGACCAAACCTTCTACGATAAAGAACATGACATAAAGGTGCATTTTAAAAGGATTTTGACCGATGATAAAGAAACAAAGCTTCTGGTGACCTATCATAGTGAAGAGGTAAATTTAAAGAATTATTATATTGACCTTTGGGAAGGTGTTAGCAAGGTTAATTTGATTGTCGGCGATGAAAAGACATCATTAAAAAATGTGGGCTGGGGGAGCCGGTATTACAGTAAAAAAGAGAACAAAGTATATGAGGCCTTATCTTTTGAATCAATAAAAGAATATGAGGGACAAAGCATTCGTTTAGAGCTTGAAAATTTGACTATCTGGAAAAATAATGGAGATGGCAATGTGCAGACAACGTGGCCGCTAGAATTCAAGCTTAAACCATCT
Organism: Lentibacillus amyloliquefaciens; assembly: GCF_001307805.1. Taxonomy (GTDB): domain Bacteria; phylum Bacillota; class Bacilli; order Bacillales; family Amphibacillaceae; genus Lentibacillus; species Lentibacillus amyloliquefaciens. The sequence continues at coordinate 2,648,423 of NZ_CP013862.1, read as the reverse complement.
GCCACCTTTGATAGAGAAACAGTCGAAGTCAATAAAGAATTCACTTTTAAAGATGAAACATACAACATTAAGCAGGTTGAGTTTTCTGCCTTGGAAACAAGAGTCGTCGTTACTGGGCCCAATATTCAAATCTATACGGATGAAAGTGGAAGACAATATGAAAAGAGAAGTAAACTAGAAGAACAATTCCTTAATCCTAGAGAACCAGGTGAGGAATATGGATACAAAGCTAATAAGAAGAAAACGGGTGTCTTTTTAAGGTCAGCTGGAAAGAAGGTTGTGCCGATTTATAGCAAGGAAGAGGTACATGACGAGGATAACTATGTAATGGTTTTTGCTCCAGTGATGGATCGCCAAAATGTGCTTCTTGAGGTTGGTAAGGATATCGAAATTCCATTAACCAAGTAGGACGGAGGAATTAAGAGCCTTTTTAGCACAGATCTTAGGTATATTCACTAAAACAGTCATCATTTAAGACAACAAGGCTATTACCGGAATTTTTACGGTAATAGCCTTTTCTTTTGTCAGCCATAAAATGACCTCCGTCACATAAAAAAGCATAAATTCAGTGACTCCAGGCAGTGTGCATCATACAGCAGTCCAGTGTACACTAAAAATACAGGAGGCGGATACGATGATTGAATTGGTGGATTTAACAAAAAAGTTCAAACAAAATGAAGCAGTCAAAAATCTGAATATGTTCATTGAGAAAGGTGAAATAATCGGCTTGCTCGGGCCGAATGGTGCTGGCAAATCAACGGCTATTTCAATGATGGCATCGCTTTCAGAACCGACTGGCGGCGATGTGAGATTTAACAATAAAAGCATTCTAAAAAACCCTGCACCACTACGGGAAATTGTCGGCATGGTGCCGCAGGAAATTGCACTGTATGATGATTTAACAGCAGAAGAAAACATGCAGTTTTTCGGGCGGATATATCGTCTGAGAGGGCAGGCATTAAAACGGAAAATTGATGAAGTACTGGAACAGATCGGCTTGAGTGAGCGGCGCAAACAAGTGGTCAGTAAATTTTCCGGCGGGATGAAGCGGCGTCTGAATATTGGTGTGGCCATGCTGCACGACCCGGAACTCTTAATTATGGATGAACCCGCAGTTGGTATTGACCCGCAATCACGCAATTACATTTTGGAAACGGTTAAGCGTTTGAATGAAGAAAGACAGATGACCGTTCTTTACACGAGCCACTATATGGAAGAGGTGGAATTTCTGTGTGACCGGATTTACATCATGGACCAGGGAAATTTAATTGCATCCGGCACAAAGGAAGAAATCAAGCAAATCCTTTCCGCGGAGAAGACAATTTCCATCAAAACCAATCGGCTGAATGACCAATTCATTACCCTGTTGGAAGAGTCACCGACGATTAATCAGGTAGTTGCAGGTGAAAAAGAAGTGACCATAACGGCACCAAAAAAGATTAATATGTTTCCGACATTAATTAATCTGGCAGAAGAAGCTGAACTGGAGTTGCGTTCAGTTGATGTCAAGACACCAACCCTGGAAGATGTGTTTCTTCATCTGACAGGGCGGGCACTTCGGGATTAGGTGGTGAATAATTATGATCTGGCAAATCATGAAAAAACAAGGCCTCATGCTTCTCAGGAACCCTGTCCAATTACTTTTATTGGTTGGGCTGCCTATCATACTGATTGCCATCCTTGGAACGGCACTCGGCGGCACCATGAATGGCCAGTCCAGTCCGATTGATGTAAAGGTTGCATTTGTTGAGCACGGCGATGAACAGGAGCAAATTGATCGTTTTATGAATGATATCGAATCGGATTTACCCCCTGAGGCTGTGGAAGGGATTCGGGAAGGTACCGGCGGATTGAAGCCGGTCAGCACCTTAAGAGAAGATGTCTTCGGCAGTGACAATGTCAGCGATATGGTTGACGTTCATGACGCGAACCCATCCGAGCTTGAGACGCTTAAAAATGACGACAGCTACACCGCTGTGATTGAAGTACCCGAAACCTTCACATATAACATGCTCGAATATATGGTGCTTGATAAGCCGGAACAGCCGGAATTGAAGGTTTCGCAAAATGAAACACAGAAAATTGGCGTGTCTGTTGTTAATGGAATTCTAAAACAGTATCAGGAACAGTTTACGTTAGGCACGTTTTTAAGCAAAAATGGAATTGATCCCGGTGTGCTTGAGCTGAATGAAGATGCAGCAACAGGTAAGGTAACAACAGTCAATCAAAAAAATCCGGTAACGGCAAAGGGTTACTACGCTATCGGAATGGTCGTAATGAACGTTTTGTTCCTTGCTTCTACCATTGGATCGATTGCATTTCATGAGAAGAAAACACATGTCTTTGACCGTATTATACTGGGAAATGTGTCACGCTGGGTTTACTTCACTGGCATTTTGCTGTCAGGGATGATTTTTGGCTTTTTTCACTTATTAATTGTTTATGGGTTTGCTTGGGTTGTTTTTGGCATAGCTTGGCCAAATCTCATGGCATTTTTAACGGTTTCGTTCGTGTATGCGATGGCTATTGGCGGCATAACGGTGCTGTTGACTGCTATCAGCTATCGTATTAATTCTGAAATCATTACGAGCTTTTTTTCCGGGATACTGGTAACCCTTATGGCGTTTTTGGGCGGAAGCTTTTTCCCGATCGGCAATTCCTCTGAATTATTGCGGACGATTGGCAATCTAACGCCGAATGGAGCCGGTATGTCCGCGTATATAGGCGTTTTGAGAGGTGATGGCATTCCGGAAATATGGATTCACCTTTTATTCTTGGCTATTTTTGCCTTGGCAGCCATTATTTTGGCTGTGCTCAGTTTTCCAAAACGGGGGGTGTCGGGATGATTGGCATTTTACTTTCAAAATTGAAACGATTTATCCGAAACCCCTTTATATTTATCATTTTCACGGTTATGTCGATCGGATTTGCGCTGATTTTAGGCGGATCAAATATAGAGGGGAGTATTCAGGTGCCTGTTTATACAGCAGAGGAATCAGTAAAGGATTCTGCAGCTGGAGAGGCGTTATCTGAAACAGAAGGGGTAGCCTTCAATTGGATGGATAGTAAGGACAGGGTGGAAGAAGAAGTATCAAGCGGGAGAGCAGAGTTGGGTGCCATCCTCAAGCAAGATGGCTTTCAATTGATTGTCGGGGTGGATTCACCAAATGCCGGTACAGTTGAACAGATGATCCAGAGAGCTTATAGCAAAGAAGCCCAGCGGGAACAAATTCTAAAAGCAGCACGCACTTCAGGCACCATGGAAAGTGACGCTGTACGGGAAGAATTGGATGAAGCGATGGCCACACCGGTGTTTTCCATTGAAACGAGTTATTTCAACAGCTCGGATGATTTTGAGTTTGACAGTACATTTCATACGCTGTTTGGTTTTACACTATTTTTTGTCATATACACCATCGGTAATAATGTGCTGCCGATTCTGACTGATAAAAAGGATGGGCTGTGGGATAGAATGATACTGTCTCCTGTTCGGAAATGGGAAATGTATGTTGCCAATTTAATCTACAGTTTCTTTGAAGGCTATCTGCAGGTACTGATTATTTTTCTCGTTTTCCGTTATATCGTTGGCGTGGATTTTAATGGAAGATTTGCGGAATCGTTGCTGTTTTTGATTCCATATGTATTTGCTATTGTAGCATTGTCCATCCTGATAACCGGAATTGTTAAAGATTCGCAGCAGTTTAATGCGGCGCTGCCGATTATTTCGGTCAGCATGGCGATGATTGGCGGTGCCTTTTGGCCGCTTGAAATTGTGGAATCGGAATTTCTGCTTGCCCTATCCAAAATTAATCCGCTGACGTACGGGATGGAAGTATTGAATGGCATCGCGGTGTATGGTTATCCGCTGGAAGAACTTCTATTTCCAATCAGCATTTTGATCTTGATGGGTGTTACGTTCATGGGGGTTGGCATCCATTTAATGGAACGAAGGCATGTGTGAAGGAAGAGGCTGACTGCACAAAGCGGTCAGCCTCGGTGATTATTTGCAATCCCCTTCACATTCACCCCCGAAATCGAGTATAATTTAGTTAGAATTTATTAATGCGTGTTCAAAAAGCAATGACCTTTTGAATAGCCGCATAAAGGGGAAACCTTCATTATGACCTACCAGGCACTATACCGTGTGTGGCGGCCCAGGACGTTCCAGGATGTTGTCGGCCAGACACACATTACCAAAACACTGCAAAACGCAATTGTTCAGGAAAAATTTTCACATGCTTATATTTTTTCCGGCCCGCGTGGAACCGGAAAAACGAGTGCCGCGAAAATTTTTGCCAAGACGATTAATTGTGAACATGCCCCTGTCAAAGAACCGTGTAATGAATGTGAATCCTGCCGCGGCATTCAGGATGGTTCGATTAACGACATTATTGAAATGGATGCGGCGTCGAATACAAGTGTTGAAGATATCCGTGAAATACGGGAAAAGGTAAAATATGCTGCAAGCACAGTTCCTTATAAAGTGTACATTATCGATGAGGTGCACATGATTTCAACAAGTGCATTCAATGCGCTATTGAAAACCCTGGAAGAGCCTCCGCAGCATGTTGCCTTCATTCTGGCAACGACTGAACCTCACAAAATTCCGCTGACTGTTGCTTCAAGATGTCAGCGTTTCGACTTTAAACCGATTTCGAACAAATCAATTGTAGAACGGATGCACACTGTAATTGAAGCAGAACAGATCGCAGTATCGGATGAAGCACTGGAAACTGTTGCACTTGCAGCAGAAGGCGGTATGCGGGACGCGCTCAGTATCCTTGACCAGGCCATATCATACAGTGAGAAAAGCGTTGAACTGGAAGACGTCCTTGCTGTTACAGGCGGTGTGGCACAAGGGATTTTGACAGATGTTGTTCAGGCTATGCATGATCAGGACGTGCAACAAGCTTTATCCCTGCTTGATGATTTGATACAAAACGGGAAAGACCCGGCACGATTTGTCTATGATTTGATTTATTTCCTGCGCGATTTGCTGTTGTACAAAAGCGCCCCGGCACTTGAAGATATTTTGGAGCGGGCCATGGCTGATGAGTCATTCAAACAGCTTGCTGAAATGGTTTCGGATGATTGGATTCAGGATGCGATTACCCACCTTAACCAATGTCAGCAGGAAATTAAATGGACGACAAGCCCGAAAGTATTTATTGAAATTGCAATTCTTACAATAACTAAGAAAGATACACGTCAGGGAGAAAACGAGAATGCTGCTGATTCACAAGCAGTGACAAGGCTTGTCGGCAGGTTGGAGCAGCTGGAGAAGGAATTGACCACTTTGAAAGAATCACCTGCAGCAGCCAGGCAGCCGGAACCGGCGCCGGAGCCGAAACGGCCAAAACCAAGAACGGCTAAAAACAGCTATAATATTCCATATGACAAAATCCGGAGAGTTCTTGATACAGCCGAACGGCCAATGCTTAAAGAAGTGCAGTCACAATGGGCTTCATTTTTAAATAAACTTAAATCGACAAGTGCCCCGGCACATGCTACAATACAGGACAGCAAGCCTGCCGCAGCATCAGAGGATGCATTAGTTGTCCAGTTCAAATATGAAATCCATTGTTCACTCTTTTTGGATAACCGAGAGACTGTGGAGTCGGTGCTCGCAAGTGCGAGCGGTCGCAAATGGACCATTATTCCGATTCCGGCAAACAGTTGGCAGGAATTGCGTCAAGAATATATAAGTAAGCAGAATCAATCTGATGAAGCAAAGGAAGAAGACCGGAAAGAAGACCCGCTGGTCGAAGAAGCGAGAAAACTTGTCGGAGATGAACTGCTGGAAATACACGATGAATAGATAACTTTTAGGAGGCGTTTTATATGAAAGGCAATATGAATAACATGATGAAGCAAATGCAGAAGATGCAAAAGAAAATGACGCAAGCTCAGGAAGAACTGTATGAAATGACGTTTGAGGCATCAGCTGGAGGCGGCATGGTGACGGTCGTTGCAAATGGTAAAAAGGAAATCACTGATGTGCAGATTTCAGAGGAAGTTGTGGACCCTGATGACGTTGATATGCTGCAGGACCTTATTCTGACTGCAACAAATGACGTCATCAAACAAATTGAAGACAAAACAAATGACACAATGGGAGAATTCACAAAAGGAATGAACCTTCCTGGCGGTATGTTCTAAACACCAAAAATATAATGGAAGACCTTGTATGAAAAACTTGGGCACACGCTCTAATAGGCAGGGCCTTTAGTTTTTCCGGCGGGAGGCGTACGAACCGATGTATTATCCGGAACCGATTTCCAAACTGATTGACAGTTTCACAAAATTGCCAGGGATCGGCCCTAAAACCGCTGTCCGGCTGGCATTTTTTGTTTTAAATATGAACGATGACGACGTTATGGATTTTGCCAAATCACTGGTGAATGCAAAGCGCGAATTGACACACTGTTCAACATGCGGTCATATTACAGATCAGGATCCTTGTGCCATTTGCCGGGATACAGCAAGGGACAATTCGATTATCTGTGTTGTACAGGATCCAAAAGATGTGATCGCAATGGAGAAGATGAAAGAATACAATGGAAAATACCATGTGCTGCATGGTGCAATCTCCCCGATGGATGGGATAGGACCCGAAGATATCAACGTGCCTGATTTGATCAACCGTTTGAAAGATGAAGGTGTCGAGGAGTTGATTCTGGCCACAAATCCCAATATTGAAGGCGAAGCAACAGCAATGTATATTTCCCGTCTCGTAAAGCCATCGGGCGTTAAAACGAGCCGAATTGCACACGGCTTGCCGGTTGGCGGCGATCTGGAATATGCAGATGAAGTAACGCTGTCAAAAGCATTGGAAGGCAGAAGGGATCTTTAAAGATAGATAGGAGACATTATGGGGAGAAAAAAGAGAAAGCGGGAAGTGGATAAGCAATTATTGGATTCACTGTTCGCCATCGAATATGAATGGAAGCAAATCCAATCAATTGTGGACAAAAGCATAGAACCGACAGAAGACGGCTTTTATAAAGAAAACCTTGCACGGGCCAAGTACTTATATTTACTGCGGGAAGCAAAGCTTCGAAAAATCAGTGCCATCCGGTATTAGCAATAGATTTTTGTTCTTTTTCCGTGTTCCTTTTCATATGTAAATAGAAAGGGACAAGGAAAAGGAGTGGTTTGCCTTGAGTTCGACACTGGTTATTTCAATTATGGTCGTGTTAATTGTCATTCTATTATTCGTTGGTGCTCCTGTTAAACCAATGCGGTTCTTTGCCAATAGTACGGTCAAAATAGGAATCGGCATTTTATTTTTATTTTTCTTTAACGTCTTTGGCGCATCTTTCGGATTGCACATCCCAATCAATCTATTTACAGTCATTGTATCCGGTTTTTTAGGTTTATTTGGACTGGGTTCACTTGCTGCCATACACTTATTTGTTCTGTAGTGACAAGCAGTTCCAGACCCCATCTTTTGTAAAAGTGTAAAGAGATAAGCTATTGCGGCATATACTTTTATTGAGATTGATTTCTAAAAGGTTGTGGTTTTTGATACAAAACCCATACGCTGCCACGAGTGAACTGATGGTTTAAGTGTGATACCTCTCCGCAAATACACTCCGCTAACATGGCGGTTGATTGAAGCGGAGGGCAGTCGACTCCTGCGGGGGATGAAGACAACCAAAATCACGAAAAGAGCCGTAATCGAAATAGTTGTTTTACTCTCTAATTTGCTGCAGATGCCAGCTGCAAAAAAAGTTTCAATGATTACAAGTTTTGCTTGTATAAAATTCGTTAGATTAGGAGATACTAAGCTAACGGAGGTGGGGACATGGAACAAAAAATATTAATGGAACGGTGCGGTATTTGTGAGGAAGAAAAGGAACGCGGCATTCATTTATACAAACTATTTATTTGCTGTGAATGTGAACAAAACATGATTCACACTGAGCCGCGGGAAGAAAAATATCGTTATTATCTGCAAAAATTAAAAAATATGAATCAGCCAACACTATATTCCTAATTAATTAGAGTCCGCTGTGCGAATAGTTGCAGCGGACTTTTTTAATACATTAATATTCAAGTAAATCAGATCAATCGAAAAAAAGGGGGAGTAAGGATAATGGGCCGAAATCAGGAAAACACACCTTTATATGATGCATTGGACCAATTTACAGCCAGCCGTCCGATGTCATTTCATGTTCCGGGTCATAAAAATGGAAGCATTTTCCCCTATCAGTCAAAGGGACAGTTTGAATCGCTATTGCCGCTGGATTTAACGGAACTATCCGGTCTGGATGATTTGCACGCTCCCCGCGGTGTAATTGATGAGGCACAGAAATTGGCTGCCGAATTCTTCAGAGCAGATGCCAGTCATTTTTTGGTTGGAGGCAGTACGGCTGGCAATTTAGCAATGATTTTATCGGTTTGTTCACCGGGGGATAAAATGATTGTCCAGCGAAATAGCCATAAGTCAATTTTCAATGGTCTGGAATTGGCAGGCGCGAAACCTGTGTTTGTTGCACCGGAATTCAATACAGCTTCAGATCGTTACATAGCACCCGGCACGGAATCAATGAAACTGGCATTGTACGAGCATCCGGAGGCGAAAGCTGTTGTGCTGAGTTATCCGGATTATTTCGGAAAAACGTTTGCATTAAGAGAAATCATTGAATTAATTCATGAATATGATATACCAGTGCTCGTGGATGAGGCTCATGGCATCCATTTTTCCTTAGACAAGGCATTCCCGGACTCTGCACTGGTGCTTGGGGCGGATGCGGTCGTGCAGTCTGCTCATAAAATGGCTCCGGCCATGACGATGGGGGCTTTTTTGCATACTCAATCAGAACGGATTTCCAGCAGGCGTGTCGAGCATTATCTGCAAATAATTCAGTCAAGCAGTCCATCATATCCAATTATGGCGTCGTTAGATTTAGCCCGTTCGTTTCTTGCAAAATTAACCTTGGATGATTTGAGAGTAATATTGGAAAGTGCCGATGAAGTTCGTGACATACTGGATTCAAGTGAATTCTGGAATGTTTCCCCAGGAGATGACCCGCTTAAAATAACACTCCATTCAAAACCGGGCATCCCAGGTGAAGCAATAGCTGAATTGTTCGAACAGGAGGGCGTTTACCCGGAGCTTGCAACACACAATCAGCTCCTTCTGATTCACGGTCTTGGTCCATTCAAGGAAATGAATAGGCTGAAAAAAGCGGTCAGTCGTGTTGCCGCACAATTAAAAAATATCCCGAATCATGATATAATAAATACAAACAATATTTTCAAAGAACGTATAACAGAACTTGACTTAGATTATTTTTCATTGAAACAGCATCAACCAATCCAGGTTCCACTAAGAAAAGCGGAAGGTTATATAGCCGCAGAGGCCATCATACCCTATCCGCCTGGGATACCATTTGTGCTGAAAGGTGAGCGGATTACCAGCAGCCACATTAAAATCATTGAACAGTTTATGCAGCAGGGTGTAACAATCCAGCATCGCAATATAGAAAATGGCATAAGTGTTTTACGTTAAAGGAGCAACCGCAGTGAGAGGATATTTTATCACATTTGAGGGTGGCGAGGGTTCCGGGAAGTCTTCCATTCTGAAATCAGCCGAACAAAAACTTGCAGATTTGGGGCTTGATGTTCTGTCAACAAGGGAGCCCGGCGGAATCGAAATAGCCGAGAAAATACGTGAGATCATTTTAAATCCGGAGCACACAGCAATGGATGCGAGAACCGAAGCTCTTCTGTATGCAGCGGCACGCAGACAGCATTTGACTGAAAAAGTGTTGCCTGCTTTGAAGGAAGGGAAGATTATATTATGTGACCGGTTTGTCGACAGCAGCCTTGCTTATCAGGGGTTTGCCAGAAAGCTTGGCATTGAAGAAGTATTCACCATTAATAAATTTGCGATCCAGGATCTGATGCCGGATAAGACACTATTTTTTGATATTGAACCAAAGAAAGGGCTGGAGAGGATCGCAGCGAATAAAGATAGAGAAAGAAACCGTCTTGATCTGGAGACGATCCAGTTTCATGAAGATGTTTATGAAGCCTATCAGATGCTTGTCTCGAAATTTCCGGATCGCATACAGGTGATTAATGCCGATCAATCATTCGAACAAGTTGAATCAGAAGCAGTGAATGCTATCGCTCACTTTTTAAAAAACGGTTAAAGGAGGGTAAAAATCGTGAAATTACTCATTGCAGTTGTTCAGGACAAAGACACTAATCGTGTTATTGACGCACTGGGTGAAGAGAATTTTAAAATCACAAAGCTTGCAACGACAGGCGGATTCTTAAAAGAAGGAAACACGACATTGATGATTGGCTGTGAGGATCAATATGTCGACCAGGGGCTGAACGTCATTCGGGATAATTGTTCCAAGCGTGAACAGATGGTAGCGCCGATTTCACCAATGGGCGGCAACGCTGATTCGTATATTCCAAAACCAGTCAAAGTTGAAGTCGGCGGTGCTACTGTATTCATCTTGCCAATCGAACAATTCATCCAGTTTTAAAACAATTAGTTAATTTATATACGTAGTTAAAAAGAGGGAAAACAATGAAAACATGGTCTGAAACAGCTGAAGTCCAGCCATTGGCGAGCAGAATCATTACAAACAGCATTCAAAAAGACAGGCTTTCCCACGCATACTTGCTGCAGGGTGAGCGCGGAACTGGAAAAGAGGCTGTTGCCTTATTACTGTCAAAGGCTCTTTTTTGCAGCAGCCGAACTGGTGTGGAACCTTGCCAGGAATGCCATGAATGCAAGCGGATTGAATCGGGCAACCATCCTGATATCCATTGGATTGAACCTGATGGGCAGTCCATCCGAAAAGAGCAGATTGAACACCTGCAAAAAGAGTTCAGTTACTCAGGAGTGGAGTCCGAGCAAAAGGTGTATGTCATTAAAAGCGCGGAGACGATGACGATCAACGCCTCAAATCGTCTTTTGAAATTTCTGGAAGAGCCCTCCAAAAAAGCAACCGCTATTCTAATGACTGAAAACAGTTCATCAATCATCCCGACGATTCGCTCACGTTGCCAGACGATTGATTTTAAACCTCTTAATCCGCAAGCTTTTCAAGAGCAGTTAATTGAACATGATGTTTCCCGGTCAAATGCTGTTTTAATGAGCGCTTTAACTAATAATTTGGATGAAGCAATCGCCTGGAGTACTGATGAGTGGTTTGCGCAAGCACGAAAATTAATGGTACAATTGATAGAAACGTTTTCCTCTCATCAAGATGACGTTTTTTTGTTTATTCACCAGAAATGGTTACCGCATTTTAAGGAGCGAAAACAGCAGGAAAGAGGTTTGGATTTACTGCTGCTCGGTTTTAAAGATATACTTTATTATCATATAGGCAAAGAGGATGATTTGGCCGTTTTTGCGATTGACGATATAAGGATTGAAAATCTGGTGATGTTCTTCTCACAGGGAAAATTACTGGACATATTAAATAAGCTGCTTGATGCCAAACGGAAACTCAAGCAAAATGTTAACCCGACACTTGTGATGGAGGAGCTCACCATTCAAATACAGGGGTGATTAAATGGTAGAAGTGGTAGGCGTCCGTTTTAAGAAAGCGGGTAAAATATATTATTTTGATCCGGGTAACAATAATATCGATATCGATGATTATGTTGTTGTGGAGACAGTTCGCGGCATTGAGTTCGGCAAGGCCGTCATCACCGAGAGACAGGTTGATGAGGAAGATGTTGTGCTTCCGCTTAAAAAGATTATTCGTGTGGCAGACGAACAGGATAAAGCGACTGTTGTTGAGAATCACGAACTTGCTGATAAGGCCCTGGAAGCAGGCAAACAGAAAATACAGGAACACCAATTGGATATGGACCTGGTGGATGTTGAATATACATTTGACCGTAATAAAATCATCTTTTACTTTACGGCAGAAGGTCGGGTAGACTTTCGTAACCTGGTTAAAGATCTAGCAGCAACACTTAAAACCCGGATTGAGCTTAGACAGATTGGTGTGCGCGATGAGGCAAAAATATTAGGCGGCATCGGACCGTGTGGCAGAATGCTTTGCTGTTCAACGTTTTTGGGTGATTTTGAGCCGGTTTCCATAAAAATGGCAAAAGATCAGAACTTGTCATTGAATCCTGCGAAAATTTCCGGACTGTGCGGCCGTCTCATGTGCTGCCTGAAATATGAAAATGATGAGTATGAAACAGCTAAACGTGAATTGCCGGATATTGGCGAGCATGTTAAAACCCCATATGGTGAAGGAAAAGTATCTGGCTTGAATATTCTGGAACGGGTTATTCATATTCAACTCCCGGAAAATGAACATGTTATCGAATATACATTAGATGAAATGATAGATGAGGGAATCATCACTGCACAAGCCACAGAATAGTGGGGTGAACAAGCGTGTCAAAACGACAGATTTTCGATCAGGTATCTGATATGGAAACACAAATTGGTGAATTATATGAACAACTAGGCGATTTGAAAGGAAAATTAAGCAATCTTTTAGAAGAAAAACACCGTATGGAAATGGAAAATCATCATTTGCGCAGCCGTTTGGAGCAAGCGGATGAAGATTTTAAAGAAAATCGAGAAGTAAATGCCACCAGTAATATACCCGGCGAAGGCTATGATAATCTGGCTAGGCTGTATGAAGAAGGATTTCATATTTGCAATATCCATTTTGGCACGCCAAGACAGGAAGAAGATTGTTTGTTTTGTCTGGAATTTCTTAACAAAACCAAAGAATGAATTATAGTGTGTTCAAAAAGAAAGATAACAAGCCAACGAGCTTCTCGCGTGTGTGGTGAGTTCTGGCCCCGGCGATTGATGTGAACGGTTTTAGCAATCTTTTTTGTGCCGAGTAATCGCAGGCACAGAACTTCCTCTACTCGACATGTCATTGTTACCGGACTTTTTGAACTGCTTCTATAACAGAGCTGTCTCTAACCGTTAGAGACAGCTCTAATTTAATCAGATAGGATGGAGAAGGCGGACATGGTTAAGCTATACGATGATGAGCGGATTGATTATTTGCTGTCAGAGGAGTCGATGCATATAATCCAGAGCCCGGAAGTATTTGCTTTTTCCCTCGATGCTGTTTTGCTTGCTCATTTTGCCTACGTGCCAATCAGGAAAGGACGTATTCTTGATTTATGCACCGGCAATGGTGTGGTGCCGCTATTGTTATCACGCCGAACGAATGCATCGATTACAGGTGTTGAAATACAGAAAAGGCTTGCCGATATGGCTGAACGCAGTGTGGAACTGAATAAATTGGAGAATCGTTTAACGATGATTCATGGTGATTTAAAGGAAATGAAGGCGCACCTTGGGCATAGTACATTTGATGTTGTCACGTGCAACCCGCCATATTTTCCGACACCTGCTGTTTCAGAACATAATCACAATGATTATTTAACAATTGCACGGCATGAAGTTTATACTACACTTGAAGACGTCATCAAAGCATGTAAGCTGCATGTGCGGCCAGGCGGGAAAGTTGCCATGGTTCACCGACCGGGCAGGCTTGTTGATATCATTGCGCTATTCCGCCAATATAAAATAGAACCTAAACGTCTGCAGTTCGTATATCCGAAACGCGGACGGGAGGCCAACATGCTTTTAATTGAAGGGACAAGGGATGGCAGTTCGGACTTGACGATTTTGTCTCCCTTGTACATTTACAATGAGGACAATACTTATACGACGGAAGCAGAGGGAATTATTTATGGAAAACAATGAACATGTTGTTTATATTTTAAAGTGTGCGGACAATACGCTTTATACTGGCTATACAAACGACTTGGAGAACCGGATTAAGATGCATGAAGAAGGAAAAGGCGCCAAGTACACGCGCGGCCGGGGTCCATTTAAAGTTGTGTTCAGGGAGCAATTCCCGACTAAGGAAGAAGCCATGCGGCGGGAAAATGAAATCAAACAGCTGACACGTAAAGGTAAAGCCCAATTGATCCGGGATAAGCTGAAAGAAGTGATGGACTTTGAAAATTCAAAAGAGCTTTAACCGGGAAGAAAGTATTATTTATGTCGTGCCAACGCCAATTGGAAACCTGGAAGATATAACCTTCCGTGCACTCAGAACACTGAAGGAAGTTTCCGTCATTGCCGCTGAAGATACTCGAAACACAAAGAAATTGCTCAACCACTTTGAAATTGCCACACCGCTTATCAGTTACCATGAGCATAATAAGGAAAGCCGCACCAAACAATTGCTCGAGCGGCTGGAACAGGGAGAATCGATTGCTGTTGTCAGTGATGCCGGCACACCGGGTGTGTCGGACCCAGGCTTCGAATTGTTCCAGGGAGCAATTGAAGCTGATTATCCGGTTGTTGTTTTGCCCGGAGCGAACGCTGCGTTATGCGCACTGGTCGGCTCCGGCCTTCCATCGGATGAGTTTCTGTTTTATGGATTTTTGCCGCGAAAAAAGAAAGAAAAAGAAGCCGAACTGGCACGTCTGAAATCAAATCAGGCAACGTTGCTGTTTTATGAATCACCATTTAGAGTAAAAGATACACTGAAAATGCTGCAGACACATCTCGGCAATCGCCGGATTACGGCGGCACGGGAACTGACCAAAAAATTTGAGGAATATGTGCGCGGCACAGCTGAAGAACTTATGACATGGGCAGAAGAAACGGAGCTGAAAGGTGAATTTTGTCTGGTGGTAGAAGGAGCCTCATCGGGTGCCCCGCAGGAAAGTGACCTGTGGTGGAGCAGTTATTCGATTGTTGGGCACGTCAATTATTATATAAATGAAAAAAATATTTCCAGTAAAGAGGCTATCAAACGCGTAACAGAAGATCGTCATATGGCTAAACGCGATGTCTATCAAGCTTACCATATTAACCAGAAGGAGCAATAACCCGCTAACAGCAAAAGGCTTTTTTCTAAAGGCTGTTGTTTTTGATAATTCATCCATAAACTGCGACGTAGTGCTATGTTGATTTCCGTTTCAGGCAGTCGCGCACCTTAGGGCAACGCTTCAGCCTCCTCGGAGGAAAACCGCTTCCTGCGGGACGGGAGTATCGGTGAGACCCTGCAGTGCGCCAGCACGAGGAGGCTCACCAGCCGCCCTAAGGTGCGCGGCGTGTATTTCCGGAGCGGTAGACAACGCACCAACTTACACCTAAAGTTACGTCGCGGTTTACATCAATTACGAGCATTCAGGAGCAACAAAAAGACGGCTGACGTTGGAATACCAAGGCGTCAGCCGTCTTTCGCACATTCAGTGACTTTATACAACATTTTGGTTATTTGTTTAATCGTGATTGAAGTTCTTCAATGAGCTGTTCTGCCCCGTCCGGACTAAGAACGATTTTGCCATTTGCTAAAAAGAGATTATCATCAGATGTTTCGCCGGTAACTTGGCACTTCATATTTGGTCTATGCTTTTCCAATATCACCCGGTCATCATCAATGTGAATCTCCAGCTCATCTCTTTCATTGATATCAAGTGTACGGCGCAATTCAATCGGAAGAACAATCCGCCCAAGTTCATCAACCTTCCGCACAATTCCGGTAGATTTCATCTTTTCATTCTCCCCTCTTGTGGCTTCGGTTATGCAACTGCCATAAAAAGTTTTCGCCATGTTTCGACACTTACTTATGGGATATAATACCAATCATTTATAGGCGTGTCAATAAATAGATAAAAATTAATTCGAAAATTAGCTTAACTAAACAAATGCTGTCTTTTTTGATAAAATGGACGTCTATAAGAAATATTTTGATTACATAATGGTGCATACTGTGAAAAAAGGTCTGTAATTGGAAAACCTATTAAAAAGCGCTACAATAGAACTCATGAAAGAGGAGGTAAAACCAATGCCAACTGATAAAAAAACATTCTATATAACCACACCGATTTATTATCCGAGCGGCAATCTGCACATCGGGCATGCATATTCGACTGTGGCCGGAGATGCAATGGCGCGTTATAAACGTCTGCGCGGATATGATGTCATGTATTTGACAGGAACTGATGAGCACGGTCAGAAAATCCAGCGCAAAGCAAACGACAAAGGTATGGAACCGCAGGAATATGTTGATGAAATTGTCAGCGGAATTCAGGACCTTTGGAAAAAATTAAAGATAACCAATGATGACTTTATTCGGACTACTGAAGAGCGCCATAAAAAGGTAGTGGCAAAGATTTTTGATCAGCTTGTTCAGCAAGGTGATATTTACCTTGATGAGTATGAGGGCTGGTATTGTACATCATGTGAATCTTTTTTCACGGAGCGCCAATTGGATGACGGTCATTGCCCTGATTGTGGAGCTCCGGTTGAAAAAGTGAAAGAAGAGTCATATTTCTTTAAAATGAGCAAGTATGTCGATCGACTGTTGGCATTTTATGAGGAAAACCCTGAATTTATCCAGCCGGAAACACGTAAAAATGAAATGCTGAATAACTTTATTAAACCGGGCCTTGAGGACTTGGCTGTCTCCCGTACCACATTTGACTGGGGGATTAAAGTACCCGGTGATCCGAAGCATGTCATTTATGTCTGGATTGATGCTTTGTCGAATTATATTACAGCACTGGGTTATGGCACCGATGATGATGAGCTCTATCAAAAATATTGGCCTGCCGATGTGCACCTCATGAGTAAGGAAATCGTCCGTTTCCATACGATTTACTGGCCAATTATGCTGATGGCCCTGGATCTGCCGCTGCCGAAGAAAGTGTTCTCGCATGGGTGGATTTTGATGAAAGATGGCAAAATGTCCAAGTCAAAAGGGAATGTTGTTGACCCGGTACAGCTGACAGATGTATACGGTCTTGATGCACTGCGCTACTACTTGCTTCGTGAGGTCCCATTCGGTTCGGACGGTGTATTTACGCCGGAAGGGTTCGTGGAACGGACGAACTATGATTTGGCAAATGACCTTGGCAATTTATTGAACCGGACCATTGCTATGATTAGCAAATATTTCGACGGTAAGATGCCGGTTTATCGGCAAGCTGAAACCGACATTGAAGAGTCACTTGAGAAGCTCCAGCAGGATACCGTCGAGCGGGTGGAGGACGCGATGGATAATATGCAATTTTCTGTGGCGCTCTCATCACTTTGGCAGCTGATCAGCCGTACCAATAAATATATTGATGAAACAGAACCGTGGCAACTTGCAAAAGATGAAGCAAGTAAAGAACGGCTCGGAAACGTGATGGCGCATCTTGCCGAATCTTTGAGAAAAATTGCGATTATGCTGCAGCCATTCCTGACAGAGGCGCCTGGAGAAATTTTCACGCAGCTGGGAATAAAAGATGAGGCCCTGAAAGAATGGAACAGCGTCCGTGAAGATGGACGAATTGAAGCAGGGACTGCCGTTCAGAAGGGTCAGCCAATCTTTCCGCGTCTTGATGTCGATAAAGAAGTTCAGGCGATTAAAGCGATGATGCAAAAACCGGCACAAGAGAAAAACACAGAAGAAACACAAGCGCCGGACCAAAAGGAAGAAATTGCAATTGATGACTTTATGAAACTGGATATGCGGGTTGCCGAAGTTCTGAAGGCAGAATCAGTGAAAGGTGCCGATAAATTGCTGAAGCTTCAAGTAGATGCCGGCAATGAAAAACGGCAGATTGTATCAGGCATTGCCGAGTATTATAAACCGGAAGAACTCATCGGAAAAAAAGTTATTTGCATTACAAACCTGAAGCCCGTTAAACTTCGCGGCGAAATGTCAGAAGGCATGATCCTCTCCGGTGAAGATGCAGGCGGCCAGCTCGCCCTGGCTTCTGTTGAACAATCATTGCCAAACGGCTCTGTTGTTAAATAAATGATATGAATGCGGGGAAAGGTCAGCTCACGAGGAGTTTGGCCTTTTCCTGTGAAAGGAAGTGCTGTATGTTATTTGATACCCATGTTCATTTAAACGCGGATCAATTTTCTGAAGATCGTGAGGCGACCATTCAGCGTGCATTTGATGCGAGCGTACAATATATGGTGGTTGTCGGATTCGATCGTGAAACAATCCCGCTTGCGATTGAAATCGCTGAAAAATATGAAACCATTTATGCTGCTGTCGGCTGGCATCCGGTTGATGCGGTCGATATGACAGGTGAGGATCTGGCTTGGATTGAGGAGCTGTCATCACACCCTAAAGTAGTGGCGATTGGCGAAATGGGATTGGATTATCATTGGGACAAATCGCCAAAAGAAGTCCAGAAAGACGTGTTCCGCAAACAAATTGCTTTAGCCAAAAAAGTCAACATGCCGATTATTATCCATAATCGGGAAGCAACAGAAGATATTTTGCAGCTATTACAGGAAGAAAACGCAAAAGAAATCGGCGGCATTATGCATTGCTACAATGATTCCAGTGAGTATGTCCAGACTATACTGGATATGAACTTTTATGTGTCACTAGGAGGTCCGGTAACTTTCAAAAATGCGATATTGCCAAAAGATACAGCCGCCCGAGTACCGCTTGACCGTCTGCTGGTAGAGACTGATGCCCCCTTTCTGGCACCTCATCCAAACCGCGGCAAGCGCAATGAACCAGCCTACGTGAAACTCGTGGCTGAAAAAATTGCCGAATTGCGCGACATGTCATTCGATGAACTTAGCCGAATTACAACAGAAAACGCATTTACTTTTTTTAATATTCGAGACAAGTAATAATACGAATTTTCTAACGGAAAACCTGGCTTTATTGCCGGGTTTTTTTAATTTAAAAATACTGACACATCAAGGTTTTTAGAGTCATTGTTATACGATGGTTATTATTTGTAATTTAATTGTAAATAGATCGTAAACGAATTTGGGTTGTAATTACATAGGAGTGTTATTATAATCAAAGTCGCAGTGAAAGGAGGCAAAATAGCATGAATATTTTCTCGAAGCTATTGCCAAAATCTGCCCGGAACTGGATTCTATCCGGGGTTGGACTGTTAGCATTGATTGTTTTCGCAAGCTTCATTATTGTGGAAACAACCAAAGCAGAAGTGGTCATCAAGGATAATGGAAAAGAAGAAACCATCCAGACCCATGCAGACACTGTAAAAGAGCTGCTTGCTGAAGCAGACATTACCTACTCTCAACAAGATGAATTATCTCATGACATAGACGCACCAATTGAAAATGGAATGAATATTACATACAAAGAAGCACAGAAGATAACGGTTGTTGTTGATGGCGAAGAAGAGGATTATTACACGACAAGTGATAAAATTCAGGAATTCCTGAAAGAAAAGGGCATAACTGTTTCGAATCATGATCAAACCTCACATGGAAAAAATGATGCCATCAGTGCTGGTATGAAATACACTGTCGACAGGGCCTTTAAAGTAACTATCGACAACGGTGGTGACAAAGAAAAAGTCTGGGCAACCGGGGGAACAGTGGGACAACTGCTGAAAGAGAACGATATCTCCCTCGATGATGATGACAAGTTAAAGCCGGGTAAGAAAAAAGATGTGACTAAGGATAAACCGATTACCATCACGCGCGTTAACAAAGAAACGGACGAAGTGAAGCAGACAGTTGATTTCAAGGTAGAGGAACGTGAAGACGATAGCCTGGAGAAAGGGAAAAAGAACGTTATAGCCAAAGGCCAGGAAGGTGTCGTTATAAAAACCTATGAAATAACAAAAGAAAACGGTGAAAAAGTAAACCGTGATTTGATTGATGAAGAAGTGAAACAGGAAAGCAAAAACCGTGTTGTTGCGGTTGGAACGAAAGAAGAACAGCAGGAAGCAAACTTGAGAACAGTCTCAAGCAATAAGAGCAATACGAACAAAAGCGACACGAGTAATAGCAGTAGTGACAGTAGTCAAAGTGACAATAGCAGCAATTCCGGCGGGGAAGTAATGCACATGAATGCCACTGCTTATACGATAGATTGTGCAGGCTGTAATGGCAATGGTTATACAGCAACTGGGATAAACTTACGGAACACTCCTAAAGTTGTCGCAGTGGATCCAAATGTCATTCCGTTGGGTTCACGAGTCTGGGTTGAAGGATACGGGGAAGCTGTTGCCGGTGATACAGGCGGCCATATTAAAGGGAATCGGATTGACCTTCACTTTAAATCAAAAAGTCGAGCTTTGAGTTTTGGCCGAAAAACAGTTAAAGTTAAGGTTTTGGATTAAGGTAAGCTGAAAAAGCGCTTTTGAAGCAATTTTTGAACAGCTGATGCTAAAGTGCTCCTGCCATGATATAGTGGTAGGAGCATTATTGTGTAACAGACTGTCATCCGCCGACGAAAATGAATTCCTATGAGAAGAGGAATATACGTGAAGATAAAAGAAGTAATTGTTGTAGAGGGACGCGATGATACCGCCAAAATAACCCAGACTGTTGATGCGGATACAATTGAAACGAATGGCTCTGCCGTTGGAAAATCCGTTATAAAACAAATCGGGCATGCACAAGCTAAACGCGGTGTGATTATTTTTACGGATCCGGATTATCCCGGCAAACGGATCCGACATATTATCGATCAAGCCGTCCCTGGCTGCAAACATGCATTTTTACCGCGTGATGCTGCACGTGCTAAAAACTCTGATAATCAAAGTCTCGGTATTGAACATGCTTCTAGTGCAGCCATTAAGCATGCGCTTCAGGGCGTTTATTCTTTATCCGAAGAGAATTATTCTGGGATTACACGGGAAGACCTGATTGCTTTCGGCCTGATTGGCGGCTCAAAGGCTCGCACAAGGCGCACCCGTCTCGGCGAATTGCTGCAAATCGGTCATACAAACGGCAAACAGCTGCTGAGGCGGCTGAGGATGTTTCATATCACGAAAGATCAGTTCGATGAAGCTATGAGTCAGGTTATGCAGGAGGAAAATAATGACTGCTAAATGGATTGCAACCCCTAAGCGAACCAGGGAGATACTTGATACGTACAATTTTTCTTTCAAAAAGAGTTTAGGCCAGAATTTCATCATTGATGTCAATATCCTGAATAATATTATTCAAAAGGCTGGTATTGATAAAGAAGCCGGCGCTATTGAAATAGGGCCCGGGATCGGTGCTCTGACCGAACAACTGGCTGTCAAAGCAGACAAGGTGCTTGCCTATGAAATCGACCAGAGGCTATTGCCGGTTCTTGAGGATACGCTGGCCGCATATGACAATATTCATCTGATACATCAGGATATTCTAAAAGCAAATGTGCATGAAATGGTGAAGAATTATTTTGAACATGGCCAGCCGATTCATGTCATCGCCAACCTCCCGTATTACATAACGACCCCAATACTGATGAAACTGTTGCGTGAAAACTTGCCTGTGATGAGTTTTACCGTTATGATCCAAAAAGAAGTGGCTGATAGGATGGCAGCGGAGCCAAACAGTAAAAGTTATGGGTCATTGTCGATAGCTGTGCAGTATTATACAGAGGCAGAAGTTGTTATGCATGTGCCCAAAACTGTATTTATGCCGCCGCCAAATGTTGATTCCGGCGTGCTGAAATTAACGAAGCGCGGCAAGCCCCCCGTTCAGGTGGCTGATGAAGATTACTTTTTCGATATTGTACAGGCATGTTTTGCTCAGCGGCGAAAAACGTTGCGGAATAATCTCGTAAGGTACTTTAAAACGACAGCTGATAAAGAAATGATATCAGATGCATTGGAGAAAGCAGGTCTTGATGGCACAAGACGCGGTGAATCTTTAACAATGCAGGAATTTGCTGACTTGGCCAACACATTTTACCAGATGACAAAATAAACGATTCCGGCATTCGCTATACATACATAAAGCGAGTGCTTTTTTTGATTTCCGTGGAAAGTATCACATCTGAGGCACAGCCAATCAGCTATTTGCATAGCCTATCGTTAAAGAACTGTTTTCAATTACTTAAACAGAGGCTGTGAGGTGGCGTTATGAGCTTTTCACCAGGTGAGCGTGTTACACGGAAATCGCACAATCATGATTTACTGTTTCGCATTTCATCGATTACCGGCGATACAGCAATATTGCACGGGGAAGATGTCCGTCTTGCAGCAGATGCTCCTTTGGATGATTTAGTGTATGTCAAAGAGAAAGATTTGGCGGTGCGCAAACAGAAAGAAAAAGAACAGGTGGAGTTTTCTTACCGGTTGTTCAGTCAGGATTATCGGCTCATGAAGGAAAAGCGTGAATATGAGTCGGGTGATGGCTATCAGCATACAGCCGGATTTTTTCAATTGCCGGCCAGAGTTCTTCATGTCGATGGTGATCGGACATATCTCAGAAAATGCATGGAATTATATAAAAGAGTCGGGCTTGAGGTGCATGGCGTCCATATGCTTGAAAAAGAAATGCCCGGTGAAATCGGGGCACTCGTAGACGAAGTAGATCCGCATATCATTGTGATTACGGGTCATGATGCTTTTTCCAGGAATAAAGGACGGAAGAACGATCTCCGAGCTTACCGGCATTCGAAATACTTTATTGAAACCGTGGAGATTATCAGACAAAAGAATCCACGGCTTGATGAATTGGTTATATTTGCCGGAGCCTGCCAATCCCATTTTGAATCGCTTATCCGCGCAGGAGCTAATTTTGCAAGCTCACCCTCACGGATTAACATTCATGCGCTGGACCCGGTTTATATTGCAGCTAAAGTGGCTTATACACCATTTATGGAAAAAATCAGTATATGGAATTTGCTTCGGAACACGCTGACTGGAGAGAAAGGGTTGGGCGGTGTGGAAACAAAGGGACTTCTGCGGATGGGCATGCCGCTTGCTCCGGAAAATGAGAATGATGACCAGTCAATATAATGGGACCGGCATAAGGCTGGTTCTTTCTCATCCCTGCTTCAACGGGGAAATCGGCGAATGTTGTACATATTTTGTTAATAATTTGCCATAATAAGAAAGCCGAGTGATTTTTAGTGTTGACATTAAAAAAGCTATGCTGTTATAATATAAGGTTTTATTTGACTATTATACAAGCATATGCTATTATAGAAAATGAGTGAGGTGGAGTATAGTGGGAAAAACATTAGTCGAAATCAAACAAGGTCTTGAATGTCACGTTGGCCAGCGCTTGCGCCTGCGAGCTAATGGAGGCAGACGAAAAACAATTGAACGTTGCGGTATACTGGCAGAAACCTATCCATCTGTTTTTATTGTTGAACTGGATCAGGACGAGAATGCATTCGAACGTGTTTCTTACAGCTATGCCGATGTGCTGACCGAGACAGTGGAATTAAGTTTTCAGGGTGAACAAGCAATGATAGTCGAGCAGTAAACAAACGTTTGCTGCTTTTTTGCATTTTTACGCTGTTTTTACAGTTTGAGAAGATGCGGAGAAAATATGCGAAAACACAGCCTATAAAATATTTCCTTTTCTGTATACTTATAACGGGTGTTTATTTTATGTGAAAGCATATACTACAAATGTCGTAACCACTCTTGAAGGAAAGGGGATGTTTCTTTCATGGCGCGACGCGGTGGTGCAATGTCAGATCATTTGAAAGAGGAAATTGCCAAAGAGTTAGGTTTTTACGACACTGTACAAAAGGAAGGCTGGGGCGGCATCAAAGCGAAAGATGCCGGTAACATGGTGAAACGAGCAATTGAAATGGCCGAGCAAAACATGAAGTAAAGAAAGGGGCAGACCCCATTGGCGGGTTTGCCTTTTTTCGCGATAATTGCCCCGGAAAAGCCGAGAAAGGTGTATTCCGGCTGGTGCTCGATAGTGTCTTTTGAATATGGTACAATTTTCTATAAGTTTATATTTCAAAAAGCAATAAATCTAAATCCCTTGATGTGCAAAGTGGGTGAAGAGATGGTTTTATTTGAACGGGCACCGGCGAAAATTAATTTATCACTTGATGTGCTGGGAAAACGTGAAGATGGTTTTCATGAAGTTGAAATGATTATGACAACTGTCGATTTAGCTGACAGGATTGAGCTATATGACATTGCTGATGGCAGAATTGAGATTTCCACCGATAACCAGTATGTCCCAAACGATGAACGTAATCTGGCGTATAGAGCTGCGCTTGTTTTTAAAAATACATATCAGCTGCATCGGGGAGTCCGTATCAATATCCGGAAAAATATCCCTGTTTCAGCAGGGCTCGGGGGCGGCAGCAGTGACGCAGCTGCTGTACTAAGGGGTCTTAACCGCATGTGGTCTGTTGGTATTTCGGAGGCCGAGCTCATCGAACTTGGCTCAGTGCTTGGCTCAGACGTGCCTTTCTGCATTACAGGCTACACCGCCCTAGGGACAGGCCATGGTGAAAAAATCCGTACGTTGGCTTCGCCTCCGCCATGTTACGTGGTGCTTGCCAAACCCAATATTGGCATTTCAACAAGGCATATTTTCCCCAAAGTTAACACGGATGCCATTTCGCATCCGCAAACAGAGGCGGTCATTCAATCACTGGCAGAAAAAGACTTTGACAAGTTATGCCACCATATCGGCAATGCTTTGGAAGATGTGACGTTCCCTTTATATCCGGAAGTGAAGCAACTTAAGGATAAAATGCTGCAGACAGGCGCGTCCGGTGCAATGATGAGCGGAAGCGGACCGACTATTGCGGGGCTTACCAGACATTTCAGCAAGGCGAAGCGTATTTATAATGGGCTGAGAGGATTTTGCAATGAGGTTCACATCGTTCAGATGCTTGATCGGCGCTAATACTTGATAAAAAACGTATAATAATGATATATTAGTTTAAAATATTCGGATATAAGTAAGAGGTGGCATATGAAAAGAAGTGATCGATTAGTATCGTTAACGAATTATTTTTTGGAAAATCCTAAGAAACATACATCTCTGCCATATTTCAGTGAAAAATATGGTGCGGCAAAATCTTCTGTCAGTGAAGATCTTGATATTGTTGACCGGGTAATGCAGGAAGAAGGTTTTGGTCACTTGCAGACAAATCCCGGGGCATCAGGCGGTGTCAGCTTTATCCCCGGCTTTTCCGGGGAAAATGCGAATGTGTTTATCAATGAGCTTTGCACAACGTTACAGGACCCGTCTCGTATCCTTCCCGGCGGTTATTTATATATGAGTGATTTGCTGGGTGACCCGAAAATGGTTAACAAAATTGGCCGTGTCTTAGCGTCAGCTTTCTCTGATATGGAGATAGATGCGGTTATGACTGTCGCCACAAAGGGTATCCCCCTTGCTTATGCTGCTGCATCGGTTTTGAACGTTCCCGTTATTATTGTAAGACGGGATCCCAGAGTGACAGAAGGATCATCTGTCAGCATCAATTATGTTTCAGGTTCATCACGGAAAATCCAGACGATGGTTCTGCCGACAAGAAGCCTGCAGGAAGGTGCCAACGTTTGTATTATAGATGATTTTATGAAAGCAGGCGGAACGATTAATGGCATGATAAGTCTCTTGAAAGAATTCAATGCCAATGTGGGAGCCATCGGTGTACTCGCGGAAGCAGATGACGAAGAAGATGAACGTGTCGTTGAGAATTATACCTCCCTGGTGAAGATCACTAACGTGGATATGAAGCAAAAAACAATTGAAGTCCATCCTGGAAATTTTTCTAAAAACCGTTAAAGCACCTTAAACTTCTCCATTGTTTCATCCTCGTATAAAAAATGACTAAGAGTCGATGATGGTCAACAATACAATGTCTATTTTAAGATAAAGCAATATTTTCGAAATTTTTTTGATGGACAGGCAGGATTTCTTAATCTTTTGTTGAATAATGGTAATAAGTTCAAAAGGGAAAAGGTGGTGAAACATCATGGAGGTAACTGACGTTAGACTACGCCGCGTGAACACAGAGGGGAGAATGCGAGCAATTGCTTCGATTACCATGGATGAAGAATTTGTGGTTCATGATATTCGGGTGATTGACGGCAATAATGGTTTGTTTGTGGCTATGCCTTCCAAGCGGACCCCTGATGGTGAGTTCAGGGATATTGCTCACCCTATCAATTCTAATACTCGCGGTAAGATTCAGGATGCAGTATTAGAAGAATATCATCGCGCCGGTGAACAAGAGGAGAAATATGAAGAAGCCGGTGCATCTTAAATCAGTTATTCAACAAGAGGTCTAATCTGTCACAGGTTAGCCTTCTTTTTTGTCTTTTTTGAGGCTCCTTCGCGATCATTGTTGCTTTTACTTAGTTGATGTAAATTGCGACGTAGTGCTATGTTGATTTCCGTTCCGGACAGTCGCGCACCTTAGGGCAACGCTTCAGCCTCCTCGGAAGCAAAAAGCGCTTCCTGTGGGGGTCTTCAGCTGCCCGTTTTCCCGCAGGAGTCGACTGTCCTCCACTTCAATCAACATTCACAAGAGAAGTTTAGTTAAAATCCAAAATAATCAGACTATAAAGCACGAAACCAGCGCAGGAAATACACGGAGACTCCAGCGGGACGGGAGGTATCGGTGAGACCCCGCAGTGAGCCAGCACGAGGAGGCTCACCAGCCGCCCTAAGGTGCGCGGAGTGTATTTCCGAAGCGGTGGATTACGCACCAGCTAATAGTTAAAGTTAGTTCGCATTTTATGGGTTTTGTGTCAAAAACAACCACCTTTTAGAAAATAACCTTTTTAAAGAGTTGTCCTGCCATTTGCGGTTTGCAAAAGGAAATGTGTGTTTCTTGCCAATCCCATCGAAAACGAAATACACTTTGAAACGTGTGCTCTAACAGCTTTTTCCTCTCTATGCAAACATTAAATCTGTTGAAATCAGCCCATTTTTAAGATATATTCATAATGGATAAAGTGAAACTTCCATCAGTGGAGTGTATTTCTCCACACTGATGGTTAGTTGAACAGAATCGGGTATTTAAGGACAGTTAGCCGCCGTTATGTGGCGGGTTAGTGCCCTTTATATGCGGGATAAATGAAATGGAGGCTCTTTATGGCGAAACGATATGCAGTTATTTTGGCTGCCGGAAAAGGTACCAGAATGAAGTCGAAACTATATAAAGTGCTTCATCCGGTTTTAGGCCGCCCGATGGTGCAGCACGTTATCGATCAATTAAAACCGGTCAAACCTGATGAAATGGTCACAATCGTCGGCCATGGCGCTGATAAGGTTGCCGAATATATTGGTGAGGACAGTGAAACGGTTTTACAGGAAGAACAATTGGGGACAGGCCATGCTGTACTGCAGGCTGAAGACCTTCTGAAAAATCAGGAGGGCACAACAATTGTTGTTTGTGGGGACACGCCATTGATTACTCATGAAACATATCAGGCTCTTTGCGATCACCATGAAAGAGAAGGAGCAAAAGCGACTATTTTAACCGCAAAAGCACCAGATCCCGGTGGGTACGGCAGAGTGATTCGTGATGATCAGAATCAAGTGAAGCGGATAGTTGAACATAAAGATGCATCCGGCAATGAACTGTTAGTCGATGAAATTAACACAGGGACCTACTGTTTTGATAACAAAGCCCTTTTCGAAGCATTACACCATGTATCAAATGACAATGTACAAGGTGAATATTATTTGCCGGACGTCATTGAAATTCTGCAAAATCGTAATGAGAAAGTCAGCGCGTTCCAGACAGCAGACTTTGAAGAAACGCTGGGTATTAATGACCGCGTCGCCCTGGCACAGGCAGAAAAATCGCTGAAAAAACGGATCAATGAACAACATATGCGAAACGGGGTCACACTTATAGACCCTGACAATACTTATATCAGTCCTGAGGTGGTCATTGAGGCAGATGTTTTAATTCATCCGGGTTCGGTTATTAAAGGAAAAACAACTATTAAAGCAGATGCTGAGATTGGACCGCATTCAGAAGTTGAAAATTGCTATGTCGGAGAAGGAACCACTCTCGAACAAAGTGTCGCAAAAGACAGCCGTATAGGTGATCGGGTGCAGATTGGACCTTATTCACATATCCGCCCTGAAGCAAAAATCGGCAACGAAGCAAAAATCGGCAACTTTGTTGAAGTGAAAAAATCGTCATTAGGTGACAAGAGTAAGGTTTCCCATTTAAGTTATATCGGAGACGCCGATGTCGGCCGTAATGTCAATATTGGCTGCGGTACGATTACAGTGAATTATGATGGAAAGAATAAGTATCTGACAACGATTGACGATGATTCATTTATCGGCTGCAATTCCAATTTAGTCGCTCCGGTAACGGTTGGAAAAGGATCTTATGTTGCTGCAGGGTCGACGATTACAAAAGATGTCCCTGAAGACGCATTATCGATTGCCCGTTCCAGACAAACAAATAAAGAAGGTTATGCTTCAAGAATCAAAAATCAAAAAAAGGACTAATGGAGGGTTCATTTCATGGGATCAAGCTATAAAGATCCAATGCTGAAGGTGTTTTCACTGAATTCAAACCGGGATCTGGCTCAGGATATTGCCGAACACATTGGGACAACATTAGGAGAATGTACAGTAGCCACTTTTAGTGACGGAGAAATTCAGATTAATATTGAGGAGAGCGTCCGCGGAAAAGATGTGTACGTTGTTCAATCAACCTCAGCCCCGGTTAATCAGCATCTGATGGAACTGTTGATTATGATTGATGCGCTGAAGCGTGCTTCGGCCAAGTCCATCAATATTGTTATGCCGTATTATGGTTATGCCAGACAGGACCGGAAAGCACGTTCAAGAGAACCGATAACTTCAAAGCTTATTGCCGACCTTCTTGAAACGGCCGGTGCCGACCGGATGATAACGCTCGATTTACACGCACCACAAATTCAAGGTTTCTTCAATGTCCCAATTGATCATCTGCAAGGTGTACCAATATTGGCGAATCATTTTGAGAAAATGGAGTTTGACGATATTATCGTCGTTTCCCCGGACCACGGCGGTGTGACCCGGGCAAGAAAGATGGCGGACTATTTGAAGGCACCGATTGGAATCATTGATAAACGCCGTCCGCGTCCGAATGTTTCAGAAGTGATGAATATTGTCGGGAATATCGAAGGGAAGACAGCCATCCTGATTGATGATATCATTGATACAGCAGGTACAATTACTGCGGCTGCCAACGCGTTGGTGGAAAACGGTGCGAAAGAAGTTTATGCATGCTGTACTCACCCTGTTTTATCAGGCCCTGCACTGCAGCGTATTAACGATTCCGAAATCAAGGAATTGGTTGTTACGAATTCCATCCCGCTTACCGAAGAACGAAAGAACGGTAAAGTCACCGAGTTATCTGTTGCACCGCTGATTGGTGAAGCAATAACCCGTGTTCATGAACTGAAATCCGTAAGCATTTTGTTTGACTAAGCATTTCATTAAAGATAAGCTATAAGCCTGTTTTGTGAAATGACATAAATTATGTTTTAATAGAAACGATACTGAAAAATATGTGCCATATGAATCCTGGTGAAGACCCCAGGTTGTTAAATAATGGAGGGTGATTAAGAATGGCAGTAACATTAAAGGCAGCAAAACGCGAAGATCTGACAAAGTCTGCAACAAAGCAAATCAGGACGAATGGCGATGTGCCATCAGTTGTTTATGGTAAGGAGGAAGACTCTAAAGCCATTTTTGTTAATAGCACCGAATTAGTCAAAACGGTAAGAGATGAAGGCAGAAACGCAATCATCTCACTTGATATCGAAGGTGAGAAGCCTGTAGACGTCATGCTTCATGAATATCAGACTGAACCGTTGAAAGACGAAGTGATTCATGCAGATTTCTATATCGTCAACATGAAACAGGAAATGGACGTAACAGTATCACTTAACCTTGACGGTGAACCTGTTGGTGTTAAAGATGGCGGCGTTCTGCAGCAGCCGATGTATGAATTGCAGGTACGTGCTAAACCGGCGGATATTCCAGAAGTCATTTCTGTTGACGTCAACAAGTTGGAGATCGGTGATACGATAACCGTTGCTGATTTGCCAAAAGCTGACCTCTATGAAATCAATGAAGACGAAGATACAACAGTTGCAACCGTTGTACCGCCAGACACAGTAGAAGATCTTGAAGGTGAAGAGTCAGACGAAGGAGCAGAACCGGAATTGGTTGGCGCCGAAGAGGACGAAGGAAAAAGCGAATAACACCAAGCCTATTATATAAGCCCTCCTAGTCAGCAGTTATTAGGAGGGTTTTGCTTCATTGGCGAATTGTTTTAGAACCCGTTTAAAATGCAGTATAAAGGAAGAAGCTAAATGAAATGTATCGTTGGGCTGGGAAATCCAGGGAAAAAATACAGCAAAACACGGCATAATGTCGGCTTTATGGTTGTTGAGAAAATAGCTGACCGTCATAATTGGAAATTAAAAAAAGATAAATTTAATGGTAAATCAACGGTGGAGACCCTTGATGGAGAAAAGATTGTCCTGTTAAAACCACAGACATTTATGAATCTTTCGGGTGAATCGGTTCGGCCATTATTGGATTTTTATCAAATAGATCCGGAAGATGTTCTTGTCATCTATGATGATCTTGATTTGCCGGCCGGTAAAATTCGTTTACGTCAAAAAGGCGGTCACGGTGGTCATAACGGTATTCGTTCCATTATTGATCATGCAGGTACCAAAGAATTCAAACGCTTGCGCATCGGCATAGGCAGACCTCTTGCAGCCATGCCTGTTGTTGATTATGTATTAAAGCCATTCTCAAAGGAGCAGCAGGAAGATGTTGCCACAAGCATTGAAAAAAGTGCTGATGCATGTGAAACATGGATTCAGAAGCCATTTGATGTCGTGATGAACGACTTTAACACCTAAAGTGAGCAGAAAAAGGGCTGGTGTTTCCTGATGAACCCCGAGATTTTCTGTATAAATATACGCGTTTCGGATAAACTTTAGAATACCTAAGTTTATTCGAAGGAGGTATATTATGGCGATTGTCTACAAGTGCAGACATTGCAGCCAGGAAATTGGGAAACTGGACCAGCAAATGGTTGATTCATCAATGCTCGGATTGGATCAGTTATCAAGTGAGGATAAACGTGATATGATTAGCTATGAAGCAAATGGTGATATAACAATCAAGTCCATCTGTGAAAGCTGTGAAGAATCGTTAGGCAGTCATCCGCAGTATCACGAACTGGACTATTTTATACAGTGAGATAATATATATCAGGTAAAAAGCTTTGGTTCTGTGTAGAGATGGTAATCAAGGCATTTTTGCACGTAAACAGGTGGGGGAAAATGAACGGAATACATGATTTTTTACGGTCGAATGAAGATGTGTCATCAGTCATAGACGGCATATCAAATGGTATGAATGAACAGCTTGTGGCAGGGCTATCAGGATCTGCCAGAAGCCTTTTTGTGTCTGTTTTGGATGAATCTTTAAAAAGGCCAGTTTTGCTTGTAACGCATCATCTTGTCCAAGCACAGCAGCTCTATGATGACCTGTCAACATTTATAGGTGAGGATCATATTCATCTGTATCCGGTCAATGAACTGATCGCATCAGAAATCGCGATAGCCAGTCCGGAACTGAAAGCCCAGCGGATTGAGGCATTGACAGAGTGGTCACAAAAAGATTCAGGCATATTGATCGCCCCTGTCGCAGCTTTGAAGCGAATACTGCCGCCGACTAATTACTGGAAGAAATATCAGCTGGATTTTCAGACAGGTGAAGAAGTCGATGTCGAAGTGTACTTGTCGCGCCTGGTCGATATGGGATACGAACATGTCTCAATGGTTTCAACTCCAGGGGAATTCAGCCGCCGCGGAGGTATTATTGATATCTATCCGGTGACCGAAACGCATCCGGTACGCATCGAATTATTTGATGACGAAATTGACTCCATTCGTCACTTTGATGCTGAAAGCCAGCGATCATTAGAGAAACAGCAGGCTATTAGGGTTGACCCCGCAACAGAAATGCTGTTGACGG
This sequence comes from Lentibacillus amyloliquefaciens, assembly GCF_001307805.1. GTDB lineage: Bacteria > Bacillota > Bacilli > Bacillales > Amphibacillaceae > Lentibacillus > Lentibacillus amyloliquefaciens. The sequence goes on along the minus strand of NZ_CP013862.1, from coordinate 2,616,706 downwards.
ATGAAGACAGATTGAGAGCTGCTCAGCGTCTGGAGGCGGCATTGGCTGAATCACTGAAAAAATTGAAAGATCCGGAAGCGAAAGAAACGCTCGCCGAGTCCATCGAATATGATATCGAGCGGTTAAAGAATCTTGAGCATTTCCAGGAATTGTATAAATATATTGGCTTTCTTTATGATGAGCCTGCTAGTCTGCTAGATTATTTGCCCGCAAATGGTCTGGTCATTCTTGATGAAATGAGCAGAATCCAGGAAACGGCAACAAGTCTTGATGCAGAAGAGTCAGAATGGTACAGCACACTTTTGGAAGCAAATAAAATGGTCCGGGGCAGCCATTTCTCATTTGATTGGAACACCGTATGGGATAATATCACACCACAACGCGTTTATATGTCCGTCTTTTTGCGGCATATTCCGAATACCCAACCCCAAAATATCATTAATTTATCGACCCGGACGATGCAGGAATTCCATGGGCAGATGAATTTGTTTCAGAATGAGCTTAAACGCTGGGAAAAGAGCGATTTTTCAGTCGTGGTCCTGGCTCCGAATGAACAACGGGCTGAAAAAATTCACTCGATTTTCATGGATTATGGAATTGAAGCAGATGTAATCAGCGAACTCGAATTGCCAGTAAAAAGACCGACGATAACAGTCGGTGAAGTCAGCAATGGCATTGAATTTCCGATGCATAAACTCGTGCTGATTACTGAAAATGAACTGTTTAAAAAGAAAACAAAAAGACCGCGTAAAAAACAAAAGATATCAAATGCTGAACGGATTAAAAATTATCAGGAATTAAAAGTGGGCGACTTCGTAGTTCATGCCCATCACGGCATCGGAAAATATTTAGGCATTGAAACACTTGAAATGAATGGTCTGCATAAAGATTTTATGCTGATTAAATACTCCGGTGATGATAAATTATACGTACCAATTGACCAGATCGATCTCGTTCAGAAGTTTGTGGCTTCCGAGGGAAAAGAGCCAAAACTTTATAAATTGGGCGGCAGTGAATGGGCAAAAGTCAAACGGAAAGTCCAGTCCAATGTGGAAGATATTGCAGATGATCTGATTGAGCTCTATGCTGAGCGTCAGGCAAGGCAAGGTTATGCCTTTACTAAAGGAACAGAGCTGCAGGAAGAGTTTGAAGCGGCTTTTCCATATGAAGAAACCGAGGACCAGGAGCGTTGTATTGCTGAGATCAAAGCAGACATGGAAATGGAGCGCCCAATGGATCGCTTGCTTTGTGGTGATGTTGGCTACGGGAAGACGGAAGTGGCGATCAGGGCTGCTTTTAAAGCTGTAGCCGATGGCAAACAAGTGGCTATTCTGGTTCCGACAACTATCCTCGCTCAGCAGCACTATGAAACCATCCAGGAAAGGTTTCAGGACCAGGCTGTCACGATCAGTATGCTGAGCCGATTCCGCACGCGAAGCCAGCAAAAAGAAACCATTGAAGGCATCCGAAAAGGAAAAGTCGACATTGTAATTGGAACACACCGTCTATTGTCAAAGGATGTGACTTATCGTGATTTGGGCCTTCTCGTCGTGGATGAGGAGCAGCGGTTCGGTGTTAAGCATAAGGAGAAGATTAAACAGCTGAAATCAAATGTTGACGTTCTGACTTTGACAGCTACACCAATTCCAAGAACACTGCATATGTCGATGCTCGGTGTTCGGGACCTGTCGATCATCGAAACACCTCCGGAAAACCGTTTTCCGATTCAGACGTACGTCATGGAGTATAATCCGGTTTTTGTAAGGGAAGCCATTGAGCGTGAGATGGCGCGGGGAGGACAGGTTTTCTTCCTCCATAACCGGGTGGACAATATTGATAAAATAGCCAGAGATCTTGGCATGCTTGTTGGAGACGCGCGTATAGCTGTCGCCCATGGTCAGATGAATGAAACCGAATTAGAGAATATCGTTTTTGCCTTTTTAGAAGGGGAGTATGATGTTTTGGTCAGTACGACAATTATTGAAACAGGTGTTGATATTCCAAACGTCAATACATTAATTGTCAATCAGGCTGATCGAATGGGGCTCAGTCAGCTTTATCAGTTAAGGGGAAGAGTCGGCCGTTCCAATCGGGTTGCCTATGCTTATTTCACTTATCAAAAAGATAAAGTGCTGAGTGAAGTCGCGGAAAAACGGCTCGAGGCGATTAAGGAATTCACGGAACTGGGATCCGGCTTCAAAATTGCTATGCGCGACTTGTCCATCCGCGGTACTGGGGATTTGCTTGGTGCCCAGCAGCACGGCTTCATTGATTCAGTCGGTTTTGACATGTATTCGCAAATGCTCAAAGACGCTATTGAAGCCCGACAATCAGGCAAACAGCTTGATGAAATTGAAACGTTTGAGCCGGAATTGTCACTGTCGACTGATGCTTATATTCCGGATTCATATATTGACGATGAAAAACAAAAGATTGATATTTACAAACAGTTTCAAGCAATCGCTTCAGAGGATGATATCTTAGAACTTAAGGATGAGCTGATCGACCGTTTCGGTGATTATCCGGAAGAAGTGGGGAATTTGTTTACTGTTTCATCCCTCAAACGGCTTGCTAAACAAGAACGTGTTGAATCAATCAGCGAAAAAGCAGGTAAAATAGAAATACTTGTGAGCACTCATCGCAGTCAGGAAGTGGACGGATCGAAATTATTTGAACTAGCCAATCAGTTCGGGCGGGAAATACAGCTTGGAACAGAAGGTAAAAAATTGAAGGTGCTGGTTAAATGGTCAAAAAACACCAAGCATCAGCGGTATGAAGTACTCGAAAACTTTATCAGCCAATTATCCCAAGTTGACCGGGAAACAGCAGGTTAGATAACAAAAAAAGAGCCTCATTAGAACAGAGAAAACGGCATGCAGATCAAGTTATGTTAACATATGTATAGTTCTTACAAGATGATTAATACTAAACCCACAACTGGTGTTTTTTTCTATAGGAGGAAACCAAAAATTTACATACACCAGGTATAATCATCTTAGAAAGTGAGGCTCCCTAAAGATGAAAGCAACAGGTATTGTACGACGCATTGATGATTTAGGAAGAGTTGTTATCCCAAAAGAAATAAGACGAACGCTGCGTATCCGCGAGGGTGATCCTTTAGAAATTTTTGTTGACCGTGAAGGGGAAGTTATTTTAAAAAAATATTCTCCAATAAATGAGCTGAGTTCTTTTGCTAAAGAGTATGCTGAGGCATTATTTGATTCCCTCAATTATCCGGTTCTCATTTGTGACCGTGATGAGATTATTGCGGTCGCCGGGGAATCCAAAAAAGATTATTTAAACAAGAGTATTGGTTCTCAGCCGGAAAAGACCATGGAAGAACGAACGATGACTTATGAAACGGAACAGACCGAATCAGAGCTTATTCAGGGTCAGGAGGAACAGCTTGATTCATATTGCATCAGCCCGATTATTGCTAACGGCGACCCAATTGGCTGTGTGATGCTTTTCTCCAAAGATGGCAATAAATTAAGTGAAGTCGAGCAAAAATCGATCCAGACAGCTTCAAGCTTCCTGGCTAAGCAAATGGAATAACCAGAAAAGCTTTAAGGAACTGTTGATTTATACACTATATCTATAGTTATTGGAAAGTGTCATTGTTAACGATGGCACTTTTTGTTTCGGCTCTTTTACAATTGAGCCTGTACTTTTGCCAATATAATTGGGATCTTAGTTTGTCCCGCATGTAATGGACAGTAATCCGTCAAAGGTCGGCGGCTAACTGTCCATACATGCCCGATTCTGCTCAACTAACAATCAACGGAATGAAGAACAATTCCGTTGATTGAAGTTTCGCTTTATCACTGTGCTATAATGGATGAAAAATCGGTTCAGCGCAGAAAGGCGTTTATGATGAAAGAAAGCGAGAACAATCAATTGGTAAAAGGTGCTTTATTACTGACATTGGCGGGACTCATCAGCAAGCTGTTAAGTGCAGGTTATCGGATTCCGTTGCAGAACCTGACAGGCGATATGGGGTTTTATGTTTATCAGCAGGTCTATCCGTTCCTGGGCATCGCTCTGATGCTGGCATTATATGGTTTCCCTGCCGCTATCTCAAAGATGACGGCTGAAATGGGAGATCAAGGCAAAGGTCTTTCGCTACGAAACTTTTACATACCTGTTTTTCTGCTGCTGGTCATTATATGCGGCAGTGTCTGTTTGTTTCTGTTTTTCAATGCGGATAATTTAGCAGTATGGGTAGGGGATCCTGATTTAACACTCACATATAAACTGGTTGCATTTATCTTTTTGCTGATTCCATTTTCCGCTTTGATGCGCGGGATGTTTCAGGGAAGACAGCTTATGCAGCCGACAGCCTATTCCCAAATAGGTGAGCAGCTGACGCGGGTAACACTGATTATAGCAGCTGCTGTCTGGATATATTTAAATCAGGCAAATATCTATACAATTGGACAAGCAGCCGCAGCAGCTGCATTTGCCGGTGCAGTGAGTGCCATTGTCATTCTGCTATTTTTCTTCCGGCGCTATCAGCCGGCTGCAGAAGGAAGATTTATAATTCCCTGGCAATATTACGTGAGAACATTGTTCATTTTGGGAATTGCTGCGGCTTTAAATCACATGGTGTTAATCATTATTCAATTTGCCGATACGTTCACACTGATTCCGTCACTGCAGGCGTATGGACTCGATAAAGATGAGGCAATGAAGGCTAAAGGGGTCTTTGACCGCGGTCAGCCGCTAGTCCAGTTTGGTACTGTATTGGGGTCATCGTTTGCCTTAGCATTGATTCCGGTAATATCGGCTGAAAAATTAAAGCAACGTCCCGCCGCCCTTACGCGTTCTATTCGCAGTGCTATATTAATCAGTTTCTATTTGGCGGCTGGTGCGACTGTCGGCTTAATTTCGATTTTCCCGGAAACCAACCGACTGCTCTTCCTGGATGAAGATGGGACAGGACCGCTCAGAATATTGGCGGTGTCTGTGTTTCTCAGTTCCATCGGTATAACTGCCGCTTCCATTCTTCAGGGACTGGGTTATATGAAACGGACAGCCGTTTTTATCGGAGCCACTTTTTTTCTGAAATGGATTGCCAATCAAATGCTGGTACCTTTCTGGGGAATCGGCGGCAGTGCTGTGGCGACGGTTCTCAGTTTAGCTGTCTTTACTTGCTTGACCGTCATGCAATTAAGACAGAAGCTGCCTGTGCTTCACCTCGGGAAGCATATGAACTGGTCTGCTTTTGTCCTGTCAGCGGCGGGAATGGTCAGCTTTTTAGCGGCTGCAGATTATGTCACAGGAACCATCACCTCGAGAACGGGTTTATTGGTTTATGTCATGTGCACAGCGATTATGGGGGCAATCATATATTTAATACTGCTGCTGCGTCTGAAGGCTTTTAAAGAAGAAGAATTGTTCATGCTTCCTTTTGCCGGCGTTTTGATTCGAATTCATAAAGCGAGGGATCATTAATGGGTTATACAATCGAGGTTATCGGACTTGGCTCCGGTGATCTGGACCAATTATCACTAGGCATTTATAAAAAATTAATCAGCGGTACAAGTGCGTTATATGTGCGTACGGCTGATCATCCGGCCATTGAGCAACTGGAGGAGGAAGGTGTTTCGTTCCGAGCGTTTGATGAGATCTATGAGTCACGTGCGCAATTTGCGGATGTGTATCAGCAGATTACAGATACACTCATGGAAAAAGCCCGTCATCACAAGATCGTTTATGCTGTTCCTGGTCATCCGATGATGGCGGAACAAACGATCCAGCTATTATTGGACCAGGACGAGGTGCCGGTTGAGATTATTGGCGGGCAAAGCTACCTTGATGCACTTTTTACCTCCCTCAAAATCGATCCGATTGATGGCTTTCAATTTGTGGATGGAACCGGATTCAGGCGAAGCCAGCTCAATTACGGGCATCATATTGTATTCTGTCAGGTGTATGATCAGTTTATTGCCTCTGATATTAAATTGACGCTTCTGGAAGACTTGCCGCCGGATTACCCGGTAATAATTGCAGAGGCAGCCGGAAGCAGGCGGGAGAAAATTACTGAAGTGAATCTGGAAGAATTGGATCATAAGTTTTCCGGAGTTAACAATCTGGTTTCTGTTTATGTCCCCCCTGCACCGGAGGAGGTGCTCCATCATACATTTGCAAAACTTCGTCAGGTGATTAGCGCGCTAAGAGCACCGGATGGATGCCCTTGGGATCGTGCTCAGACTCATGAGACATTACGCGAGTATGCAATTGAAGAAGTCTATGAATTGATTGAAGCAATTGATTCGAAGGACGATGATGGGATTGTAGAAGAATTGGGTGATATACTGCTGCAGGTGATGCTGCACAGTCAGATTGGCGAAGATGACGGGTATTTTACAATAGATGATGTCATCCGTTCGATTACCGACAAAATGATCCACCGGCACCCGCATGTATTTAAAGATCAATCGGCTGAAACAGTTGAAGCTGTTTACAAAACGTGGGACACCCTGAAGCAGGAGGAAAAAGGGGATCAGCGCACCTCTGTGCTTGACGGTGTTCCGGCTGGTCTCCCGGCACTTGCAAAAGCTTTTAAGCTGCAGAAAAAAGCAGCCAAAGTCGGATTTGGCTGGGATGATAGTCAAGATATATGGCACAAGTTTCAGGAGGAATTGGAGGAAGTACAGGAGGCCATCAGTTCAAAATCGTTGTCTGAACTTGAAAAAGAACTGGGTGATGTATTATTTGTGTTAGCCAACATATCACGGTATTATAAAATAAATCCGGAAATTGCTCTCAGCCGGACAAATGAAAAGTTTCTGTCGAGGTTTTCCTATATTGAAACGAATCTGCAAGAACAAGGAAAAGATATCAGAGAAGTCAGTCTGGACGAGATGGATGCGTACTGGAATCAAGCAAAAAGAAATGAGTGATTGAAATTGCGTCTTGATAAATTTCTTAAAGTCTCCCGGCTCATCAAGCGCCGGACATTGGCAAAAGAGGTGGCCGGCCAGGGGCGCATTATTGTTAATGGCAGCCCTGCAAAGGCATCAACGGTATTGACGGTTGGCGATGAATTAGTGATTCAGTTTGCCCAGAAAGTTTTGACACTTGAAGTGACATCTTTAAAAGACACCACAAAAAAAGGTGAAGCGGAAAACTTATACAAGGTGATCAATGAAGAGAAAGTGAATTAGGTTCTACACTTGTCCCTCCTGTCATAAAGTAATAGTGACAAGGAGGGTGAAGTGAATGAATCATTATGAACAACCGCCCATTAACCGGACGGAGGTAAACCACACTGTTAAAATCGATAACCGGAAAGATCTGGAGATAACCGGTGTTAAGGAAGTTGACAGTTTTGACAATGAAGAATTTCTGCTTGAGACACAGATGGGCTATTTGATTATCCGCGGGCAGAACTTGCAATTGAAAAATTTAGATGTTCATGAAGGTCTCGTCACAATTCAAGGCAAAGTGTACGAGCTCTCCTATGTTGATGAACATTACCAGGAGAAGGCTAAAGGATTCTTTAGCAAGCTATTCAAATGACGCTGAGTGTACAGTTTATAACGATGATTTCCATGACGGCCGGAGGGTTTTATCTCGGGTTGGCATTGGATACATTCAGACGTCTTGCGATTTACTGGCGTCAGCGTGTGGTTCTGAAATACTTCATGGAAATCAGTTTCTGGCTAACCCAGACATTGCTGTTATATTATGTGTTATTTCGGGCAAACAGCGGTGAACTGCGTTTTTATGTATTTCTCGCTCTTTTATTAGGATTTTCCATGTATAAGGCATTGGCAGCGAATGTCTATAGACAGCTAATGGAACATATTATCCGGGTTATAGCAGCTGTTTACCGCTTTATGGAAAATTTATTTATAAATGTCATAATAAAACCGCTAAAGTTTATCCTTCAGATGGTTATTGCCATCGTGGTTTTTACTGCAAAATTGTTGTGGAATTTGACCCGCTATATCGTTATCATTATATTTACCCCGGTTTTGTGGCTTCTTAGGCGGACTTTTCGGATATTTCCTGAAACAATTCAAAAAAAAGTACACAAAGTTGCAGGATTTTATAGTACAATAAAGAATAAATGTAAGAAATGGCTAACCGATCGCTATTCTAAAAGGAGGTAGAATCAGTGCCGTTCAAGAAGAAAAATGTGGAGCGATTAGACTCAAATTATATGCAGCAATATGATGCTTACATAGAACGACAAAAAAGAAAAAAACAGCGTCTCATGCGCCGTCTTGTTTTATTTTCTATTGCAGCGGCGATCGTTTTTGGCAGTTTGACTGTCTATCATTTCAACCAGCGTGCCCTTCATGCGGAAAAAGAGGAGCAGTACGAAGAGCTTCAAAATGAGATGGCGACACTGGAACAAAAGGAAAAGAATCTGAAGGAAGAAATTAGTTTGCTTAATGATGAGGAATATGTGTTGGATATTGCCCGGACGAACTATTTTTTCTCAAAAGAAGGCGAGTTAATTTTTAATATTCCTGAAGAAGAGCCCTCTTATTGACACACTTTTACAATACTGGCTATAATATATAAGAAGTATACTTTTTTAAAAATCTAAGGAGGAGCACTTTTTTTATGTCAATCGAAGTAGGCAGCAAGCTGCAGGGAAAGGTAACCGGCATCACTAATTTTGGGGCATTTGTTGAAATTGAGGAAGGCAAGACAGGGCTTGTCCACATTAGTGAGGTTGCCGATAATTATGTAAAAGACATTAATGAGCACTTAAGTGTCGGTGACGAGGTCACTGTCAAAGTGATTAATGTCGAAAAGGATGGCAAGATTGGTCTTTCCATCAAGAAAGCGAAGGATAAGCCGCCACGTCAGCGGAATAATCGTCAACGTTCAGAATCGTTTGAGTCGAAAATGAACAAATTTCTCAAAGACTCCGATGAACGTCTGGCCTCTTTGAAGAAGCACACGGAATCCAAACGCGGAGGTCGAGGTGCTAAAAGAGGATAGCAGTTTGCTGTCTATGAAAAATTGATAATAGTGCGTGTTCAAAAAGGAGGATAAAAAGGACCGAGAAGTTCGAGGCGGCGAAGCTCCCGGTACCGGAACGTATGCATTTAATACGTGAGGAACGGAAAAGCAAGCCAACTAGAAACACCGAAGTGTCATTTTTACCGGACTTTTTGAACAACCTCTAATAAATTCCCCAATAGAATGGCCTGCACCGTGCAGGTCCTAACAGAATCGGATATTAATGGCAATACACATCCCGCACATATCCTTCTTAGTTTTATTTTGCAGGCTTTGAAGTGCGGGTTTGACTGCATAAAAAAACAGGTGCCCGCGTTAAATCGCTGCACCTGTTTTTTGTGTTTACAGAGGAAAATTGGATATAAAAAAAGAAATCGGTAAAAGCCGATTTCTTTTATCTCTTAATAGCGGCGGAGGGGATCGAACCCCCGACCTTACGGGTATGAACCGTACGCTCTCGCCAGCTGAGCTACACCGCCAAAATTAGTCACAAAAAATATAATACAACACGATAGGCATTTGTGTCAACGAAAAATTTTATCAGCTTTTTCTAAAAGGTGGCTTTTGCCGCAAAATCCGTAAAAACTGCGAGAGTTAAAGAGGAGCAAAATTTACGGAAAAGAGCCTTATTGAGCCTTATATACAAAAAGGTACATTAGTAAACAGAATACGGAACCGGATGTAGAAAATCGCTTGTCCACTTAGAAACCAGTCGAACGATTTTTTGGACTCGCCCTGTTATTTTGACAAAAAAACAATGCATCATATGTTTTAATGTTTTTCAAGAGGGAGTGGTACAGTATGATTAATTCAGTTCCAGGAGTGGAATCCAAAACACTCGTGCAGAAAAAAGGTACACTGAAAAAATATCGTAGGCACTTATCAGCACAGATAAAAACATTGCTATTTGAAAAAGGATGGCTTTTTTTTCTTGTCGGCTTTTTACTTGGACGGGCTATTATACTATCAGTCGTTTCACCATTTGCTGTCGCCTTTCTGGCAGCTATATGGATGATACATAGGGACAAGGCCCCTAAAGTTATGCTGGCTGCACTTGTCGGGGCGTTGAGTTTCTCTGTAACACATGGGGCTTTTATAGTGCTTGCCATGATCTCGTTCGTTTTATTGGCCGGGCTATTTAAAAATGCTGAAAAACAGCACCTACTCATACCGCTGTTTGTATTTTTATCAACCGTATCACCCAGGATTTTTATGTATTCAATATGGGGGCAGCTTTCGTCATATGAGTGGATGCTTTTACTCGTTGAGGGTGTCTTGGGAACTGTCCTGGTATTAATCTTTATGCAAAGCATTCCATTATTATCACCTCAACGTTTCAAACCCACATTAAAAAATGAAGAAATTGTATGTCTGATTATACTGATTGCCTCCATTCTCACAGGCACTATCGGCTGGGAGTTATATAATGCCTCGATTGAACAGGTTTTTTCCCGGTATTTTGTCTTGCTGCTCGCTTTTGTGGGCGGTGCGGCAATAGGCTCAACTGTCGGTGTTGTTGCGGGGCTTATATTGTCGCTTGCCGATGTGGCCAATCTGTATCAAATGAGTCTGCTTGCATTTTCCGGGCTGCTTGGTGGTCTGCTTAAAGAAGGCAATAAAGTCGGGGTCAGTTTCGGTCTTTTAGTTGGAACGTTTTTGGTTGCCATCTATGCTGATGCGGCAAGCATCGTACCATCATTTACAGAAACATCAATTGCGATTGCTTTGTTTTTGCTGACACCGTCTGGTTGGATCAAAAAATTATCACGCTATATTCCCGGAACCGAGGAACATACGCATGAACAGGAACAGTATTTGCAAAAAGTCCGGAATGTGACAGCCAAACGGGTTGAACAGTTTTCCGGTGTGTTTGAAGCTTTATCGAAAAGTTTCTCCTCGGCAGAAGATATGAAAGAAGACGGTGTGAATGCCAGACGCGAAACCGACTACTTCCTCAGCCAGGTTACCGAAAAGACATGCCAGTCCTGTTTTATGAAAGAGCGATGCTGGCAACAGCAATTTGATAAAACCTACTCCCTGATGGATGATTTAAAGGAAGATTTGTCTGAAGGGAATGAGCCAAACCGCAAATCGTTACGAGATTTCGAAAATCATTGTGTCAAATCGCGGAAAGTTCTCGATGTAATGCGAGAGGAAATTTCCTTTTTCGAAGCCAATAAGAAGCTGAAGAAACAGGTGGTGGAAAGTAAACGGTTCGTATCAGATCAATTGCAGGGTGTATCGGAAGTCATGGATGATTTTGCCAATGAGATACTCAAGGAACGCGAGCATCATGAAAAACAGGAAATGCAAATTATGAATACATTGAAAAATATGGGGATTGTACTGGAGAAACTTGACATTTACAGGCTGGAAAAAGGAAATGTCGATATTGAGATGACACTGTCTTTTTATGATTACCGCGGGGAAGGTGAAAAACTGATAGCGCCGGTTTTATCCGATATTCTAAATGAAATGATTATCGTGAAAAAAGAAGAAGTATCCCCTTTTCCAAATGGTTACTGTCAATTGGTGTTTGGTTCGGCAAAAGAGTATGTTGTCGATATCGGCATCGCCAACGCAGCTAAAGGAGGCGGTCTGGTTTCAGGAGACAGCTATCGGACGATTGAACTGGGGGAAGGCAAATATGCGATGGCTATCAGTGATGGAATGGGCAATGGCAGCCGTGCAAATGAAGAAAGTGAGGAAACGCTGAGATTACTCCAGCAGATTCTGCAGACGGGGATTCCTGAAAGCGTTGCCATCAAATCAATCAACTCCATTCTGTCGCTGAGGACAACTGATGAAATGTATGCAACATTGGATCTTGCAGTGATTAACCTGCATAATGCAGCTATTAAATTTCTGAAGATTGGCTCAACACCAAGCCTGATTAAACGTGGCGATGAGATTATTAAGATCGAAGCGAGCAATTTGCCAATGGGAATCATTCAGGAGTTTGATGTGGATATTGTTGGAGACCAATTGAAATCAGAAGATATTTTAATCATGATGAGTGATGGCATTTTGGACGGGCCCAAACATGTTGAAAATATTGATATGTGGCTGAAACGAAAAATCCGCAATATGCAGACCGATGACCCGCAGGAAATAGCTGATTTAATATTGGAAGAGGTCGTCCGGACAAGAAGCGGGCTAATTGAAGACGACATGACCGTCGCTGTGGCCAAAGTGATTAAAAACGCACCGCAATGGACATCGATTCCTATTTATACAGACAAAGCACAGTAATGCTCCCTTTTGTGACCATTCATAAAGCAATACAAAATCAAGCAGGACGTGGTGCCGCTATTCAGCGGTATCCGGCTGTTTTTTTTGCGTGGTTGCTTCCAATCTTCCGTGTATATTGTCCAGACTTTATGGCGAGAATGGTAGTGGATGTAAGGGAGGAATGTCAGGTGAAAAAAGGGACATTAAAACAGATATTGCTGATAACGGACGGCTGTTCAAATAAAGGTGAAGATCCTGCCGTAACGGCTGCCCTTGCAATGCAGCAAGGGATGACCGTAAATGTCATTGGAATTCTTGAGGATGATCAGACAGAAAGCCCGGATGGCTTACAGGAAGTTGAAGACATTGCTTCCTCCGGGGGCGGCATCAGTCAGCTTGTTTATAAACAGGCACTTGCAGAAACTGTCCAAACCGTTACCAAACAGGCAATGACACAAACGTTACAAGGCTTTGTCAACCAGGAACTGAAACAAATTCTTGGCCCTGAACAGAGCCTGGAAGAAATTGAACCGGAAAAACGAGGCGAAATTATGGAAGTTGTGGAAGACATGGGCGAGACATGCGATTTGGAAGTACTGGTGCTGACAGATACAAGTGCAAGCATGTATGATAAGCTTCCGACTGTTAAAGAAGCATTGATTGATTTGTCGATCAGTTTAAATGCCCGCATTGGCCGCAACCGATTTTCTATTTTCAGTTTCCCGGGAAAGCGTAAAGATATTGACAACGTATTGGATTGGTCTCCTAAACTTGATTCGATTTCAACGATTTTTCCAAAATTGACAAGCGGAGGAATTACACCAACGGGACCGGCCATTCGCGAAGCTATTTATCAATTTGGCAAAAAAGGCTTATTGGAAAACATGAGGGATGAAGATGGACCAGGCATGGAAGAAACAGGGCATTAGCATAAGACCGGGAACTGTCGTGACTGGTAAATGGCATCAGCATCGTTATGTGATCAAACGAAAGCTGGGCAGCGGTGCAGTTGGCACTGTCTATTTATGTGAACGAAATGGTAAATATGCAGCCTTGAAGATTAGTGAAAACAATACATCTATGACAGTGGAAGTGAACGTTTTAAAATCACTTGCGAAGGTCCAAGGCAGCCGTCTTGGTCCTTTTTTGCTGGATGTTGATGACTGGGAAGTTTCACGTCATAATAAGTTTACCTTCTACGTGATGGAATATCTGGAAGGAGAGTCCATGCGCAGTTTTATCAGCCGGCATGGCCATGAATGGATCGGTATCTTCATGCTGCAATTGCTTGATGACCTTGCGCATTTGCATCAAGCGGGCTGGGTTTTTGGTGATTTTAAGCCAGAAAACCTGGTCGTACTTTCACATCCTCCGAAAGTACGCTTCATCGATGTCGGCGGCACAACACAAATGGGCAGAGCGATCAAAGAATATACCGAATTTTATGACCGTGGCTATTGGGGACTTGGGTCAAGACGGGCAGAACCGGGCTATGATTTGTTTGCATTCGTAATGGTTATTTTAAATATATATTATCCAAAACGGTTTGAAAAAGGCTCAAACCCAAAAACCACGTTATTTAAAAAGCTTAATGACACAAAACAGCTGCGCTTATACAGAGATTGTCTGAAAAAAGCGCTTATAGGCAACTATCAATCAGCCTCAGACATGCGACATGAGCTATTACACAAAATTAAGAAAGTTCGCGGCCAAGACTGGTCAAAAAGACGTTCAAACCTTCCGACAGGCGTATCACTTTTGTCAGAGGTTGCCGGGACGGCGTTTGTGGCACTTTGCTATTACGTTTTTTCCTTGTTTATTCCATAATGCGTTTTTGGATGATGACACTTTGTCATATGGTGAAATTGTGGTAGAATAAAAGGCATGATGTTGGGGAATTTTTTTCCTTGAAGAGGTAGTTCAAAAAGTCCGGTAAAAATGACACGTCGGTGTTACTAGTTGGCTTGTTTCTCCGCTCCTTGGAAAAGAAGTACGCTTTTCCTTCGTGCGATGTAAATTCGGAGAAGTTTTTCTGTGCTCGAAACTGCGCCGCCTCAAACTTCTCGGTCTTTTTTATCCTCCTTTGAACTCGCAATTGGACAGAAAGGAATTCCGATGGAAAATACAGTACGCGCATTCATTAATCGTCATCAGCTGATAAAAGAAAACTCAAATGTCTTAATCGCGGTCTCAGGCGGTCCTGATTCCATGGCGCTGCTTCATTTTTTTTGGCGTATCAGGAGTGTTTGGAACTTGCGCCTGATCGTTGTCTCAGTTGATCATCAGCTGCGTGGAGATGCGTCACTGGAAGACGTTGAGTATGTCAGAGAAATGTGCTGGAGTAGGGATGTTGAATTTATCAGCACCTCATTGGATGTGCCGGCTTATAAACATGAGAGACATCTGGGAACCCAGGTTGCCGCCAGAGAGCTTCGTTATCAATTTTTTGCTGAACAGATGAATACATACAAAGCGGATTATCTTGCGCTTGGACATCACGGTGATGACCAGGCAGAAACAATGCTGATGAGCTTTGCCCGCTCAGCCACCGCCAAGTCATTGGCGGGGATTCCATTGAAACGCGATTTTGCATCAGGACAAATCGTTAGACCATTGTTATGTGTCACGAAGGAAACGATTGAACGCTATTGCAACGACCATGGCATTACCCCCAGAAGAGATCCGTCAAATGAGGAAGACATATACACACGGAACGATTTTCGGCACAATATACTTCCCTTATTAAAAGAAAAGAATCAGAATTTACACCGAACACTTCAGCACTTAAGTGGGTCACTTCAGGAAGATGAGGCGTTTCTGCAGCAGGAAGCGATAAAGATGGCAAAACAGGTTATCGTTTTCGGTGATTCGAAAACGGACGTCTCTTTTCAAATCAATACATTTAAGGCTTTTCCGCGTTCTTTACAAAGACGTTGCTTTCATCTAATATTGAATTATCTGTACAATGAAACTTCGGAGACTATTTCGTATGTACATGAGGATCAATTTTTTAAAGTCCTGGAAACTGATCATGGTCACATTGAAATTGATTTTCCAGATCGTTTAAAGCTTGAAAAATCATATCAGACCATGTCATTTTACTTTTTGAACGATCAGATACAATCCTCTTCATATCATAGGGTCATGGATCTCCCCGGAAAAACTGTGCTGGCTAACGGCATGGTCATTATCTCGGATATTATCAGCGAGCCTGACTTACAGGGGGAAAAGGTTTATGTCTGCCGTGAAGATGCGATCGCACTCCCGCTGCATATCAGAACCCGCAAAGCAGGGGATCGCATGAGATGGAAAGGGTTAAATGGCAGCAAAAAAGTGAAGGACATTTTTATCGATGCAAAAATCCCATTAAATGAAAGGGATAAATGGCCGGTCATAACTGATAATAATGGTGACATCTTATGGTTGCCTGGTTTGAAAAAGGGTTGGCCGCCCGGAAAGGCTGAAAACGGGAATTATATTCAATTAAAGTACGGGATGGAGGAAAAGCATGCACAACGATATTGAAAAGGTATTGATTTCTGAAGATGACATTGCTGCCAAATGTGCAGAGCTTGGTGAGCAGCTCACCAACGACTATGACGGAAAGTTCCCTTTGGCGATCGGTGTTTTAAAAGGGGCGCTGCCGTTTATGTCAGATATCTTGCGGCATATCAATACACACCTGGAAATGGATTTTATGGACGTATCAAGCTACGGGGGCCAAATGCGTTCTTCAGGTGAAGTAAAGATTGAAAAAGACTTGGACACAAAGGTTGAAGGCCGTGATTTACTGATTATTGAGGATATTATTGACAGTGGCCTGACATTAAGCTATTTGGTGGATTTATTTAAATATCGAAAAGCGAATTCCATCAAAATTGTTACGCTGCTTGATAAACCAACCGGCCGGACATCGCATATAAAAGCAGATATCGCCGGCTTTGAAGTACCCAATGAATTTGTTGTTGGCTACGGGTTGGATTATCAGGAAAAATACCGGAACTTACCTTATATTGGCGTGCTTAAGCCGGAAATTTACAGTGGGAAATAAACTTAATGGAGAAAGTGATATAACGTCACAAAAACGTCATATATTTCTGTTGAGGCGTGAAACATATAAATGCCGCATCACGAATGCTGTTAACCTTGAAAAGGTAAGTACAATTAGTTGTGTTTGTTCTTTTTAATATGGTACTATTATTTGTAGTTTTTCCCGCTTGGGAGGAGGTAAGGAATGAATCGGATATTTCGTAATGTCATATTTTATTTATTAATATTCTTAGTCGTCATTGGCGTCATAGGAGTATTCAATGGACAGAATCAAGAGAGAGAACAATATGATGTCCAGCAATTCATGAATCAATTAAACAGTGGAGAAATCGATGAAATGACGATGCAGCCGGCTAACGGCATCATGCGTATCACCGGAAGTTTAAGCGGCGGTGAAGAGTTTGTAGCTCAGGTTCCTGATACGACAGATATTGTCACGCAGGTTACTGAGCAAGCTCAGGAGCAAGCTACACTTAATGTAGCAGAAGAGGAGCAACCAAGCGGCTGGGTTACATTTCTGACGACGATTATTCCATTTCTTATATTAGGACTGTTTTTCTTCTTTATTCTGAGCCAGGCACAAGGCGGCGGTGGCGGCCGTGTGATGAACTTTGGCAAGAATAAAGCAAAAATGTACTCAGAAGAAACGAATAAGGAAAAAGTCCGGTTTAAAGATGTAGCCGGAGCAGATGAGGAAAAGCAGGAACTCGTGGAAGTTGTTGATTTTCTGAAAGATCCGCGCAAGTTCGCATCAGTCGGAGCACGTATCCCTAAAGGGGTTCTCTTGGTAGGGCCTCCAGGGACAGGTAAAACATTGCTTGCCCGTGCTGTGGCAGGGGAAGCAGGAACGCCATTCTTCTCAATCAGCGGTTCTGACTTTGTTGAGATGTTTGTAGGTGTCGGTGCATCCCGTGTACGTGATTTATTTGAAAATGCCAAGAAAAATGCACCGTGTATCATATTCATTGATGAAATTGATGCTGTCGGACGTCAGCGTGGTGCCGGTCTCGGCGGCGGTCATGATGAACGTGAACAGACATTGAACCAATTGCTCGTTGAAATGGACGGCTTTGGTGTCAATGAAGGCATAATTATCATTGCGGCAACCAACCGTCCGGATATTCTTGACCCGGCCTTGTTAAGACCGGGACGTTTTGACCGTCAGATAACAGTTAACCGTCCGGATGTTAAAGGACGTCAGGAAGTACTGAAGGTTCATGCAAGAGATAAACCATTGGATGATTCAGTAGATCTTAAAACAGTTGCGATGCGTACACCAGGCTTTTCCGGTGCTGATCTGGAAAACCTGTTGAATGAAGCAGCCCTTGTAGCTGCACGCTTTGATAAGGAAAAAATCGATATGGTGGATGTCGATGAAGCGATTGACCGGGTTATCGTCGGCCCTGCTAAGAAAAGCAAGGTCATTTCCGAGAAAGAACGTAACATCGTTGCCCACCACGAAAGCGGCCATACCATTATCGGTAAGGTTCTGGAGAATGCGGATGAAGTTCATAAAGTAACGATTATCCCGCGTGGGCAGGCTGGCGGTTATGCTGTCATGCTGCCGAAAGAAGACCGCTCGTTCATTACAAAGCCTGAATTGTTCGATAAGATTACTGGTTTATTGGGCGGCCGTGTAGCTGAAGAAGTTATGTTTGGCGAAGTGAGTACCGGCGCCCATAATGACTTCCAGCAGGCAACTAACATTGTACGTAAGATGATTACCGAATACGGTATGAGTGATAAGATTGGTCCGCTGCAGTTCACAAGCGGCGGCGGAGAAGTTTTCCTTGGCCGGGACATTCAGAACGAACAGAATTACAGTGACACGATTGCATATGAAATTGATCAGGAAATGCAAAACTTCATCAATTATTGCTATGATCGTGCCAAGCAAATTCTTACCGAGAATAAAGATAAACTTGAATTAATGGCTCAAACCTTACTTGAAATTGAAACACTTGATAAGGGACAGATTAAGTCACTGTTTGAAGATGGTGTGCTTCCTGAGCCTGAAGAAGATGACAGCCCAGCGGCTGGAACAACGGATTCAGAAAAACAGGATGAAGATGTAAAAGTTAACATCCAATCCAAGCAAGGTGAAGAAGCTGAGCCTAAATCATATGAAGATGCCAAGTCAAAGGCCGAAGAAAAGCGCAGACAAGAAGAAGAGGAACAAGACGACCAAGAAGAAGACGAAAATAATCAAGATAAACCTTCTGACTCGGATGAAAAGAAAGACTGATTCGTATAAGCAAAAAGCCTCTCATGGAAATGAGAGGCTTTTTGTATGTCTCTTTTCGTAAATTTGGACTTGCTTTAGTCCTTCGCTGTTGATGTAAACTGCGACACAGTGAAAATTCTCCCATTCTGATTATCGTTAAGTGCTTAAATGCGCTTCGGCAATAAAACCCGCTTCCCATGGGCACGGCCTCAGCCTCCTCAGAAAGCAAAGACCGCTTTCTTGCGGGGTCTTCGGACACGTGACTGTTCTGACCTGAGTCTTCGTATATTGCCTGCGCTGGAAATGGCTCACCGCAGTTTTATTTGTTTATATAGGAAAATAAATGTTAATAACCATTCACACCAGCAGCTGAAATATGTGAGACTCCTGTGGGACAGCGAGCCAAAGAGACCCCACAGTGAGCGGTTTTTGCGAACGAGGAGGCTCGTGGTGAGCCCACTCAAAAGCTGAGAAATTCTGAGCTGCGTCGTCAGGAAGCTTCCCTATATAATCAAACGAGACTTTATTCCGGAGTTTATGGATTTTGTGTCAAAAGCAACAGCCTTTAATAAAAAAGAACTGTTGAATTCAAGTTTTTCTTGTTCTTTCCAAGCATCGTTTTATGCTATAGTAAAAAGATAGAAAAGGTATAGGAAGGTTTGGTCATAAATGCTTTTTGTGCTTGATGCCGGAAATACAAACACCGTTCTTGGTGTTTTTAAAGACGATACATTAGTCCATGAATGGCGCATTAAAACAGACCGGTATAAAACCGAGGATGAGTTTGCTGTTCTTATTAAGTCATTATTAGAACATGAAGGCATTTCGTTTTCGGATATTGACGATGTCATTATTTCCTCTGTTGTGCCCCCAATGATGTTTTCTTTGGAAAAAATGTGCACAAAATATTTTCATTTGCAGCCAATGGTCATTGGAAAATCCTCCGTCAATTCTCATTTGAACATGGTGTATCCGAACCCTGAGGAAATTGGTGCTGACAGGATAGTAAACGCGGTTGGTGCAATTGAGGAATACGGGGCGCCGTTAATTATTATTGATTTTGGAACGGCAACGACCTACTGTTATATTAATAATGAGAAAGCTTATTATGGCGGTTTGATTGCTCCTGGCATTTTGATATCAATGGAAGCACTCAATAGCAAGGCTTCGAAACTGCCTAAAATTGAGATTCAACCCCCGGTAATGTTATAGGAAAATCAACAGTTGAAGCGATGCAGTCTGGCGTTTTCTATGGATATGTTTCACAGGTGGATGGTACAGTCAATCGGATGAAGCAGGAAATGGGAGCCGATCCAACAGTCATAGCTACCGGCGGATTGGCGTCACTATTTACTGAGGCCTCTGAAACGATTGATTACGCTGATAAGATATTGACGTTAAAGGGACTTCACCTGATTCACAAAAAGAATAAGCAGCTGAGAGATTCGTAACATTAAGTGTCCAAATGGTATTATTGAGCATCTTTTACAAGGAGATGAAATGTTAAGATGAAAGATTATTTGGTAAAAGCAACGACATTCGGCGGAGTGGTCCGTGCCTATGCGATCAATTCGACAAATACAGTCGAAGAAGCGCAAAGAAGACAGGACACCTGGGCGACTGCCTCAGCTGCCCTTGGCAGAACCATTACAGTCAGTGCGATGATGGGGGCAATGCTAAAAGGCGATGACTCACTGACAGTTAAACTGGAGGGAAATGGCCCGATTGGCGCGATCATCGCTGACAGTGATGCCACCGGTGATGTGCGCGGCTATGTCACAAACCCACACGTTGACTTTGATTTAAATACACAAGGCAAACTGGACGTTGCAAGGGCAGTTGGTATGGAGGGGACGCTTAGTGTGGTTAAAGATTTAGGATTAAAAGATCATTTTACAGGGCAGGTCCCGATTATTTCCGGAGAAGTTGGAGAGGATTTCACCTATTATTTTGCCAACTCGGAACAGACACCTTCAGCAGTTGGAGCGGGTGTGTTAGTAAATTCTGATCACAGCATTTTGGCTGCCGGCGGATTTATCATTCAAGTAATGCCCGGTGCTGATGAAGAAGTGATTGAACGTCTTGAAGAAAAAATACAGTCATTCCCGGCGATTTCGACCCTGGTCAGAGAAGGCAATTCACCGGAGCAAATGCTGGAGCGGCTGTTTGGTGAAGAAGAAGTCACGATTCATGCACGCCTGCCCGTGCGCTTTCAATGCAAATGTTCCAAAGAACGTGTCGAACGGTCTATCCTTGGGCTCGGAAGCGAAGAGATCCAGAACATGATTGATGAAGATCACAGTGCAGAAGCGACATGCCATTTCTGTAATGAAGTTTATCATTTAACGGAAGAAGAACTGGAAACACTTAAAGCATCTGCCGAAAACTAATGGAAAGGAGCGGCTGATGAACAGAAACCTTCTTTTAGGCATTATTGCAGTTTTACTGGTAACAAATATTGCCACATTTATTTTTTGGAGTCAGGAAGAAACGATCTCACTTGACGATAGTGGCAGTCAAATCAACCAAAAAGAGCCCGTCGCGACCGTTGGTGAAGAAACCATTTCATATGATGAATGGACGGAAGCATTGCGCGGGAACCATGGAGAAAAACAGCTGGAGGATATGATAAACCAGCAAGCAGTAGAACAGCTCGCTGAGAGAAACAATATCACCATAGATGAAAAAGTCATTAATCGGGAACTGGCACTTTTAACGACGATGCAGGGGATTATGACTGAGGAAGAAACGCAGCAAAAAGAAGAAGAATGGCGGGAGGATATCATCTACCGCTATCAATTGGAAGCCTTGCTGACAGATGAGATCGATATACCTGATGAGGAAGTCCGCGCATACTATGAACAATACCAGGATCAGTATAATGTTCAAGCGTCAACACAAATTTCCCATATCGTCGTTGAGGATTTTGAAACGGCAGAAAAAGTGCATCAGGAAATTGAAGATGGTGGCTCATTTGATTTGCTTGCTCGGGAATACTCGATTGATGAAGAGACAAAAGATGAAGGTGGTTATTTTGAGTTTCTGGTAAATTCAAGCCAATTTTGGCCTGATGGCTATCTGGATAAAGCAGAACAGATGGAGGAGCGGACATATAGTGAGCCTTTTGAAACCAATCAGGGTGTCGCAATTATTTATCTGCACCGCAAACTTCCAGCCATCACGTTTGATTATGAGGAAATAAAGCCATATGTCGAGCGGGAGTTAGCCATGGACGAGCTTGATAACTCATTGTCAGCTGCCCCTTTATGGAATGAGCTGAACATCGAATGGATTTATGGTGAGGAATAAGGGGAAGGGATTAACACCCCATTGAATGAACAGCCCAATCTTGAATTATAGTACGAATTGATTGACATTTTTTCAATTTAAACGTATATTAAAAACAAATCCTATAAAAATACTAGGAATTGGAGGGCTTAATATGAGAGTTGCTGACAATATCAATGGTCTCATTGGCGAAACACCGATTGTAAAATTAAATCGTACAGCTGAGAATGACAGTGCAGATATTTACGTGAAACTGGAATTCATGAACCCGGGAAGCTCCGTGAAAGACAGGATTGCTTTATCCATGATTGAAGCAGCCGAAAAAGAAGGTGCATTAAAAGAAGGTGACACCATTATCGAGCCGACAAGCGGCAACACCGGAATCGGTCTGGCAATGGTTGCTGCTGCAAAAGGGTATAAGGCTTTATTGGTGATGCCTGATACAATGAGTAAAGAGCGCCGTAACTTACTGCGTGCTTATGGGGCTGAGCTGGTATTGACCCCTGGTGCAGATGCTATGAAAGGCGCCATTAAAAAGGCTGAAGAACTAAAGCAAGAGCACGGTTATTTTATGCCGCAGCAATTTAGTAATGAAGCTAATACGGAAGTGCACGAGCGCACAACTGGTCAGGAGATTGTCAAACAGATGGGCGACGGTCTTGACGGGTTTGTTTCCGGAATTGGAACTGGCGGGACGATTACCGGTGCCGGCAAAGTCTTGAAAGAGCACTTCGATGGCATTAAACTTTATGCAGTTGAACCTGATGATTCTGCTGTCCTTTCGGGAGATTCTGCCGGACCGCACAAAATTCAGGGACTTGGTGCAGGATTTGTGCCCGATATTCTGGATACGGCTATTTATGATGAGACGCTCCGCATTACCAATGATGAAGCTTTTCAAACCACACGTGAAGTAGCGAAACAAGAAGGAATATTGGGCGGTATTTCAGCCGGTGCCGCAGTTGCTGCAGCCAAAAAGGTTGCTAAACAGCTGGGCAAAGGGAAAAAAGTACTGGCAATAATCCCTGATAATGGCGAGCGTTATCTGTCCACACCGCTTTACCAGTATGACGAAGAATAAATCAGCATTTGTTAGGAAGGACTGGTGCCGGGATGACCTGGCACTAGTCCTTTTTTTCATGCTGTGGTACGATAATTATTTAGAAGGTTTTCTGAGGCAAATCCATTCGGAAGCTTGTTGATATAATTAGTCATAATTTGGGATGCAAAGGATGGTACATAATGAAATTAACGACACGTGAAAAGACGTTTCATTTGGATGAACGAACACATATAATGGGGATTCTGAATGTGACGCCTGATTCATTCTCAGACGGCGACAGTTACACAAGTATCGATCGAGCGGTTAAACAAGCCATTTTGATGGAACAAGAGGGAGCAGATATGATTGATGTCGGCGGCGAATCCACGAGACCGGATCATGACCCGGTCTCACTGGAAGAGGAACTTCAGCGGGTTTTGCCGGTTATTCGAGCGCTCAAAGAGAATGTAACCCTGCCAATTTCCATTGACACATATAAAGCAGAAACAGCACGTCAGGCAATTGAGGCCGGCGCTGATATGATCAACGATGTCTGGGGAGCGAAGCGGGAGCCTGAGATAGCAGAAGTTGCAGCGACCGCTGATGTCCCGATTATATTAATGCACAACCGGACAAATATGAATTACAGATCATTGATCGATGATATGAAGCAGGATTTGCAGGAAAGCATTGATATCGCGACTCAAGCCGGGGTGCCCCGGGAACGTATTGTCCTTGACCCTGGTGTTGGTTTTGCCAAAACGTCCGGTGACAACTTGGAAGTTATGAATCAGCTCGAACAATTTAACGAACTGGGGTATACGGTTCTCCTCGGCACATCCCGCAAGTCTTTTATAGGTAAAATCTTGGATGTCCCGCCGCAGGAACGTGACAATGGAACAGGTGCAACCACATGCCTTGGCATAACGAAAGGCATTCAGATTGTCCGTGTCCATAATGTGAAACTGCACGTTGAACTGGCTCAAATGATGGATGCGATGCTTGGAAAGCAGGGAGGGAAAAGGCTTGGATAAAATTTTGTTGAATCAGATGGCATTTTACGGGTATCACGGTCTGTTTCCTGAAGAAACCAAACTTGGTCAACGATTTGTGGTGGATGCAGAGCTGATGCTCGATTTGCAAAAGTCCAGCCGTTCGGATGATATGAACGATTCGATTGATTATGGCGAAATTTACAATGTCGTTAAAGAAATCGTGGAGGGCAAGCCAAAAAATCTTGTCGAAACAATCGCCGAGCAAATTGCCGATGAGTTGTTCCGTTCGTTTGATTTATTGGAAGCGTGTCAATTGAAAGTCACCAAGCCTGACCCACCGATACCGGGTCACTATCAATCCGTTGCAGTCGAAATTTATAGGGAGCGAAAAGTATGAATGGTATATATCTGGCTCTTGGGTCAAATATACAGCCGCGGAAGGACTACCTTTCAAAAGCTTTAACGGCACTTGATGACCATCAGCGAATAACCGTCATCAGAAAGTCATCCATTTATCAAACCGCGCCAGTCGGGTATACAGACCAGGCAGATTTTTTGAACATGGTCATTGAATTAGATACATCCCTTTTACCGCTGGAACTGCTTGATGTCTGCCAGACCATTGAAAAACAATTGGGAAGAGAACGGGATATCCGCTTTGGCCCGCGAACGGTCGACCTTGACATTTTAATTTATAATCAGGAAAATAGAGAAACAGAACTATTAACGATTCCGCATCCGCGCATGCATGAACGGGCATTTGTGCTCATTCCATTGAGCGAAATAGCAAATGAATTAGCCTTTCCTGCTGCATATAAGACGGTGTCGGATTATATAGATGAACTTCCGGAGAGTGACATAAAGGATGTAACGTTATGGATAGACAAAGGATCGGCAGAAGAATAAAAGCATTCCGCAAATTAAAAGGGTATACACAGGTCAGCCTGGCAAAAAAACTGAACATCCCGGTTATGAGTCTCGGCAGTGTGGAACGGGGACAAAAACAGGCAACCAATGATCTGCTGGACCAAGTAGCGGATCAGCTCGATATACGAAAGCAGGAACTGATCAATTCCGGATCGGGGAAAATGAAGGGAGATTGATGTCTGTATGCAGTATATGGAGCGTCTGATTAAACTAAAAGGTGAAAAGATCGCTATCATGAAAATGCGCAAACATGCAGCATGGTATTTAAAAGGACTAAAGGGCAATTCCAAAATGCGGCGCAAAATCAATGAAACAGAAACCCGGGAAAGCCTTTTGAACATTCTCTATTCATTTGCAGAAGAACCGGAAGCCAAAAGCCATGCTTCCTGAAATATAACTTTGGATTTGTCTTTTAGAGGCATAGTACTTATTACTGAAAGCCGGGTTCTCTAAAACAGGGAATCCGGCCGGATAAAATGGAGTGATAATGGTGACAGAAGAATTAAATGATCATATGCGGGCACGGCGGGAAAAGCTTGAGTCCTTAGAAGAAAAGAATGTGAACCCGTTCGGCGGTAAATTTGAAAGGAGTCATTTTGCATCTGAGCTGGTCAGCGCGTATGATCAGTTTTCCAAAGAAGAACTGGAAGAAAAAGACGATGAAGTGACAATTGCAGGCCGTGTCATGACAAAACGTGGTAAAGGAAAAGCAGGGTTTGCCCACATTCAGGACTTGAGTGGACAAATCCAAATATATGTACGGAAAGATATGATTGGTGAAGAATCCTACGAAATTTTTAAGTCAGCTGACATGGGAGATATTGTCGGTGTGACGGGTGTCATGTTCAAGACAAAAGTTGGTGAGCTGTCAGTGAAGGCTGTGACGTTTACCTTGCTGACCAAATCACTGCGTCCATTGCCGGAAAAATATCACGGCTTAAAGGATATCGAACAGCGTTATCGTCAGCGTTATTTAGATTTGATCACAAATCCTGACAGTAAAGAAACATTTATTCTGAGGAGCAAGATTATCCAATCGATGCGCCGTAACTTGGACAAACAGGGCTTTCTTGAAGTGGAAACCCCGATGATGCATGGGATTCCCGGGGGTGCTTCAGCCCGTCCATTTGAAACGTATCATAACGCGCTGGATATTCCATTATATATGCGAATTGCAATTGAACTGCACTTGAAGCGGCTGATTGTTGGCGGCATGGAAAAAGTGTATGAAGTCGGGCGTGTTTTCCGCAACGAAGGCGTATCCACCCGCCATAATCCGGAATTTACCATGATGGAACTGTATGAGGCATATGCGGATTTTCATGATGTTATGAATCTGACCGAAAACCTGATTTCTCATATTGCGAGCGATGTGCTCGGCACAATGAAAATCCAATACGATGAACAGGAAATTAATTTGGAGCCTGGATGGAAAAGGGTTCATATCGTTGATGTTGTTAAAGAGTATACCGGTGTTGATTTCTGGCCTAATGTGTCAGATGAAGAAGCGCGGGCACTGGCTAAAGATCATGGTGTTGGAATCCAGAATAATATGACATATGGTCATGTTCTCAATGAATTCTTTGAGCAGAAAGTGGAAGAATCCCTGGTGCAGCCGACATTTGTTTATGGCCACCCAGTTGAAATTTCACCGCTTGCTAAACGGAATGAGGACGATGAACGGTTCACGGACCGGTTTGAATTGTTTGTTGTTGGCCGCGAACATGCGAATGCCTTCAGTGAATTAAATGATCCAATAGACCAGCGTGAGCGCTTTGAAGCACAGGTGAAAGAACGTGATGAAGGAAATGATGAAGCACATTTAATGGATGAAGACTTTCTGGAAGCATTGGAATACGGGATGCCTCCAACAGGCGGACTGGGAATAGGAGTCGACCGGCTTGTTATGCTTCTCACAAATTCCCCGTCGATTCGTGATGTACTACTGTTCCCTCAAATGCGAAACAAATAATCGATTGATTTATTCTGTTAGGTAAGCAGGCCGGTCAGTGCTTCGAAGCTGGAGCTCTGGCCGGGTCATTTCTTTGCTTTAACGCTCGGCAAGACCACTGCTCCAATATTTCAGGGAAACCAAGTAAGAAAAGCCGGGGATTAGATTCCCGTACAGGTCCGATTCTGTTGCAGTTTTGACAATGATGGATAAAATATCCAATGATTTTTTTATTTATTCCTATTGATTTAGAGTAATAAACATGATAAATTAATTGAGGTCGCGAAAAGAGAAGCGAACCGAACCAATCGAACCGAGCAACAAAATTGATTGAAAAAGTTATTGACTTTGTTGTTTGAAGATGGTATATTAATAAAGTCGCTTTTTTGAACGCGGCATTGAAATTGCTCCTTGAAAACTGAACAAAACAACCAGTATGACAAACGAAGTCAGAGGTAAGAAGTTGGCGAATCAGCTGAGCTGATTTGATGCAAACTTTTACCCCTTGAATCAATTTTTGTAAGCTAAGACTGAGATTGATCGGTGTCAATTTCGGACAAACTTTTTTGGAGAGTTTGATCTTGGCTCAGGACGAACGCTGGCGGCGTGCCTAATACATGCAAGTCGAGCGCGGGAAGCAGGCAATCGCCCTTCGGGGCGTGCGCTTGTGGAACGAGCGGCGGACGGGTGAGTAACACGTGGGCAACCTGCCTGTAAGACGGGGATAACTCGTGGAAACGCGAGCTAATACCGGATAATGCTCATGGCTGCATGGCCAGGAGCTGAAAGGGCGGCCTTTGGCTGCCGCTTACAGATGGGCCCGCGGCGCATTAGTTAGTTGGTAAGGTAAAAGCTTACCAAGGCGACGATGCGTAGCCGACCTGAGAGGGTGATCGGCCACACTGGGACTGAGACACGGCCCAGACTCCTACGGGAGGCAGCAGTAGGGAATCATCCGCAATGGACGAAAGTCTGACGGTGCAACGCCGCGTGAGTGATGAAGGTTTTCGGATCGTAAAACTCTGTTGTCAGGGAAGAACACGTGCTGTTCGAAGAGGGCAGCACCTTGACGGTACCTGACCAGAAAGCCCCGGCTAACTACGTGCCAGCAGCCGCGGTAATACGTAGGGGGCAAGCGTTGTCCGGAATTATTGGGCGTAAAGCGCGCGCAGGCGGTCTTTTAAGTCTGATGTGAAATCCCGCGGCTCAACCGCGGGCGGTCATTGGAAACTGGAGGACTTGAGTGCAGAAGAGGAGAGTGGAATTCCACGTGTAGCGGTGAAATGCGTAGAGATGTGGAGGAACACCAGTGGCGAAGGCGACTCTCTGGTCTGTAACTGACGCTGAGGTGCGAAAGCATGGGTAGCGAACAGGATTAGATACCCTGGTAGTCCATGCCGTAAACGATGAGTGCTAGGTGTTAGGGGGTTTCCACCCCTTAGTGCTGAAGTTAACGCAATAAGCACTCCGCCTGGGGAGTACGGCCGCAAGGCTGAAACTCAAAAGAATTGACGGGGGCCCGCACAAGCGGTGGAGCATGTGGTTTAATTCGAAGCAACGCGAAGAACCTTACCAGGTCTTGACATCCTCTGATGGCGGTAGAGATACCGTGTTCCCTTCGGGGACAGAGTGACAGGTGGTGCATGGTTGTCGTCAGCTCGTGTCGTGAGATGTTGGGTTAAGTCCCGTAACGAGCGCAACCCTTGATCTTAGTTGCCAGCATTTAGTTGGGCACTCTAAGGTGACTGCCGGTGACAAACCGGAGGAAGGCGGGGATGACGTCAAATCATCATGCCCCTTATGACCTGGGCTACACACGTGCTACAATGGATGGAACAAAGGGCCGCGAAGCCGCAAGGCCAAGCCAATCCCATAAAACCATTCCCAGTTCGGATTGCAGGCTGCAACTCGCCTGTATGAAGCCGGAATCGCTAGTAATCGCGGATCAGCATGCCGCGGTGAATACGTTCCCGGGCCTTGTACACACCGCCCGTCACACCACGAGAGTTGGCAACACCCGAAGTCGGTGAGGTAACCTTTTCAGGAGCCAGCCGCCGAAGGTGGGGCCAATGATTGGGGTGAAGTCGTAACAAGGTAGCCGTATCGGAAGGTGCGGCTGGATCACCTCCTTTCTAAGGATTAATAAGGAACATACTGGGTTGTTTGGTTCAGTTTTGAGGGAGCAATCCCCTCAATTTGAGAAGTTGTACCTTGAAAACTAAATAAGAGCAAGACATTCAACGACATTGAAATGACCGTTCGTTAAACGAACGCAAACTTAGTTAAGTGATTAAGGGCGCACGGTGAATGCCTTGGTACCAGGAGCCGATGAAGGACGGGACTAACACCGATATGCTTCGGGGAGTCGTAAGTAGACTGCGATCCGGAGATTTCCGAATGGGGCAACCCGCTGTCCGTAATGGGGCAGTGCTTGTGTCTGAATCAATAGGGCACAAGCGGCACACCCGGGGAACTGAAACATCTCAGTACCCGGAGGAAGCGAAAGCAAAAGCGATTTCCCGAGTAGCGGCGAGCGAAACGGAAACAGCCCAAACCGGAAAGCTTTGCTTTCCGGGGTTGAAGGACACGCCATTGGAGTTATCAAGAAACGTTTTAGGCGAATCGACCTGGAATCGTCAGCCAAAGCGGGTAAGAGCCCCGTAGCCGAAAAGACGTTTCCTCCGGCGTGGATCCTGAGTACGGCGGAACACGAGAAATTCCGTCGGAATCCGGGAGGACCATCTCCCAAGGCTAAATACTCCCTGGTGACCGATAGTGAACCAGTACCGTGAGGGAAAGGTGAAAAGCACCCCGGAAGGGGAGTGAAAAAGAACCTGAAACCGTGTGCCTACAAGTAGTCGAAGCCCGTTAATGGGTGACGGCGTACCTTTTGTAGAATGGACCGGCGAGTTGCGATCGTATGCAAGGTTAAGTGTTAAGCACGGAGCCGAAGCGAAAGCGAGTCTTAAGAGGGCGTAAGCAGTATACGGTCGCAGACCCGAAACCGTGTGATCTACCCATGTCCAGGGTGAAGGTCAGGTAACACTGACTGGAGGCCCGAACCCACGTATGCTGAAAAATGCGGGGATGAGGTGTGGGTAGGGGTGAAATGCCAATCGAACACGGAGATAGCTGGTTCTCTCCGAAATAGCTTTAGGGCTAGCCTCAAGGTTAAGCGTACTGGAGGTAGAGCACTGATTGGACGAGGGGCCCTCACCGGGTTACCGAATTCAGTCAAACTCCGAATGCCAGCGACGCATCCTTGGGAGTCAGACTATGGGTGATAAGGTTCATAGTCGAGAGGGAAACAGCCCAGACCGCCAGCTAAGGTCCCTAAGTATACGTTAAGTGGAAAAGGATGTGGAGTTGCTCAGACAACCAGGATGTTGGCTTAGAAGCAGCCATCATTTAAAGAGTGCGTAATAGCTCACTGGTCGAGTGACTCTGCGCCGAAAATGTACCGGGGCTAAACGTATCACCGAAGCTGCGGATTGTTCTGTTAGAACAATGGTAGGAGAGCGTTCCAAATGCTGCGAAGTCAGACTGTGAGGACTGGTGGAGCGTTTGGAAGTGAGAATGCCGGTATGAGTAGCGAAAAAAGAGTGAGAATCTCTTTCACCGAATGCCTAAGGTTTCCTGAGGAAGGCTCGTCCGCTCAGGGTTAGTCGGGACCTAAGCCGAGGCCGAAAGGCGTAGGCGATGGCCAACAGGCAGATATTCCTGTACCACCTCGTGAACGTTTGAACGATGGGGGACGCAGCAGGATATGGAAAGCGCACTGTCGGAATTGTGCGCCCAAGCAGTGAGGGAGTTGAGCAGGTAAATCCGTTCAACAATCTCAAGCTGTGACGGGGAGGGAAATTGAGTACCGAAGTTCCAGATTCCACACTGCCAAGAAAAGCCTCTAGTGAGTTCACAGGTGCCCGTACCGCAAACCGACACAGGTAGGCGAGGAGAGAATCCTAAGGTGATCGGGAGAACTCTCGTTAAGGAACTCGGCAAAATGACCCCGTAACTTCGGGAGAAGGGGTGCTCGTCATGAGAGATGAGCCGCAGTGAATAGGCCCAAGCGACTGTTTATCAAAAACACAGGTCTCTGCGAAGCCGAAAGGCGAAGTATAGGGGCTGACACCTGCCCGGTGCTGGAAGGTTAAGGGGATGCGTTAGCGCCTTCGGGCGCGAAGCGCTCAACCGAAGCCCCAGTAAACGGCGGCCGTAACTATAACGGTCCTAAGGTAGCGAAATTCCTTGTCGGGTAAGTTCCGACCCGCACGAAAGGTGCAACGACTTGGGCACTGTCTCAACGAGAGACCCGGTGAAATTATACTATGCGTGAAGATGCGCATTACCCGCGACTGGACGGAAAGACCCCGTGGAGCTTTACTGCAGCCTGATATTGAATGTTGGTACAGCTTGTACAGGATAGGTGGGAGCCGTCGAAACGTGAGCGCCAGCTTACGTGGAGGCACCCGTGGGATACCACCCTGGCTGTACGGACATTCTAACCCCGGACCGTGACCCGGTCCGGAGACAGTGTCAGGCGGGCAGTTTGACTGGGGCGGTCGCCTCCCAAAGTGTAACGGAGGCGCCCAAAGGTTCCCTCAGAATGGTTGGAAATCATTCGCAGAGTGCAAAGGCAGAAGGGAGCTTGACTGCGAGACCTACAAGTCGAGCAGGGACGAAAGTCGGGCTTAGTGATCCGGTGGTTCCGCATGGAAGGGCCATCGCTCAACGGATAAAAGCTACCCCGGGGATAACAGGCTTATCTCCCCCAAGAGTTCACATCGACGGGGAGGTTTGGCACCTCGATGTCGGCTCATCGCATCCTGGGGCTGTAGTCGGTCCCAAGGGTTGGGCTGTTCGCCCATTAAAGCGGTACGCGAGCTGGGTTCAGAACGTCGTGAGACAGTTCGGTCCCTATCCGTCGTGGGCATTGGAAGTCTGAGAGGAGCTGTCCTTAGTACGAGAGGACCGGGATGGACACACCGCTGGTGTACCAGTTGTTCCGCCAGGAGCATAGCTGGGTAGCTACGTGTGGCAAGGATAAGTGCTGAAAGCATCTAAGCATGAAGCCCCCCTCAAGATGAAACTTCCCATCACATTAAGTGAGTAAGATCCCTCAGAGACGATGAGGTTGATAGGTCCGAGGTGGAAGCGTGGTGACACGTGGAGCTGACGGATACTAATCGATCGAGGACTTAACTAACCCGCAAAAAACGTTGAATGAAGCTCTTATTTAGTTTTCAGGGTGCAAATTTGTCAAAACCCCTTGCATTTTCTGGTGAAAATGCCTATAATAATTCTTGTCCGTCAAAACGGAAAAGACGACAGCACGATAGAAATGACAAAGTCTGGTAGCGATAGCGGAGAGGTCACACCTGTTCCCATGCCGAACACAGCAGTTAAGCTCTCCAGCGCTGATGGTAGTTGGGGTTTAACCCCTGCAAGAGTAAGACGCCGCCAGGCGATAAATGTGTGCGGGAGGATTAGCTCAGTTGGGAGAGCACCTGCCTTACAAGCAGGGGGTCGCAGGTTCGAGCCCTGCATCCTCCACCATTTGCCGGCCTAGCTCAATTGGCAGAGCAACTGACTTGTAATCAGTAGGTTGGGGGTTCAAGTCCTCTGGCCGGCACCATCAATGAGCCATTAGCTCAGTTGGCAGAGCATCTGACTTTTAATCAGAGGGTCGGAGGTTCGAATCCTCCATGGCTCACCATTTTGCGGGTGTGGCGGAATTGGCAGACGCGCTAGATTTAGGATCTAGTGTCTCGCGACGTGGGGGTTCAAGTCCCTCCACCCGCACCACTATAAAACGTTATATTATTTATGAATTTTTGTGCGGAAGTAGTTCAGTGGTAGAACACCACCTTGCCAAGGTGGGGGTCGCGGGTTCGAATCCCGTCTTCCGCTCCATTATTTCTATTATTGCCAAGCCTATCCAAGGCCGGGGTGGCGGAATTGGCAGACGCACAGGACTTAAAATCCTGCGGTAGGTATCCTACCGTGCCGGTTCGAGTCCGGCCCTCGGCACCAGAAGCGCCCGTAGCTCAATTGGATAGAGCGTCTGACTACGGATCAGAAGGTTAGGGGTTCGACTCCTCTCGGGCGCACCAAAAGATAACGGGAAGTAGCTCAGCTTGGTAGAGCACATGGTTTGGGACCATGGGGTCGCAGGTTCAAATCCTGTCTTCCCGACCATCCGGGGCCTTAGCTCAGCCGGGAGAGCGCCTGCTTTGCACGCAGGAGGTCAGCGGTTCGATCCCGCTAGGCTCCACCATAAAATTGCTCCTTGAAAACTGAACAAAACAACCAGTATGACAAACGAAGTCAGAGGTAAGAAGTTGGCGAATCAGCTGAGCTGATTTGATGCAAACTTTTACCCCTTGAATCAATTTTTGTAAGCTA
This sequence comes from Lentibacillus amyloliquefaciens, assembly GCF_001307805.1. Taxonomy (GTDB): domain Bacteria; phylum Bacillota; class Bacilli; order Bacillales; family Amphibacillaceae; genus Lentibacillus; species Lentibacillus amyloliquefaciens. The sequence goes on along the minus strand of NZ_CP013862.1, from coordinate 2,583,608 downwards.
AGACTGAGATTGATCGGTGTCAATTTCGGACAAACTTTTTTGGAGAGTTTGATCTTGGCTCAGGACGAACGCTGGCGGCGTGCCTAATACATGCAAGTCGAGCGCGGGAAGCAGGCAATCGCCCTTCGGGGCGTGCGCTTGTGGAACGAGCGGCGGACGGGTGAGTAACACGTGGGCAACCTGCCTGTAAGACGGGGATAACTCGTGGAAACGCGAGCTAATACCGGATAATGCTCATGGCTGCATGGCCAGGAGCTGAAAGGGCGGCCTTTGGCTGCCGCTTACAGATGGGCCCGCGGCGCATTAGTTAGTTGGTAAGGTAAAAGCTTACCAAGGCGACGATGCGTAGCCGACCTGAGAGGGTGATCGGCCACACTGGGACTGAGACACGGCCCAGACTCCTACGGGAGGCAGCAGTAGGGAATCATCCGCAATGGACGAAAGTCTGACGGTGCAACGCCGCGTGAGTGATGAAGGTTTTCGGATCGTAAAACTCTGTTGTCAGGGAAGAACACGTGCTGTTCGAAGAGGGCAGCACCTTGACGGTACCTGACCAGAAAGCCCCGGCTAACTACGTGCCAGCAGCCGCGGTAATACGTAGGGGGCAAGCGTTGTCCGGAATTATTGGGCGTAAAGCGCGCGCAGGCGGTCTTTTAAGTCTGATGTGAAATCCCGCGGCTCAACCGCGGGCGGTCATTGGAAACTGGAGGACTTGAGTGCAGAAGAGGAGAGTGGAATTCCACGTGTAGCGGTGAAATGCGTAGAGATGTGGAGGAACACCAGTGGCGAAGGCGACTCTCTGGTCTGTAACTGACGCTGAGGTGCGAAAGCATGGGTAGCGAACAGGATTAGATACCCTGGTAGTCCATGCCGTAAACGATGAGTGCTAGGTGTTAGGGGGTTTCCACCCCTTAGTGCTGAAGTTAACGCAATAAGCACTCCGCCTGGGGAGTACGGCCGCAAGGCTGAAACTCAAAAGAATTGACGGGGGCCCGCACAAGCGGTGGAGCATGTGGTTTAATTCGAAGCAACGCGAAGAACCTTACCAGGTCTTGACATCCTCTGATGGCGGTAGAGATACCGTGTTCCCTTCGGGGACAGAGTGACAGGTGGTGCATGGTTGTCGTCAGCTCGTGTCGTGAGATGTTGGGTTAAGTCCCGTAACGAGCGCAACCCTTGATCTTAGTTGCCAGCATTTAGTTGGGCACTCTAAGGTGACTGCCGGTGACAAACCGGAGGAAGGCGGGGATGACGTCAAATCATCATGCCCCTTATGACCTGGGCTACACACGTGCTACAATGGATGGAACAAAGGGCCGCGAAGCCGCAAGGCCAAGCCAATCCCATAAAACCATTCCCAGTTCGGATTGCAGGCTGCAACTCGCCTGTATGAAGCCGGAATCGCTAGTAATCGCGGATCAGCATGCCGCGGTGAATACGTTCCCGGGCCTTGTACACACCGCCCGTCACACCACGAGAGTTGGCAACACCCGAAGTCGGTGAGGTAACCTTTTCAGGAGCCAGCCGCCGAAGGTGGGGCCAATGATTGGGGTGAAGTCGTAACAAGGTAGCCGTATCGGAAGGTGCGGCTGGATCACCTCCTTTCTAAGGATTAATAAGGAACATACTGGGTTGTTTGGTTCAGTTTTGAGGGAGCAATCCCCTCAATTTGAGAAGTTGTACCTTGAAAACTAAATAAGAGCAAGACATTCAACGACATTGAAATGACGCGTTCGTTAAACGAACGCAAACTTAGTTAAGTGATTAAGGGCGCACGGTGAATGCCTTGGTACCAGGAGCCGATGAAGGACGGGACTAACACCGATATGCTTCGGGGAGTCGTAAGTAGACTGCGATCCGGAGATTTCCGAATGGGGCAACCCGCTGTCCGTAATGGGGCAGTGCTTGTGTCTGAATCAATAGGGCACAAGCGGCACACCCGGGGAACTGAAACATCTCAGTACCCGGAGGAAGCGAAAGCAAAAGCGATTTCCCGAGTAGCGGCGAGCGAAACGGAAACAGCCCAAACCGGAAAGCTTTGCTTTCCGGGGTTGAAGGACACGCCATTGGAGTTATCAAGAAACGTTTTAGGCGAATCGACCTGGAATCGTCAGCCAAAGCGGGTAAGAGCCCCGTAGCCGAAAAGACGTTTCCTCCGGCGTGGATCCTGAGTACGGCGGAACACGAGAAATTCCGTCGGAATCCGGGAGGACCATCTCCCAAGGCTAAATACTCCCTGGTGACCGATAGTGAACCAGTACCGTGAGGGAAAGGTGAAAAGCACCCCGGAAGGGGAGTGAAAAAGAACCTGAAACCGTGTGCCTACAAGTAGTCGAAGCCCGTTAATGGGTGACGGCGTACCTTTTGTAGAATGGACCGGCGAGTTGCGATCGTATGCAAGGTTAAGTGTTAAGCACGGAGCCGAAGCGAAAGCGAGTCTTAAGAGGGCGTAAGCAGTATACGGTCGCAGACCCGAAACCGTGTGATCTACCCATGTCCAGGGTGAAGGTCAGGTAACACTGACTGGAGGCCCGAACCCACGTATGCTGAAAAATGCGGGGATGAGGTGTGGGTAGGGGTGAAATGCCAATCGAACACGGAGATAGCTGGTTCTCTCCGAAATAGCTTTAGGGCTAGCCTCAAGGTTAAGCGTACTGGAGGTAGAGCACTGATTGGACGAGGGGCCCTCACCGGGTTACCGAATTCAGTCAAACTCCGAATGCCAGCGACGCATCCTTGGGAGTCAGACTATGGGTGATAAGGTTCATAGTCGAGAGGGAAACAGCCCAGACCGCCAGCTAAGGTCCCTAAGTATACGTTAAGTGGAAAAGGATGTGGAGTTGCTCAGACAACCAGGATGTTGGCTTAGAAGCAGCCATCATTTAAAGAGTGCGTAATAGCTCACTGGTCGAGTGACTCTGCGCCGAAAATGTACCGGGGCTAAACGTATCACCGAAGCTGCGGATTGTTCTGTTAGAACAATGGTAGGAGAGCGTTCCAAATGCTGCGAAGTCAGACTGTGAGGACTGGTGGAGCGTTTGGAAGTGAGAATGCCGGTATGAGTAGCGAAAAAAGAGTGAGAATCTCTTTCACCGAATGCCTAAGGTTTCCTGAGGAAGGCTCGTCCGCTCAGGGTTAGTCGGGACCTAAGCCGAGGCCGAAAGGCGTAGGCGATGGCCAACAGGCAGATATTCCTGTACCACCTCGTGAACGTTTGAACGATGGGGGGACGCAGCAGGATATGGAAAGCGCACTGTCGGAATTGTGCGCCCAAGCAGTGAGGGAGTTGAGCAGGTAAATCCGTTCAACAATCTCAAGCTGTGACGGGGAGGGAAATTGAGTACCGAAGTTCCAGATTCCACACTGCCAAGAAAAGCCTCTAGTGAGTTCACAGGTGCCCGTACCGCAAACCGACACAGGTAGGCGAGGAGAGAATCCTAAGGTGATCGGGAGAACTCTCGTTAAGGAACTCGGCAAAATGACCCCGTAACTTCGGGAGAAGGGGTGCTCGTCATGAGAGATGAGCCGCAGTGAATAGGCCCAAGCGACTGTTTATCAAAAACACAGGTCTCTGCGAAGCCGAAAGGCGAAGTATAGGGGCTGACACCTGCCCGGTGCTGGAAGGTTAAGGGGATGCGTTAGCGCCTTCGGGCGCGAAGCGCTCAACCGAAGCCCCAGTAAACGGCGGCCGTAACTATAACGGTCCTAAGGTAGCGAAATTCCTTGTCGGGTAAGTTCCGACCCGCACGAAAGGTGCAACGACTTGGGCACTGTCTCAACGAGAGACCCGGTGAAATTATACTATGCGTGAAGATGCGCATTACCCGCGACTGGACGGAAAGACCCCGTGGAGCTTTACTGCAGCCTGATATTGAATGTTGGTACAGCTTGTACAGGATAGGTGGGAGCCGTCGAAACGTGAGCGCCAGCTTACGTGGAGGCACCCGTGGGATACCACCCTGGCTGTACGGACATTCTAACCCCGGACCGTGACCCGGTCCGGAGACAGTGTCAGGCGGGCAGTTTGACTGGGGCGGTCGCCTCCCAAAGTGTAACGGAGGCGCCCAAAGGTTCCCTCAGAATGGTTGGAAATCATTCGCAGAGTGCAAAGGCAGAAGGGAGCTTGACTGCGAGACCTACAAGTCGAGCAGGGACGAAAGTCGGGCTTAGTGATCCGGTGGTTCCGCATGGAAGGGCCATCGCTCAACGGATAAAAGCTACCCCGGGGATAACAGGCTTATCTCCCCCAAGAGTTCACATCGACGGGGAGGTTTGGCACCTCGATGTCGGCTCATCGCATCCTGGGGCTGTAGTCGGTCCCAAGGGTTGGGCTGTTCGCCCATTAAAGCGGTACGCGAGCTGGGTTCAGAACGTCGTGAGACAGTTCGGTCCCTATCCGTCGTGGGCATTGGAAGTCTGAGAGGAGCTGTCCTTAGTACGAGAGGACCGGGATGGACACACCGCTGGTGTACCAGTTGTTCCGCCAGGAGCATAGCTGGGTAGCTACGTGTGGCAAGGATAAGTGCTGAAAGCATCTAAGCATGAAGCCCCCCTCAAGATGAAACTTCCCATCACATTAAGTGAGTAAGATCCCTCAGAGACGATGAGGTTGATAGGTCCGAGGTGGAAGCGTGGTGACACGTGGAGCTGACGGATACTAATCGATCGAGGACTTAACTAACCCGCAAAAAACGTTGAATGAAGCTCTTATTTAGTTTTCAGGGTGCAAATTTGTCAAAACCCCTTGCATTTTCTGGTGAAAATGCCTATAATAATTCTTGTCCGTCAAAACGGAAAAGACGACAGCACGATAGAAATGACAAAGTCTGGTAGCGATAGCGGAGAGGTCACACCTGTTCCCATGCCGAACACAGCAGTTAAGCTCTCCAGCGCTGATGGTAGTTGGGGTTTAACCCCTGCAAGAGTAAGACGCCGCCAGGCGATAATAAAAGGCTGATTTCAAATAAATGAGATCAGCCTTTTTGCTTTTTATCCCGCATGTAGTGGACAGTTAACCGCCGTTCCCGGGCGGATTACTGTCCCTAAATGTCCGATTCTGTTCAACTAACATTCAGCGGGAAGAGCATTCCGCTGAATGAAGTTTCACTTTACCCCGTATGTAATGGGCAGTATCCGGAATGGCATCCATGCCTTTATGAACGGTTGCACTTGCATAATCACCGAGATGTGACATAAGAACTACTATTTATTGAATTTTCAAATCAAAACAAATAAACTTGATATATTGACGCAGTTTCGAGCACAGAAAAGCTTCCCCGAATTTGCATCGCACGCAGGAAAAGCGGTTTTCTTTTCCAAGGGGCGCATCTTTATCGTGTGTGGTGAGTTCTCCGCCCAGCGATTGACGTGGGCGGTTTTAGCAATCTTTTTTGTGCCGCGTAATCGCAGGCACAGAAGTTCCTGTATTCGACGTGTCACTTTTACTGGACCTTTTGAACAACGTCTTTAATCGAAAAACCTATCAACTCTTGATCATTGTATTAATTGAATATTTATGTTTGGCCCGGCATATTTGATATTTTTTGTAAATGATTTCATTTAAATCGCAATAAACGGCTATATATGAAAGGGAAGGGAGTGTTGATTAGCAATGGAGTATATGGAATATTTGAATGAGCTTGTTGGTGAAAATTTCACCATCATTATGATACGGTTGCTAATCGCTCTGCTCCTATCCGGTCTTATTGGATTCGAGCGGGAATTGAAAAACCATTCAGCAGGTTTCAGGACGCATATATTGGTTGGGGTTGGCGCATGTCTCATGATGCTTTTGTCATTATACGGATTTGAAACATTTATTCAAGCATATGATAATATCCGATTTGATCCATCACGTATCCCATCTTATGTTATCAGTGGCATTGGTTTTCTTGGTGCAGGTACGATCATCGTTAATGGGATGACCATCAGAGGGCTGACCACTGCTGCTTCAATATGGACAGTCGCGGGGCTTGGTCTTGTAGTTGGGGCTGGCATGTATGCTGCATCAGTGTTTACAACACTAATAATCCTGTTGAGTCTGATCTTTTTAAATAATTTTGAGAAACGTTTCAGAAAAGGAAGATTAAACATGATTGAAATAACAGCACTGCCAGGGCTGGAAATGAATCGTGTTATTTCAGCATTTGAGTCGTATTCGCTCACAATAAATAAGGTTGAAATAGAACGTGTGGATGATGATTTGAGGAACATTGTCGTCACCATTGATCCTGACAAAAATTTAGATCGGGTGGCGTTATTTGAAAATATATCACAAATTGAGTATGTGAAAAACATCTCGGCACGAAAGTAAAATGAGCCTTGCGCATTGTATGCTGCGTGAGGCTTTTGACAATGGCCGGAGATGACTTTTATTTACCTGCCTCCTTAAATTTGTGTGCTAACTCTGAACGTTTCATTTTACCTCAAGTTGTCTAAACTAGAGATAGAATTCACTTGCATCTCTGTACATATATCGTATAATATAAGTAAAGTCAAAGTTAGTCAAAGTCAAAATAAATGAATGTTACAATTTATATAACAGAGTAGTTGCATGAACAGTCCTGTGATGGAGAGGAGGATGGTATATGCGTAACATCTCGGATATAATAGAACAGCATTTAAAGCAGATTTTGGAGTCCGCGGGAAAAGATGAAATTGATATCAAACGAAGCGAACTTGCTGAAGAATTTCAGTGTGTACCATCACAAATCAATTATGTGATTAAAACACGTTTCACTGTGGAAAAAGGATATATAGTAGAAAGCAAAAGAGGGGGCGGCGGGTATATCCGTATTATACGGATTCAACATCAGGACAGAGCTGAATTAATCGATGAAATTATTGGATTAATAAATCCTGTCGTTTCACAGCAGGCTACAATGGACGTGCTCGAACGTCTGCTTGAAGAAGAACTGGTCACCGAACGCGAGGCAAAAATCATGTTAAGCGCCATTAACAGAGACACGCTTGCTTTTCAGCTTCCTTTGCGCGATGAAGTCCGGGCACGTATTTTAACCTCGATGCTATCGACCTTAAAATATCTAAATAAGTAATAAGGGGGGAAACTATGGAATGCCAGGAATGCCATAAGCGGCCGGCTGCACTCCATTTCACCCAGGTCATTAACGGGGAAAAAACGGAAGTGTATGTTTGTGAAGTCTGCGCTAATGAAAAAGGCTATATGAGTTACCCGGAAGAAGGCTATTCATTGCACCACCTGCTTTCCGGGCTATTCAATTCAACATTTGAAAGTATACAGAGCCAGTCCGGAAGCCAGGACAAACAGGAAGAATTGTCTTGTCCGCAATGTGACATGACTCTTTCGGAATTTAAACGCATTGGGAAATTTGGCTGCCCGACATGTTATGAGACATTTTCCGATTCATTGGATGCCATATTCCGCCGCGTTCACAGCGGGAACCTGACACATCACGGAAAAATCCCTGCACGGATTGGCGGAAGTATGCGTGTCCAGAAACAAGTTGATGAATACAAAGACGAATTACAGCACCTGATTAATAATGAAGCTTTTGAAGAGGCCGCCAAAGTCCGTGATAAGATTAAGGAACTGGAAGAACAAAGGCGGGGTGATGACAGATGACATTGCAGCAATTCATGAACGAGGCAATAAGCCCATGGATGCGCGAGGAAGGTCCTGACAGTGATATCGTGTTAAGCACCAGGATTCGATTGGCCCGAAATTTTGCGCAATATTCATTTCCAATTATCGCAAGCGAGAACAATCTTCAGCATATCAGCACGTTTATCCAGCAGGAATATGAGGATCAAACATTTCAGGATTACCGTGATTTTTTATTTGTTCCCATCGAGGATCTTACCCCGGTTGAAAGACGTGTTTTAGTAGAGAAACATTTAATCAGTCCGCATTTGGCAGAAAAGAATCATGTATCCGCCGTACTGATTTCCAAAAATGAACAGGTTTCGATTATGGTCAATGAGGAAGACCATTTGCGCCTTCAGCTGTACTTCCCCGGATTTCAGCTGAATCACGCTCTTACAAAAGTCTTTGAGCTTGATGATTGGCTTGAAGAGAAAATTGATTACGCATTTGACGAAAAACGGGGATATCTGACCGGGTGTCCGACAAATGTCGGAACAGGCATGCGGGCTTCAGTCATGATGCATTTGCCTGCACTCTCCTGGACCAAGCAGATCAAACGGATGATACCGGCTATCAACCAGCTGGGACTGGTTGTCCGAGGGATATACGGAGAAGGCAGTGAAGCAACAGGCAACATTTTTCAAATATCCAACCAGATAACACTTGGCAAGTCTGAAGTGGATATTGTTAATGATTTAGAAAGTGTTGTCCGGGAACTGATTGAGCATGAACGAAACGCCAGAAATTACATGATGGAACAATCAAGTACACACCTTGAAGACCGAATTTACCGTTCTTATGGTGTTATGGCGTACAGCCGGATCATCGAATCAAAAGAAGCGGCAAAATGTTTGTCTGATGTCCGGCTGGGGATTGATTTAGGTATTATTGAAAATGTATCACGTAATATATTAAACGAGTTAATGGTACTGACTCAGCCAGGATTTTTGCAGCAATATGCCAAAAAAACATTGACTCCGAATGAGCGGGATGTCCTAAGAGCGTCACTCATTCGTGAACGGGTACAATTAGAGACATAGCTAGGAGGAAAATTATATGATGTTTGGACGTTTCACAGAACGAGCACAAAAAGTATTGGCATTATCGCAGGAAGAAGCTGTAAGACTTGGCCATAACAACATCGGCACAGAACATATATTACTCGGCCTTGTTCGTGAAGGAAATGGTATTGCAGCTAAAGCACTTGAATCCTTAGGGCTTGAAGTAACTAAAATTCAGCAGGAAGTGGAAAAATTGATCGGAACCGGCAAACAGCCGATGCAGACGATTCATTATACACCACGGGCGAAGAAAGTAGTTGAACTATCCCAGGATGAAGCTCGCAAACTGGGTCATTCATATGTTGGAACCGAACATATCCTGTTAGGCCTGATTCGTGAAGGCGAAGGGGTTGCAGCACGCGTTCTTAATAACCTTGGTGTCAGTCTTAACAAGGCACGCCAGCAAGTGCTTCAGCTTCTGGGAAGCAATGAATCCCAAGCTGGACGGCAAGGCCGCGGTGCCCAGTCGTCAAATGCCAACACCCCGACATTAGATTCACTGGCACGGGATTTGACTGAAAGTGCTAAAGATGGAAATGTTGATCCCGTTATCGGCCGCAGCGGTGAAATTGAACGGGTCATCCAGGTGTTAAGCCGCCGGACGAAGAATAACCCGGTGCTGATTGGTGAGCCCGGTGTTGGTAAAACAGCTGTAGCAGAAGGGCTGGCACAGCAAATTGTCAATAATGAAGTTCCCGAGATATTGCGCGACAAACGTGTGATGACCCTTGATATGGGAACTGTTGTTGCCGGAACCAAATACCGCGGTGAATTTGAAGACCGTCTTAAAAAAGTGATGGAGGAAATCCGCCAGGCCTCAAATATCATCTTGTTTATCGATGAATTGCATACATTGATCGGAGCAGGCGGGGCAGAAGGAGCAATTGATGCTTCGAATATCCTGAAACCGGCGCTTTCCCGCGGTGAACTGCAATGTGTCGGGGCAACAACATTGGATGAGTATCGTAAATATATTGAAAAAGATGCTGCGTTAGAGCGCAGGTTTCAGCCGATTCAGGTAGATGAGCCAACATTGGAAGAGACAATCCAGATTTTAAAGGGTCTGCGTGACCGATATGAAGCGCATCACCGTGTAACGATTACAGATGATGCCATTGAAGCAGCTGCTAATTTATCAAACCGCTATATCACTGACCGCTTTCTGCCGGATAAAGCAATTGACTTGATTGACGAAGCCGGCTCCAAAGTTCGTCTGAGTTCCTATACCGTTCCGCCGAACTTAAAAGAACTGGAACAGAAGCTTGGTGATGTTCGAAAAGAAAAAGATTCTGCTGTCCAAGGCCAGGAATTTGAAAAAGCTGCATCATTGAGAGATTCTGAACAGCATCTGCGCGAAGAACTGGAAGAAACAAAAAAAGAATGGAAAGAAAAACAAGGGCAGAAAGATTCTGAGGTAACGATTGAGGACATTGCTACCGTCGTTTCCGTTTGGACGGGTGTACCGGTGACCAGAATGACTAAAGATGAAAGTGAGCGGCTTCTGAACCTGGAAGACACACTGCATAACCGGGTCATTGGTCAGGACGAAGCTGTCAATGCAGTGTCAAAAGCCATACGCCGTGCCCGCGCTGGACTGAAAGACCCAAAACGCCCGATTGGTTCATTTATTTTCCTTGGCCCAACCGGCGTTGGAAAAACCGAACTTGCCAGAGCGCTGGCTGAAGCGATGTTTGCTGATGAAGAAGCAATGATTCGGATTGACATGTCAGAGTATATGGAAAAACATTCCACTTCCCGTCTGGTTGGTTCACCGCCGGGATATGTCGGCTATGATGAAGGCGGACAACTCACTGAGAAAGTCCGTACAAAACCATACTCGGTTGTGTTATTGGACGAAGTGGAAAAAGCCCATCCGGAAGTTTTCAACATTTTGCTGCAAGTGCTTGAAGATGGCCGGCTGACAGATGCCAAAGGCCGTTTGGTTGACTTCCGAAACACTGTTTTGATCATGACGTCAAACGTCGGGGCAAATGAACTTAAACAGAACAAATATGTCGGCTTTACACTCGACGAGGATAAAGAACAAGATTATCAGGATATGAAGAAAAAAGTGATTGACGAACTGAAAAAAGCATTCCGTCCGGAGTTTTTAAACCGGGTTGACGAAACTATTGTTTTCCATTCACTTGAGAAGAAACATATGAAATATATCGTCAATCTAATGCTTAAGCAGCTGCAGGACCGTCTAAAAGAACAGGAAATCGAATTCTCATTGACAGATAAGGCTGTCGAGAAGATTGCCAATGAAGGATTTGACCCGGAATACGGCGCACGTCCATTACGCCGGTCGATCCAGAAAAACATTGAAGACCTTATGTCTGAAGAACTGCTGCAAGAAAACTTCAAAAAAGGTGAAAAAGTAAAAATCGGCTTAAATAATAAAGGAGAATTTCTAATTTTGCCGTAGACCAATAACATTGGGAGGTTAAATGCAATCAAAAAGCTGAAAAGGCAAACCCTTTTCAGCTTTTTAAGCTCGCGCGGAATCGGTAAGCGGGATGCAATCGCTTTGTGGAATAATTATGGAATGAACTTTATTAAAATGATAGATTATTGTAACTTTCATGAGATGTCAATCGTATATAATAGAAACTGTAGCGAGGGGGAAGGATTGTATTGGCTAAACGCAAAATGAAGTATGTTTGCCAGGAATGCGGCTATGAATCTGCCAAATGGATGGGTAAGTGCCCCGGCTGTAACAACTGGAACACGC